>SKRW01000037.1 GCA_007118295.1 Paracoccaceae bacterium | reverse complement strand
TCAGGAAGCAGATACCGAAGATCGTCACCCAGCGCCAGTTGATATGACGGGCAAGAACCGGCTGACGGTCGTGCCGCCCCCCGCACCGCCCGGACGGCGCGCCCACCCACCCACCCTTGCACGCCGCCCGTGCGGTGCGGGGGGGCGGTCTGAACGGAGAGCAGGGTGCTTCGAGAAAAAGGGGCGCGGGCTGCGACCGCGCCCAACGCGCCCCAGTCCGGTCAGGCCGTCTCAGAGTAGCCGCCGCGCGATCACCTGCGCCTGAATCTCGCCCGCCCCTTCGAAGATGTTGAGAATGCGCGCGTCGCACAGGATGCGGCTGATCGGATATTCCAGCGCGAACCCGTTGCCACCATGGATCTGCAACCCGTTATCGGCTGCGGCCCATGCGACTCGTGCGCCCAGCAATTTTGCCATGCCTGCTTCAAGGTCACAGCGGCGGTCGGCATCTTTCTCGCGCGCGCTGAAATACGTAAGCTGCCGCGCCACCATGATTTCCACGGCCATCATCGCCAGTTTCGCCGCAACGCGCGGGAATTCGATCAGCGCCCGCCCGAATTGCTTGCGATCCTCGGCATATTGCATCGCCACTTCCAGCGCGTTCTGTGCCACGCCAATGGCGCGGGCCGCAGTCTGGATGCGGGCGGATTCAAAGGTCTGCATCAACTGCTTGAAGCCCTGCCCCTCGACACCGCCCAGGAGATTGTCACCCGCCACGCGGAAATCATCGAAATTGACAGTGTATTCCTTCATCCCGCGATAGCCCAACACCTCGATCTCGCCGCCCGACAGGCCGGGATCGACAAAGGGTGCCGTATCGGTGCCGGGGGTTTTTTCGGCCAGAAACATCGACAATCCGCGGTAATCGGTGGTGTCGGGGATGGTGCGTGCCAGCACGGTCATTACATGGGTGCGCGCGGCATGGGTGATCCATGTCTTGTTGCCATTGATGACCCAGTCCTCGCCCTGCTTGACGGCTTTGGTCCGCAACGCGCCCAGATCCGAGCCGGTATTGGGTTCGGTGAAGACGGCTGTGGGCAGAATCTCGCCCGAGGCGAGTTTCGGCAGCCAGTGTTCCTTTTGCTCTTGCGTGCCACCGCACAGGATCAGTTCTGCCGCAATCTCGGTTCGGGTGCCAAGGCTGCCCACGCCGATATAGCCGCGCGACAATTCCTCGGATACGACCACCATGGCCGATTTCGACATGCCTAGCCCGCCGAATTCTTCGGGGATGGTCAGCCCGAACACCCCCATTTCGGACAGGTTCTCGATCACCTCCATCGGGATCAATGCGTCCTTGAGGTGCCATTCATGCGCATGGGGCAGGACCTGTTCATCGGCATAGCGGCGGAACTGGTCGCGGATCATTTCCAACTCATCATCCAGACCCGTCGCGCCGAATGTGGCGCGGCCCTGATTGTCACGCATCAACGCCACAAGCGCCATGCGCGCGGCATCGGTATTGCCCTGCGCGCGCAACTGGCCTGCCGCCCCTGATACGAGGTCAGCAGAGACGCCCAGATCCGACAGGCGCACGATCTCGCCCTGATTCATCGGGATCCCGCCCGCGATCTGGTCGAGATATTCGCCAAAGGCGATCTGGTGGATCAGTTGTTCCATCTGGCCAAAGCGCCCTTCGGCTTGCAGCCTTTCGGCCCAGCCCTGAATCTGGCGCAGGCTTTCGACATAGGTGGCAAGCCATGCAAGCCCGTGGACGGGATACTGATCTGTTTCCAGCAGCGTCGCATCCACCTTGCCGGACGGCGCGACACGCGCGCCGATAGCCGCTTTGGCAGCGTCAAGAAGCGCCTCGCATACGGGCAGGGCGTCGCGCGTTACCGCCAGCAGGTCAGATATCACGGGCGAGGGAAGGGGCTGTCCATCATGAGGCATAGAACTCTCCGGCAAATGAAGGGGGCTATTGTGCACCTGCGGCATTACATAGGGGCTTGGCCCGGATGACGCAACAAAAATACCTGATTCAGCGCCCATCTTTGCATTTATGTCGCAGGCATTTCGCGGCTGCAGCGTGGCTTCGGCTGCGGTATAGGCTGTCTGTGCTGAAACGGATGACATGATGCTGGACCTCTTCTCTGCCGGGTTGCCTGTCTGGGCCCTGTTCGCTGCCATGGGCGTGGCGCTTGTTGCGGGTGTGATAAAGGGCGCGCTGGGCTTTGCGATGCCGATGATCCTGATATCGGGGCTAAGCAGCTTCATGTCGGTGGAACTGGCGCTCGCGGGGCTGATGCTGCCCACGCTTGTCACCAACCTGAGTCAGGCATTCCGGCAGGGCTGGCAAGCGGCGTGGGGAACCGTCCGGACCTATTGGCGCATGCTGTCGGTCATGGTCGTGCTGCTGGCAATCAGCGCACAGTTTCTGGTGGCGTTGCCGGACCGGGTGTTGCTGGTGCTTCTGGGGGGGCCGATTGTCGCCTTCGCCCTGATCCAGTTGGCAGGCGTGCCCTTGCGGCTGCCGGTGCAGCGGCGCAGGCGGGCAGAGTGGGTCAGCGGGGCCGTCGCTGGTGTCTATGGGGGGATCTCGGGCATCTGGGGGCCACCTGTGATGATCTACCTGATTTCCGTCGATACAGGCAAATATGACATGGTCCGCGTGCTGGGCGTGGTGTTTCTGGTGGGGGCGGTGGCGCTGATCGGCGGGCATGTGGTTTCGGGCGTGGCCAATGCGCAGACTCTGGGCTTTTCGGCGCTGCTGGTGGTGCCGGGCATGCTGGGGCTATGGCTGGGCTATCTGGTGCAGGACCGGCTTGACGCGGCGCAATTCCGGCGCTGGACCTTGATCATGCTGGTGGTGACCGGGCTGAACCTGCTGCGTCAGGCACTGGTCTGAATGCCGTAGGGGCAGCCCGGCGGGCTGCCCGTACGGCCAACAGAGTCGGCGGATCAGTTGTCAGTCAGGGCTTCGGTCTGATCCCGCTCAAACCGGTTTTCGCGCGGTGGGCGTCCGATGACATCGCGCAATTCATCCAGTTCGATAAAGTTGTCGGCCTGACGCCGCAGGTCATCTGCGATCATCGGAGGCTGGCTGCGAATGGTCGAGACGACGGACACGCGCACACCCTGACGCTGCAGGCTTTCGACCAGTGGCCGGAAATCCCCATCGCCCGAGAACAGGACCGCATGGTCCAACCGGGGCGCGAGTTCCATCGCGTCAACGGCCAGCTCTATATCCATGTTGCCCTTGACCTTACGCCGCCCCATCGAGTCGGTGTATTCCTTGGCGGCCTTAGTCACCATGTTGTAGCCATTGTAGTGCAGCCAGTCGACCAGCGGGCGGATCGGCGAGTAGTCGTCATTTTCCAGCAGGGCAGTGTAGTAGAATGCGCGCAGCAGTTTGCCACGACGCATGAATTCCTGCCGCAACAGTTTGTAATCGATGTCAAAGCCCAGCGCCTTGCCGGCGGCATAGAGGTTCGAGCCATCGATAAAGAGCGCGAGGCGCTCGTCCTTGTAAAACATCTTGTTTGCCTTTTGCATTTTCGCTGATTAGGCGGGATGCGCAATATAACCGGATAAGGTAGTTCAATGGTGAACCGGCTTGTTCGTATCGCGCAGCTTTCACTAGGGTGGAACATAGAAATATGTTGGAGAATTGCAATTGCGCGTTAGTTGGGATCGGGGGTAATCTGGCGGGGCATATGGATAGCCCATCTGAGCAAGTCAGCGCCGCGATTGACAGGATTTCACAAGCAGGACTGCATGTTAGAAGGCGCAGCCGGTTGTTCCTGACGCCCTGTTTCCCCAAAGGTGCCGGTCCCGACTTTGTGAACGCGGCGATTGTCTGCGAGACGACACGCCCACCCGCCGAAGTGCTGTCGTTGCTGCACGACGTCGAACAGTCGGCAGGACGGTCGCGGCGCAAACGCTGGGAGGCGCGGGTGATAGACCTCGACCTGCTGGGCTATGGCGACCGCGTGCTGCCGGATCTGGCCGGGTACAAGGCCTGGGCCAGCCTGCCTCTGGACCAGCAGATGACCCGCGCCCCGGACGAGATGATCCTGCCGCACCCGCGCCTGCACGAGCGCGCATTTGTCATTGTCCCGCTGAATGATATCGCGCCGGACTGGCGCCATCCGGTTCTGGGCGTGTCCGTTGCCGAAATGTATGCGGCTCTTTCCCCACGCGTAATTGACGAAATCAGGCCGGTTTCACAGTGAATTCAGCCAAAATCGCGTATCGACGGCTTGTCATGTTGGTCATGGAACAGTATGTGGCAGACTCGATCCAGATTTCCTGACGTATTGGAGTGTGCCCATGGCCCGCGTGACGGTTGAAGATTGTGTTGACAAGGTTCCCAACCGGTTCGAACTGGTGGCCCTTGCCGCCCACCGTGCCCGCGAAATCACGGCTGGCGCGCCGATCACGGTTGACCGCGACAACGACAAGAACCCTGTCGTCGCGCTGCGCGAAATCGCAGACGAGGCGCAATCGGCGGATGACCTGCGCGAGCGCCTGATCGAAAGCCTGCAGACCCAGATTGAAGTCGATATGCCGGAAGATGACGACATGGCATTGCTGATGGGTGCGGCGGAACAGGACGCCCCCGAACAGGACGGCATGAGCGAAGAGCAGATGCTGCGCGCCCTGATGGAAGCCCAAGGGCAGGCGGGCTGAACCTGCGACCGGCCCGCAAGGGTCGCGCAGGGCGCAGGAAGGGGCCGCGCGCGTGATCACTCAGGACGACCTGATCGCACTTGTGCGCAATTATAATCCCCGGACCGACGAGGCGCTTCTTCGCAAGGCCTGGGATTATGGTGCACAGATGCACGAGGGGCAGTTCCGCCACTCTGGCGAACCCTATTTCACGCATCCCGTCGCTGTTGCAGCCTTGCTGACGGAAATGCGGCTTGATGACTCGACACTCATCACCGCCCTGTTGCACGACACCATCGAAGACACGAAATCCACCTATTCCGAAGTCGCGCGCCAGTTCGGTGACGAGGTCGCGGAACTGGTGGATGGTGTCACCAAGCTGACCAATCTGCAGCTTTCCTCGTCCGAGGCCAAGCAGGCCGAAAACATCCGAAAGTTGCTGATTGCCATGTCCCGCGACCTGCGGGTGATTCTGGTCAAGCTGGCCGACCGTCTGCACAACATGCGCACCATCCGGTCCATGCGTCCCGACAAGCAGGCGCAGAAAGCGCGCGAGACGATGGATATCTATGCCCCTCTGGCAGGGCGTATGGGCATGCAGTGGATGCGCGAGGAGCTGGAAGATCTGGCCTTTCGCGTCCTCAACCCCGAGGCGCGCAATTCGATCCTGCGCCGGTTCATCACGCTGCAACGCGAATCGGGCGATGTGGTGCACCGCATCAGCGCCGACATCCGGCAGGAACTAGAACGCGCGGGGCTGCAGGCTGATGTCTATGGCCGCGCGAAAAAGCCCTATTCGGTCTGGCGCAAGATGCAGGAAAAGGATCTGGGCTTTTCCAGCCTGTCCGATATCTACGGGTTTCGCATCATCACCGACAAGGCCGAAGATTGCTACCGCGTGCTGGGCGTCGTTCACACGCGCTGGCGCGCGGTGCCGACGCGGTTCAAGGACTATATCAGCCAGCCCAAGAATAACGGCTACAGGTCCATCCACACCACGGTCTCTGGCCGCGACGGCAAGCGGGTCGAAATCCAGATCCGCACCCGCGAGATGCACGAGGTCGCCGAGGCCGGTGTTGCGGCGCATTGGGCCTATCGCGACGGGCAACGGTCGGAAAACCCCTTTGCGGTAGACCCGGCCAAATGGATTTCGACCCTGACCGAGGGGTTTGAAAGCTCCGAGGATCACGACGCCTTTCTTGAGCATGTGAAGCTCGAAATGTATTCGGATCAGGTGTTCTGCTTTACGCCCAAGGGCGATGTGATCCAGTTGCCGCGTGGGGCAACTCCGCTGGATTTCGCCTATGCGATTCACACCCGCATCGGTGATGGCTGTGTATCGGCCAAGGTGGACGGGCTGCGCGTGCCGCTCTGGACGCGGCTCAGGAACGGCCAGTCGGTCGAGGTGATTACGGCAGAAGGCCAGCGCCCGCAATCAAGCTGGATCGATATCGTGGTGACAGGACGCGCGAAATCCGCGATCCGCAGGTCGCTGCGCGACGAGGACCGCGAGCGTTTCATTCGTCTTGGCCACGAGTTGTTGCGCGTGGCCTTCGAGGCCGTGGGTCGCGAGATGGGCGCCAAGGCGCTGGGCACAGCCGCACGGATGCTCAACATCCCGGACGCCACCGAACTGCGCGCGCGTGTGGGTGCCGCCGAGATCAGCGCGCGCCGGGTTGTGGCGGCGCTTTATCCCGAAACGGCCAGCGTCGAGCCCGAAGTTGACGCTGCGCAACCTGTTGCGGGCCTGGAGGCTGACCAGACCTTTCGCCGTGCGTCCTGCTGCCAGCCCCTGCCGGGAGAGCGCATTGTCGGCATCACCTATCGCGGCAAGGGCGTGGTCGCCCATGCGATGGATTGCGAGGCGCTGGCAGGACTGGAAGGCCAGCCCGAGCGCTGGATCGAGTTGCGCTGGCTGGACGGCACACATCCCGCTGTCTATGGCCTGACGCTTGACATGACGATTTCCAATGATGCAGGTGTTCTAGGACGGGTGTGCAGTCTGATAGGCGAGCACAAATCCAACATTTCCGACCTGCGCTTCGTCGATCGAAAACCAGATTTCTTTCGCCTCCTGGTCGAAGTCGAGGTGCGCGGCATATCGCATCTGCATCAGGTGATGACTGCGCTTGACGCAGAATCTGCCGTCGCCCAGATTGTCCGTGCACGAGACCCCTCGTTGCAGCCGTGAGGCTGCAGCCAGTGAGCGCGGAGGAACCGGGCCTTTGGGGAACATGAAGGTCTGACACTTTGGTATTCAAACGTCGCACCAAACGGAATTTTCGCCAGTCTCTGCTGAATTTTTTCTATCCGGGCGGCGGATGGGGGCGGTCAGCCAGCTATGTCATGCACCGTCTGCGCCGTCTGCCCGACAGTCCCGAACGCATTGCAAAGGGAATCGCTGCAGGTGTGTTCGTCAGTTGCACGCCGCTGTTTGGGCTGCATTTCATCGCGGCGGCTTCGGTGGCGTGGATGCTGCGGGGAAACATCTTTGCGTCGCTGCTCGCCACATTCTTCGGCAACCCGTTCACCTTTCCGGTCATCGCCTATAGCGCGATGGAGTTGGGCTCGTTGCTGCTGGGCCGCGGGCATGTGCGCAAGGTGTCCGAAGTGATGGGTGCCTTTGGCGCGATCTGGGGTGAGTTGTGGTATAATTTTCAGGCGATCTTCTCGGCGGGGCCGTTTCACTGGGACAAGCTGGTCCGTTTCGGTGGTGACATCCTGCTGCCCTACATGCTTGGCGGGATCATCATCGGCGTAATCTGCGCAGTGCCTGCGTATTTCCTGTCATTGCCTGTGATCCTGGCATATCGCAACCGTAGGTTGAAAAAACTTCAGGAACGCTTTGATCTGGCGCGAAAAAACGACCACAAGCCCTGAGGTGCCCTCGCGAAGCATTGAGTTTTGGCGCAAGGCGCGTATGTTCCGGTCTCGTCAGTTGGGAGGGAGTGTTGTGGCAGCTCAGAACGCACATTTGCGGCTTGGCGTGAATATCGACCATGTGGCGACACTGCGAAATGCGCGCGGTGGCACCGACCCGGACCCGGTACGCGCGGCGCTGCTGGCGCAGAATGCGGGGGCCGATGGAATAACCCTGCACCTGCGCGAGGACCGGCGGCATATTCGCGATGCCGATCTGGACGCAGTGATGGCCGCGGTGAGTTTGCCGGTCAATCTGGAAATGGCCGCAACCGAAGAGATGCAGCGCATCGCGGTCAAGCATCGGCCACATGCTGTCTGCCTTGTCCCTGAACGGCGCGAAGAACGCACGACCGAAGGTGGCCTTGAAGTGGCGGGCGACCAGAACCGTCTGCGCGATTATATCGCGCCATTGCGCGCCGCGGGCGCGCGGGTGTCACTGTTCATCGCGCCCGACGAATCGCAGGTCGAGGCGGCTGCCCGTGTAGGCGCTCAGATTGTCGAACTGCATGTGGGCGCATATGCGGAACATTGTGCTGCGGGCAATGATGACGCGCGCGACGCGGAACTGCGCAAGCTCTTTGGCGCGGCGGCGCTGGGGTACGAACTGGGGCTGGAAGTGCATGCCGGACATGGGTTGAATTTCGTCAATGTCGGCCCGATCGCTGCGATTCCAGAAGTGGTCGAGCTGAATATCGGCCATTTCCTGATCGGTGAGGCCATGTTTGTCGGGCTGGAGGCGGCAATCCGCGAAATGCGTCGGCAGATGAATCTGGCGCGGCTCTGAGGCGCTGATGATCCTTGGTATCGGAACGGATCTGGCCAATATCGACCGGATCGCGCGTACGCTGGACCGGTTTGGCGACCGCTTCCGCAACCGGGTGTTCACAGCAGAGGAGCGCGCGCGCGCCGTGCGCCGCGGCGACGATGCCGCGACCTATGCGAAACGCTGGGCTGCAAAGGAAGCCTGTTCGAAGGCGCTGGGCACCGGGCTGGCGATGGGAATTTCATGGCGTGACATGTGGGTGACGAATCGTCCGGGTGGCCAACCGGCAATGCATGTGTCGGGATGGGCCGCCGAACGCCTCGCATCCATGACACCTGACGGATTCGAGGCTGTGATCCATGTCAGCCTGACCGATGACCCGCCCTGGGCGCAGGCGTTTGTCGTGATAGAGGCGCGCAGGCAGGATGCGCCGTAGGGTGGGTGCTCTGCACCCACCTTGGTCGCTCGGGTTGGTGGGTGCAGAGCACCCACCCTACTCGTGCCTCTACGCCAGTGCGGCAACCAGCCGCGCCCGCGCTTCGGGCAGGGGGCGTCCCACGGCGGCGGCCAGCCAGTTCTGCAGGAAATACCCGGTCAGATGCAGCGCCTGCGCCAGTTCGGCCGCATCCAGCGGGGCGTCCTGTGACAGCCCCTTGGGATATGGCAGCAGCCGCGCGGCATACTCCCCTGCACCCGCGCGCGTCACTGCGCGCCCTGTGCGCGGGCTGACATAGGCCAGCCCCTCGCGTGTGCCGGTCACCGCGCATTGTGCCAGATCGAGGCCAAAGCCGGTTTGATCCAGCAGCAGCATTTCCCACAGCGCATAGGCGCGCAGCCAGCCCGGATTGCCCAGATCGTCCATCAGGGCATGTGTTGCGGTATAAAGCCCCGGATAGGCCTGGCGCTCGGGCAGTGCGAAGCGGCACAAGGCACAGATCGATCCCAGCGCCAGTAGCGCCAGGCGGTCCCCCATCACCAGCGCGGCCCGTGCGCGCGTCAATTCGACCGTGAAGTTGCCGATATGCTCTTCCAGTCGCGCGCGCCAGGCCAGGTCCAGTTGCGCGCCCTGCTGCAGCACCGGTGCCATCTTGCGCGAGGCCCCGCCGCGCACGGCACCCGCATGCCGTCCGTGCAGGGCAGTGAACACCTCGATGATGGCGGTGGATTCGCCATGGGACCGGGTGGCCAGCAAGATACCTTCGTCGCGCCATTCCATCGACCAAAGCCTTGCCGCGAAGTTTTCGCAACGGCAAGTGTTTTCGCAGGCCCTGCCCGCGCGTAGGCTTGGCGCGCGAATCAGGGGGCAGGCATGGATCACAAATATCGCATCACGGCGGGGCTGATCGGCGGGATCGGGGCGCTGGCGCTGCTCACGCAGATCGGGCTCAACCTTGCGCGGGACGGGCAGGGGCTGGGGGCCACGCTCTGGGCGCTGGCGGGGTTTTTCACGATCCTGACCAATGCGCTGATGGCGGCCACCCTGCTGACCATCGCCACGACTGGCCGTCGCCTGTCCTTTGGTTGGATGACCATGGTGACCATGTCGATGATCGTTGTCGGACTGATCTATCATCTGATGCTCGCGCATCTGTACAATTTCAGCGGGCTGACCTGGTGGACCGATCAGGCGTTTCATTCCATCCTGCCCGCGCTGATGGTCTGGTTCTGGCTGATGGAGACGACACGCAATGCCCCGCGCGGGGGGCAGCCCGTATGGTGGCTGATCTGGCCCGCGGGCTATGCGGCCTATGGGCTGGGGCGCGGGGCGCTGACGGGCTGGTATCCGTATCCGTTTCTGGATGTCGGCGCCTTGGGGGCAGGGGCGGTCGCCGTCAATGTGGCCGGGCTGGTGCTGGCCTTCGCGGCTCTGGGGGTTGCGCTGAACGCCATCGGCCAACGCATGCCCCTGCGCGATCAGGTCGTTGCCAGATAGCCTGCGCAGCCTGCAAGCGCGGCAAAATCATCCTCGACCAGCGACACTGGAAAGCGCCCCACCAGATCCGAGAATCGCCCCATATCGGTAAAGGCGGCATCAAACCCGAACCGTTCGAACCATGGCACCATCGCGCGGGCAACCCCGCCGATGTAATAGACCCCGCCAAAGGGCAGCGCGATCAGTGCCAGATCGGCTGTCACCTGTGCCAGCAGCCGCACATAGTGACGCCCTGTGGCCTTGGCCAACGCGTCGCCCGCCTCCATCGCGGCGATGATCCCGGCGGCATCGAGGGCTTGTGACTGTCCGGCTTCGGCGGCGTGGAACGCATAGAGCCGCTCCAGCCCCGCGCCTGCCAGCACATCCTCGACCGAGGCAAAGCCGCGCCGCGCGATCAGCCAGTCGGCCAGCCGATAATCCAGCGCCTCATGCAGCGGCAGATGAACATGGCCCGCTTCGGCCGGGGGCACCAGATGGCCGGTGCCGACCGGATAGACCGGGGCCGCGTTCACGCCCGTTCCCAGCCCGATCACAAGTTTTGTGCCCCCTTCGGGCTGGCCTGTGCGGATGCGGCGCAGATGCGTTTCGGGCAGATGCGGCAGGGCGTGGCCCTGCGCCTGCAGGTCGTTCAGCAGCGCCACATGCGCCAGCCCACAGGTGCGCGCCAATGCGCCTGCCTCGATGCTCCATCCCAGATTTGTCATCTCGGCGTGATCGCCCCGGACCGGCCCCGCCAGTGCCACGGCGGCGCGCTTGGGGCGGTTGCGGTGACGCGACAGGTAGTCGCGCAGAACCGCCTCCAGCCCCGAATGGTCCGCATTGCGGAACCGCTCGGTCGTGCCCGAGATCAGCACGCGCCCGCGTGCCAGCGCCACGCGGGTATTGGTGCCGCCTACATCGGCGACCAGTGCGGGGGTGTCGCTACCTGCCATGTTCCCTGCCTGTGTTTGCGCTAACGTAATTCTATGCGTCTGATTAGGTGCACACGGGCTGCACTGCAAGACGCCATGCCCACATAGCCTGACGCCCGCTCAGGCGCAATTCCGCACAGGCCCGGTCGAGGCCCCCAGCACCAGTGTTGTTTCCATCAGCTCTGTCAGCGGACCAGTGCCGGGCTGCCCGACCAGTTGCAGCAGCATGTTGGCCGCGCGCCGACCTGCCTCACGCACCGAGGACCGGGTCGCCGTGAACATTGGCACATCGCCGTCATTGGGCAGATAGGACAACTCGTCATCATGGGTGATGACCGAGATATCGCGTCCCAGTTTCAGCCCCAGGTCGCTGAGTCCGCGCCGGATGCCATAGGCCACGATCATCGACGACGCCAGAAAGGCGGTTGGTGGCTCGGTCAACTGGATCATCTCTTGCGCGGCACGGTAGCCATAGGGTTCGGTCATTTCGGCATGTCGGATCAGGGCGGGGTCCGGGGCAATGCCAGCGCCTTCCAATGCCTGCAGGTATCCGTTGCGCCGCCGGGCCGCGAAATCCATGTCCTGCAGCCCGTTGATCAACGCGATGCGCCGGTGCCCGAAATCGCACAGAAACTGCGTTGCGCGGTGGAAGGACCGCTGGTTGTTGATATCAAGCCAGGAATAGGGCGTGTTCACCCCGCTGGTCCGTCCATGCACCAGAAACGGCAGTCCGAGTTCGGTCAGAAGCTTGATGCGCGGGTCAAAGGTGCGCGGGCCATGCACCATGACGCCATCGACCGACCCCCGCGCGAGCAAGTCCCGATATGCCTGGGTTTCGTCATCATCATTCACGACGCGCAGGATCATCTCATACCCGTTGCGGGCATAGGTTTCGCCCGCACCTGCAATGAAATCGGCAAAGACCGGGTTCACGATTTCATGGCTGGTCGAGACCGGGATGACATGCGCTATCGCCTGCGCGCGCCCGGTGGCAAGGCTCTTGGCGCGGGTGTTGGGGTGGTAATTCGCGCGCGCAGCAGCGTCCTCGACGCGCTTGCGGGTGGCGGCGTTGACCTCTGGAAAGCCATTGAGAGCACGGCTGACCGTCGTGGGCGACAGACCCAGCGAGGCGGCAAGTTGCTTCAGTGTAACGCTCATATTTTGGCCAAACCGTGTTGAACTTGCGCGATACTATGCAAAATACCGTGCCGGTGAAAAGGGTTTATCGCAGGCAGGTGTTTTTCTGCACCTGCGAAAAGCCTGATATATTTCAGCATCTTTGCGTGAAACAGGATTGACAGGTGACATTCGTTCAGACACGGTGCCGCTATCCAAAGCGGTTTGGATCATTTGATTCCAAGCTGCTGGGATGCTGATCAGCACGAGCAAAAGAATTGTGCACAACAGACAGTCAACCTTGGGAGGATGACAATGAAATCCAGACTTTACGCGGGCGTCGCGGCGCTTGCCCTGATGAGCGGTGGCGCGATTGCGCAAGAGCTGATCATCGAGCCGGGCACAGAAGGCTTCAACTGGGATAGTTTCGATGCTTTTGCCGAAGCGCATGACTTCTCGGGTCAGACCGTTACGATTTCCGGACCATGGCTGCAGCCGGACCAGACCTTTCTGCGCAACGCCATGGCCTATTTCGAGGCAGCGACCGGCGCGACCGTAGAGTATTCCGGTTCAGATAGTTTCGAGCAAGACATCGTGATCGCGATTCAGGCCAATTCGGCACCCAACATCGCCGTGTTCCCGCAACCGGGTCTGGCGGCTGACATGGCTGCGCGCGGCGCATTGGCGCCACTGGGCAGTGATACTGCTGATTGGATGGTCGAAAACTACGCCGCTGGCCAGTCCTGGGTCGATCTGGGGACCTTCCCCAACCCCGATGGCGAAGAAGAGATGTTCGGCTTCTTCTACAAGGTAGATGTGAAGTCGCTGGTCTGGTACGCACCCGAGCAGTTCGAGGAAATGGGCTACGAAATACCCGAAACGATGGAAGACCTGCTCGCGCTATCGCAGCAGATTGTCGATGACGGTGGAACGCCCTGGTGCATCGGTCTGGGGTCGGGTGCTGCAACTGGCTGGCCTGCGACCGACTGGGTCGAGGACATCATGCTGCGCCTGCACGAGCCCGCACTCTACGACCAGTGGATCACGAATGACCTGCCCTTCAACTCGCCCGAGGTGATCGAGGCGATCGAGACCTTTGGCGTGTTTGCGCAGTCCGAAGGTTGGGCGCAGGGTGGTCCGCAGGCTGTGGCCACGACTGACTTCCGCGACAGCCCGGGCGGCCTGTTCCAGATCCCGCCCGATTGCTACATGCACAAGCAGGCGTCCTTTATTCCGGCCTTCTTCCCTGAAGGTTCCGAATTCGGTTTCGACTATGACTTCTTCTACTTCCCGGCCTTTGCCGAAAGGGATCTGGGCGAGCCGGTAATGGGTGCGGGCACGCAATTCGCAATCACCGATGATTCCGAAGCGACACGTGGGCTGATTGAGTTCCTCAAGACCCCCATCGCACATGAGGTCTGGATGGCGCAGTCGGGCTTCCTGACCCCGCATACAGGTGTCAATCTGGACGTGTTCGCTGATGACTCCTTGCGGGCGATGAACGAAATCCTGCTGGAAGCGACGACTTTCCGCTTCGACGCTTCGGACGTCATGCCGGGTGAAATCGGCGCGGGCGCGTTCTGGACGGGCATGGTCGATTTCGTGACCGGCACCCCGGCTGAAGGTGTGGCCAACGCGATCCAGTCTCGTTGGGACTCTATGCGCTGAACACGGCAATAATCGGGGCGGGGCTGCGACATGCGTGGCCCGCCCTCTGCCAGAAATTCTCGACAAGACCAGATTTGCAGGCACGCCTCGTTGCAGGTGACCTGAGTTCATGGGGGAGGGAACGATGCCACCAGTCCTGCAGGGGATACTGACCATCCTGATCGGTGTCGGCGGATGTGTCGGATACTTCTATTTTTCAAACCTTGTGCTCGACAAGGTGATCTTCCCGGCCAAGGGCCCGCAAGCCGGGCGCAATATCAATCGCGCCAATCAGGTGCGTCCGTGGTTGTTCCTGTTTCCTGCCATGTTCGCGCTGGGTCTTTATCTGGCATATCCTGTGGTCGGGTCGTTCTGGCGGTCGCTGTTCGATCGGTCGGGCGCGAATTTCATCGGCCTGGGCAATTACATTGACCTGTTCAGCGAAAGCAGTTTCCGTACGGCGGTGTTCAACAACCTTCTCTGGGTTCTGTTCGTCCCGGCGGCGGCCACGTTCTTCGGGTTGCTCATCGCGCAGCTGACGGACCGGCTGTCCTGGGGCAACATCGCCAAATCCCTGATCTTCATGCCGATGGCGATTTCCTTCGTCGGCGCGTCGCTGATCTGGAAATTCGTGTATTCGGCAAATCCCGACATTGGCATCATCAATGCGATCCGGACCAGCATCGGACTGGTGGCACTTGATCCGCTTCAGGTGCGGTTCTGGAACAATTTCTTTCTGATGTTCATCCTGGTCTGGATACAGACCGGGTTTGCCATGGTCATCCTGTCGGCAGCATTGCGTGGCATTCCTGAAGAAACAGTCGAAGCCGCGATCATTGACGGCGCGAACCCGTTTCAAGTGTTTTTCAAGATCAAGGTGCCGCAGATCATAGGCACTATCGTTGTGGTCTGGACCACAATCACGATCCTGACGCTCAAGGTCTTTGACATCGTCTACACCATGACCGGCGGCAATTTCGGCACGCATATCCTGCCAAGTTACATGATGACATATATGTTCCGCGACGACGGGCGGGCGACGGCAGTGGCTTTCGTGATCATGATTCTGGTGCTGCCGGTGATGATCTGGAACATCCGGCAGGCCCGGAAAGAAATGCGCTGAGGGGGGCAGGAGCAATGGACAATATCGCCGGACAAAATCAGGGTGGGCGTGTGCTTGTCAACATCACGGTGCTTATCCTGGTGCTGCTGTGGCTTCTGCCTACGATCGGGCTGTTCGTGTCGTCTTTCCGCGACCGTGACCAGATATCGAATTCGGGCTGGTGGCAGGCACCTTTTGCGGTCGACCTGAATTTCCGCACCCGTGTCGCAACCGATGGCGCGCGCGAAGAGGGCGGCGTTTTTATCATCGAGGGAAATGTCTTTGCCGACCCTGCGCTTGCAAGCGAATTTCCCGAAGGTGGGGTTGTTTCGGCCTATGGCACGCGCGCTGTGGAGCCTGGCGAGTTTTCTGCGGGCGACCAATCCGAACTGCGCGGTGGCGGTACGGTTGTCATCAACACTGACGGCAGTTTCAGGATCGAGACGCCAGAAGAACTGACGCGCGGCCCCACACTGTATTTCGAGGCCCGCACACCGCCGAAATTCACCTTGGCGAACTACAATACAGTGCTGTTCGCCGATGGGATGGATCGCGCGTTCATCAACACCTTGACCGTGACCATCCCCGCTACGATCATCCCCATCCTGATCGCGGCCTTTGCTGCCTATGCGCTGGCATGGATGGATTTTCCGGGCCGGGGACTGCTGATTGCGGCTGTCGTGGGTTTGCTGGTCGTGCCGTTGCAACTGGCGCTGGTGCCTTTGTTGCGGCTGCATACGGATATTGGCATCGGGCAGAGCTTTCTGGGAATATGGTTGGCGCATACGGGCTTCGGCTTGCCGCTCGCGGTCTATCTCTTGCGAAACTACATGGTCGGGTTGCCGCGCGATATCATCGAGGGCGCCAAGGTCGATGGCGCGACTGATTTCCAGATATTCGTACGGATCATCCTGCCGCTCAGCTTCCCGGCGCTGGCCTCTTTCGCGATCTTCCAGTTCCTGTGGACATGGAATGACTTGCTGGTCGCCAAGGTGTTCCTGCCGTCGGGTGCTGCCTCGCAAGTGATGACGGTCAAAATCGCGGATGATCTGCTGGGCTCGCGCGGGGGTGACTGGGGTATTCTGGCAACGGCCGCTTTCGTTTCGATCGCGGTGCCGTTGCTGGTCTTCTTTACAATGCAACGTTATCTGGTGCGCGGCCTGCTGGCTGGCTCCGTCAAGTAAGGATACCAAACGTGACTGCACAAACCATGTTGCAGCCCGAACACGGGCTGGAGCTATACCCCGACTGGTGGCGCGGGGCGGTGATCTACCAGATCTACCCCCGCAGCTTTCAGGACAGCAATGGCGACGGGATCGGTGACCTGCGCGGCATCATCGAACGGCTGCCCTATATCGCCAGCCTTGGCACTGATGCGATCTGGGTCAGCCCGTTCTTCACCTCGCCGATGAAGGACTTTGGCTATGACGTCTCCGACTATTGCGATGTCGATCCGATGTTCGGCACGCTGTCGGATTTCGACGCGCTGGTGGTGGCGGCACATCGGCTGGGCCTGAAGGTGCTGAT
>SKRW01000297.1 GCA_007118295.1 Paracoccaceae bacterium | reverse complement strand
GCCCACCCTCGCTGCGCGCCCTTGCAGGGCGCTTGCTTGCCGCCCTCGCGCGCGCGTGCGGGCGCAGGTTCGGCGGATGTGTCTGCCTTGCTGTCGCGCCATCCCCCTTGCCCGCCTGCACGCCGCGCGCTAGGACCAAGGGCAGACCCCATGCGAGGACAGACCAATGCCAGACGATCTGATCAATTCCTTTATGACCGGCCCTGACGAACAGGGGCGGTTCGGCATCTATGGCGGACGCTTCGTGTCCGAGACGCTGATGCCGCTGATCCTGGAACTGGAGGCCGAATATGAACGCGCCAAGACGGATGACGCGTTCTGGGCGCAGATGGACGACCTGTGGACGCATTATGTGGGCCGCCCGTCGCCGCTGTATTTCGCTGAGCGGCTGACCGAGCATTGCGGCGGTGCGAAGATCTACCTCAAGCGCGACGAGTTGAACCACACCGGCGCGCACAAGATCAACAATGTTCTGGGCCAGATCCTGCTGGCCATGCGCATGGGAAAGACCCGCATCATCGCCGAAACCGGCGCGGGCCAGCATGGCGTGGCCACGGCCACGGTCTGCGCGCGTTTCGGGCTGAAATGCGTCGTCTACATGGGCGCGCATGATGTCGAGCGGCAGGCCCCCAATGTGTTCCGCATGAAACTGCTGGGGGCCGAGGTCGTGCCGGTGAAATCGGGGCGCGGAACCTTGAAGGACGCGATGAACGATGCACTGCGCGACTGGGTGACGAATGTGCGCGACACGTTCTACTGCATCGGAACTGTCGCCGGGCCGCACCCCTATCCGGCCATGGTGCGCGATTTCCAGTCGATCATCGGCAAGGAAACCCGCGAACAGATCATGGCGCGCGAAGGCCGTGTGCCAGATACGATCATCGCGGCCATAGGCGGCGGGTCGAACGCAATGGGGCTGTTCTACCCGTTTCTTGATGACACGGATGTGCGCATCATCGGGGTCGAGGCTGGCGGGCGCGGTGTCGATGACCGGATGGAGCATTGCGCCAGCCTGAGCGGCGGGCGGCCGGGTGTCCTGCATGGAAACCGGACCTACCTGCTGCAGGATGAGCATGGCCAGATCCTTGAAGGGCATTCGATCTCGGCGGGGCTGGATTACCCCGGAATCGGCCCCGAACATGCCTGGCTGAAGGATATCGGACGCGCCGAATATGTCTCGATCACCGATGACGAGGCGCTGGCCGCGTTCCAGACCTGCTGCGCGCTTGAGGGAATCATTCCCGCGCTGGAACCCAGCCACGCCCTCGCCCATGTCCTGAAGATCGCCCCCGACCTGCCCGCGGATCATTTGCTGGTGATGAATATGTGTGGTCGCGGCGACAAGGATATTTTCACGGTCGCTCGCCATCTGGGTGTGGAAATGAGCGCATAAACTCGGGTTTATGAACCTGAAATAAACTTAATCCTGATTTGAATTCAATGCGCATCTGTGTAAGCCAGTGACGTGCCCGGTCAGGTGTGTGCATCCTGCCGGGCAACTTTAGTACCTTTATTGGTGTGCAAGGGGGGCGTGTTACAGGTGTTGCGCGTGGTTGGTAAAGCCCCTTTGCCCACCAGATACAGGCTGGTTTGTCTATCCTGTATTTGTGTGGGTTCGTGAATTGCGATTGCGTAACGAGTGTCTGGAGTATGGCCGCATTCTGCAAATTCTGCGGAATGCGGCTTTCGCATTTCTGGACCCGCTGACCCGGCGGAATATCTGACCATGATCCGGCGACCAAGATCCTTTCTCGGCCTGTGCGCGGCAGCCCTGCTTGCCGCGCAGATGACACATGGAGCAGAGAACCGGATCACGCCGGATATGGTGGTCGAGGCACTGGCAGGTCAGGGCTTCAGCGTCGAATCCGTTACCCGCACACTGCTTGGACGTGCCCGGATCGTGGCCTCGCAAGGTCTGGTCTGGCGCGAGGTGGTTCTGGATATGTCCTCTGGTCAGGTTCTGCGCGACTATGCGGTTGAATTTGCACCACAGATGGCCCCCGCAACCGGACAAAAGACGATGCCACGCGGCGGAAAGCTGATTGCAGAAAGTGATTTCAATGAGTTGGAACCATAAGTTGAAGTATTTTCGACGCGCCTTGCACCGGCATCACTGCGGTCGCCTCTACCAACAGGAGGCGCTGTGCGACTGAAACTCATCATCCTGACCATGGTCGCCGTGCAGGCCGTGGGCGCGCTGTTCTTCATCAGCAATATCGCGTTCTCGGTTCTGGGCATCGAGCGCCAGCCGATTGACTGGCAAATGCGCGAGTTCATGGAAATCGGTGCCGCCGTTGCATTGCTGATCGGGCTGGTGATGTCCGGGTTGCTGCTGATTCAGTCGCAGCGTCGTCTGGGCCGGGCCGAAGCGCAATTGCAGCGGGCCTCGTCCGCCTTCATGGAAGTGCTGGAGCAACATTTCGCGCAGTGGAAACTGACCCCGGCCGAACGCGACGTTGCCTTCTTTGTGCTCAAGGGATTTTCAACTCAGGAGATTGCGGGCTTCCGCAAGACATCGGAAGGCACGATCAAGGCCCAGACCAACGCCATCTACCGCAAGGCCGGTGTCAGCGGGCGCGGGCAATTGATGAGCATTTTCATTGACGATCTGCTGGCCGACCGTCTGAACAGCACCGATAGCGACTGACGGGCGCGCGCGCTATTCCAGATCCAGCGCGTAGACACGCAGCACGTCCAGCGGCACGATGTCGAGAGCGCGCTGATGCGTGCTTTTCAGGTATAACCCGGGTGCTGCATCCTCGTCATGCGCCTGCAGAAAACGACCCGCGCACAGGCACCACTGATCGCCGGGTTTCAGCCCCGGAAATCCGTATTCGGGGCGCGGTGTCGACAGATCATTGCCCAGATATTTGGAATGCGCCAGAAACTCTGCCGTCATCACGGCGCAGACCGTGTGGCTGCCGTGATCCTCGGCGCAGGTATCGCACGCGCCATTGCGGAAAAACCCGGTTACCGGCGCGCGCGAACAGGGCTGCAGCGAACCGCCAAGCACATTGACGGAGGGCGCGATGCGGATGGCCATGGTGGTCCTCTTATTCAGGTTATGCAGCGAACACATAGGATGCGCGGCGGCGATGTCCATATCGGTTTACACTTAACATTGTCCGCGCATAGGGGCTGTGCGGCAAGGCGTGTCAGCAGTCAGGTGCCTGCCATGTCACCCAGCGGCCATGAAAATCCGCGCGTCCAAGCGCGATCACCCTGTCCTCGGGCCACAGATGCAGGCGCAGGCCAGCGCCGGGGCCTTCGCCATCCTCTTCCATGGCCAGATGCGCCAGCGGTTCGTCCGCGCGCACCCGACCCCCTGCACGCGCCAGCAGGGCCTGACCGCGGTCCTGCAGATCAGGGGGCAGATACTGCCAGACATTTGTATGATAGACGAGGTGAATTGCCTGCGGGATGGGCTTGGCCAGCCGTCGTTCCAGCCAGTCGATGGCGCACCCGTGCGCGATCTCGGGGCGTTTCTCGGCGGCAAGCTCCAGTGCGGAATCGGTGCGCGCGTGGCGCTCATGCTGGTCTGCCCAGATATAGGCCCGCAGGCGCAACCGGTCCGCGACCGGGTCCAGCGGGTTCAGGTCAACCCCCGCCCGCGCCCGGATCAGCGGTGGGGCCAGCGGGGGCAGTGTGCCGGACCAGTCAGGCGAAAGTGTCAGGACAGGGTCCTGCGGGCCATAGGTCTGCCCCTGAATCGCAAGCGCATAGTGATCCCATAGCAGGTTCAACCCCGCACTCGCCCCCAGTTCTGACAGCACCAGCGGCAACTGATAGCGGGCCGTAAGCCAATGCGCCGTGGCGATCAGCACAGCAGACCGGCGCAGTTCATTGGTCTGGGGCGCGCTTTCCAGCATGGCGCAGATCGCGTGCTCATGCTGACGCAGCGCCGCTTCGATCACACGCCACGCCTGACGGTCGCTTTCGGGCGGGTTGGCATAGAGTCGCGCCAGCATGGGCGCTGTTCCGGACAGCACCAGATGATGCAGCGCCCCTGCCAGCCGCAACGCCACTGCGTCGGCGGCCAGCCGCGCACCGGTCCAGTGCAGCAATTGGTCAGCCACAGCCCCGCCGGGAACCAGCCGGTCGGCCACCAGAGTCAGCAGCCGCGCCGTGAAGGGAGAGCCGAGCGCTGCACAGGCAGCAGCCTGATCGCGGGCATGCTCACGGAAACTCACTTGAAACGGTCCATCAGTTTTTGCAGCGCACTGCGCGTTTCTGCGGGTTGGGGGGCGGCGGGCGCGGGCTCTGCCACGGCGGGTTTTGGGACTTGCGTCTTGCGTGCTGGCGCGGTGCGCAGCGCCACCGTATTGGCAAAGCGCGCACGGTCGTCACTGGCCAGCGCCGCGGCCCCGTCCGACAGGCCGCGCATCAGGTCGTCCAGCCAGTCCTGATCGGATTTGGCGAAATCCGACAGCACATATCCCGCCACCCGGTCCTTGTGGCCGGGATGCCCGATTCCCAGCCGCACGCGGGCGTAATCCGGCCCGGCATGATCGTGGATGGACCGCAGCCCGTTATGGCCCGCATGCCCACCGCCCTGTTTCAGCCGCATCTTGCCGGGAGCAAGGTCCAGTTCGTCATGGAACACGATCAGATCCGCCGGGGTCAGTTTGTAGAACCGCAACGCCTCGCCCACAGCCTGACCCGAGCGGTTCATGTAGGTCTGGGGCTTTAGCAGGATCACCTTGTCCGACCCCAGCCGCCCTTCGGCCAACTCGGCATTGAACTTGTTGCGCCATGGGCCGAATCCGTGGTCGCTGGCGATCCGGTCCACGGCCATGAAGCCGATATTGTGACGATTCTGCGCATAGCGCGCGCCCGGATTGCCCAGCCCTGCAAACAGTTTCATGCCAAACCCCTCTGTTGCGGTGCAGCATAGCCAAAGGTGCTGCGACTGGAAAGGACCGGCTTGCGCGGGCAGGCCTGCGCGCTATGCTTGCGGCGCGACTGGAAGGGGGCTGCATGTATCTGACAATCAATCGTTTCAAGGTGCGACCGGGGCAGGAAG
>SKRW01000054.1 GCA_007118295.1 Paracoccaceae bacterium | reverse complement strand
CGGGGTGGTGTCGGTAAAGATCGCAAGCTGCACGGGCGCGCGGTCCAGCCCGGCGAGTTTGAGTTGCCTGTAGGCGTCCGCCTGTGCCCCCTCGTATTGCGCTGCCGCCCGTGCGTTGGTGGCCTCGAAATTCGCGCGCACGGTCGCGCGCAAATCGGGCGTATCCACGCGCAGCACGCGCCATGGCCGGGCATTGCCGACGGACGGGGCCAGATCCATTGCAGCCTGCAGCCGGGCAAGGGTGTCCTCTGCGACAGGGTCGGTGCGAAAGTGGCGAACGTCGCGTCGCCAGCGCAACACGTCCAGCAAGGCCGCGCGATGGGTCGCGTCGAACTGCATCTATCCGCGCGCCCGACGCCGCAACAGCCAGATGAAAAACACCCCGCCGATCAGCCCGGTCACGATTCCGATGGGCATGTCTTCGGGGCGCATCAGGGTGCGCGCGACAATATCGGCCCAGACCAGAAAGATCGCGCCGACCAGCATCGCGGCAGGCAGCACACGCGCATTATCGCCCCCCACCACAAGCCGCACGATATGCGGGATCATCAGGCCCACAAAGCCGATGACGCCCGAAAACGCCACCATGACGCCCGTGACCAGCGCGGCCACCACGAAACAGGTGATCCGGAACCGCGCAACCGGGATGCCGAGGGTCGATGCGGTTTCATCCCCGATGGTCATGGCATTGAGCGAGCCTGCCACCGCGCGGAACCACAGCGCGGCCATGCCAAGGATCAGCGCAGGCCAGATCAGATGCGCCCATTGCGCCAGACCAAACCCGCCCAGCATCCAGAACACGACCGTATGCGCCGCGCGCGGATCGCCCAGAAAGATCAGCACATTGGCCAGCGCCATCACGATGAACGACACCGCCACGCCGGTCAGCACCAGCCGGTCCGCACTGGTGGCCTGCGCGAAACTCGCGACTGACAGCACCAGCGCCGTCGATCCCAGCGCGCCCAGGAATGCCAGCAGCGGCACCGTGGCCAGCCCCAGAAACATGCCCGTGTGCAACAGCGCCAGAATCGCCCCAAAGGCAGCACCCGATGAGATGCCCAGCAGGTGCGGGTCGGCCAGCGGGTTGCGCGTGACCGCTTGCAGCACCGCGCCCACCAGCGCCAGCCCCGCGCCCACCAATGCCGCCAGCAGCGCGCGGGGCAGGCGGATGTCCCAGACAATGGCGGCGCGTCCCGCTGACCAGTCGGGCGTCACCAGACTGGGCGCGACCCGGTTTGCGATCACCCCCCAGACTGTGCCCAGCGGGATGGAAACGGCCCCGATGCTGACAGCGGCAGAGATGGACAGCGCCAGCGCCACCAATCCCAGCCCCCACAGCCCCTGCCGGACCGGGCGCGCAAGCGCAGGCAATCTGGCCTGTGTGGCCAGAACCGGCGCGGCGGCTTCAGGGCTGGGGGTCGTGCGCATGGTTACTGGCCGTGGAACGCGTCGGCCAGCGCGCGGATGGCGCGGATATTGCGCGGCCCCGGTGTGGCCTCGACATATTCCAGCACCACGAAGCGGTCATTGACGACCGCATCCATGCCCGCGAAAGCCGGGTTTGATTTCATGAAATCGATCTTCTGCTCGGCAGTGACTTCGCCATAGTTCACGATGATGACCACTTCGGGGTTGCGCTCGACCACTGGCTCCCACGCGACGCGGGTCCAGCTTGACTCGACATCATCCATGATATTGCGCCCGCCTGCGGCCTCGATCATGGCGGTGGGCATGGCAAATCGCCCGGCAGTGAAGGGCGTATCCTCGCCGCTGTCATAGACAAAGACGCGCAGCGGATCGCCTGTGGGGATGGTCGCGGCAATCTCGGCCAGTTTCGCTTGCCAGCCGGCGATCAATTCTTCTGCCCGCGCATCCACGCCAAAGATCGCGCCCAGATTGCGGATATCGTTATACATATCATCAATCGCGACCCCATCGCGGGCCATGATATGAATGCAGCTTTCGGTCAACTCGTAGACCGCGATCCCGAAGGGTTCCAGCGTGTCGGGCGTGACCTCGCCACCTACGCGCATCCCGTAATTCCAGCCCGCGAACCAGAAATCGAGATCCGCGCCGATCAGCACCTCGCGCGAGGGGTAGCGTTCCGACAGTTCCGGCAGTTCCGCCACGTCTGCGCGCATTTCTTCGTCCAGTTTGTTCCAGCCGGAAATGCCCGTGTAGCCCACCATGCGGTCGGTCAGACCGAGGACCAGCATCATCTCGGTCAGGTTCACGTCATTGGACGCGGCACGCGCGGGAGGGGCATCAAAGGTCACGTCGCGGTCGCAGCTTTGTACAGTGACCGGGTGGGCAAGGGCAGGGGCCGCAATCAGGGCTGCCAGCGCTGCGAGGGGTAGGGATTTCATGCCTGTCTCTCCTGTTGCATGTCATCAAAAAGGGAAAAGTCGAACTGCGCGGGGCCGCGCGGATGCGCACGCACACCAAAGGCGCGCGCGATCAGATCGGGGGTCAGAACCTGCGCCACAGGCCCGAAGGCCAGCGCCCGCCCGCCTTGCAGAACCAGCAGGTCATCGGCAAAACCCTGCACCAGATTGAGGTCATGCAGCGACGCCACAACAGTCGCGCCAAGCCCGCGCACCAGCCGCAACACTTCAAGCTGGTGGCGGATGTCCAGATGATTGGTCGGCTCATCCAGCACGATCAGGCCGGGCTCCTGCGCCAGCGCACGCGCGACCATGACGCGCTGACGCTCGCCGCCCGACAAGGTGCCAAAGGGGCGTTGCGCAAAATCCAGCAGCGACAGGCGGGCCAGCGCATGCTCGACCACATGCGCATCGCGCGCCGACGGGCCACTTAGCGCGCGGCGATGCGGCGCGCGACCCAGCGCCACGATTTCGGCCACGGTCAGCGCAAAATCGGTGGGTTGTTCCTGCAACACAGCCGCCACGCGCTGCGCGACGGCTCGTGCGGGCATGGCGTGAACATCCTGTCCGTCCAGCAGCGCGCGGCCCGATTGCGGAGTGTGAAAGCGGTAGATCAGCCGAAGAAGCGTCGATTTGCCCGCGCCATTCGCCCCCAGCACCCCCAGCACGCGCCCCGGTGCAAGGCTCAGGCTGACGGGCTGCAGGATGCCATCGCCCCAGGCGATCTGCTCCAGACGCAATGCGGCAGGTGCGGGGGGTGGGCAACTCATTGTGCCAGTTGCGCAGTCATGCGCCCCCGCAGCAGGACATGACCGTCATAGCCCAGTTCCAGCGCGCCGCCCTCGGCCTGCCAGCGCAACACGCAGTGGTCACAGGCGGGGCATTGCGTCAGGGTGATTTCACCGCCCATGTCGGGGACCGCACCTGTCACGCGCCGCGCAAGCCTCAGCGCATGGGACAGGCGTTCAAGAAACGCCATCCCCGCCAGACAGGGACCAGAACGCAGCGGACAGGTCGCGCAGCTTGTCAGATCAAGGGTTTTGTGCCGCATGTCGCCCCCTGCCGGATCTCGCAGGGATGCAGGTCAGGCTCTTGCGCTGCGCGCAGGGATGCCGTGTCGCCATATGCCCTCCTCCGGACGCCCCGTCCGGGTTGGTGTTTCAGTTGCGATGGCAGGTCTCCTGGCTTGCGGCTGACGTGCTTGCCCTGCCTTCCCGGACCATATGATGGTCCAGTGGCATCAGACGGGGGCACACCGCTTACAGTTGCGGGGGCAGCACCGGAATTGGAGGGGTTCTCCGCACCGGTTTCCCTATTCTCCCGAGACTCTCTCGGGCACCATCGATATCCTGCTTAGGGAAAGATCGCCCCGCGATCAATGTCTTTCTGCGGCGCGATGACGCGTTCGGGCCGGGATGCGCCTAGGCGTCCTGCTTTGCCTCGCGCAGGATGATGATGATCCCGCTTGCCACGATGATGCCCGCGCCCATCAGGGTCCAGACTGTCGGAATATCCCCCCAGATCAGCCAGCCCAGCCCGGTAGCCCAGATCAGCGCGGTATAGTCGAACGGGGCCACAATCGCCGCAGGGGCCATGCGGAACGCCTGCCCGATCAGCGCGAGCCCCAGGCTGCCGAAAATGGCGATAGCGACAAACAGGGCAATATCCCCCGCCTGAACTGGTGCCCAGTTGGCAAGGGCAAAGGGTGCGGCATAGATCATCGGAAACAGCATTGCGAACAGCATCATCGTCCACAGACGCTCTGCCCGGTTGATCCAGCGCGCACTGATCATGAAGATCGCATAGACCACAGCGGTGCCGACCGGCAGCAGCGCGGCTAACTGAAACGCGGCGCTGCCGGGGCGCACGATCACCAGCACGCCCACAAAGCCCAGCAGCACTGCCCCCCAGCGACGCCAGCCGACATGCTCGCCCAACAACGGCACGGACAACGCCGTGATGAAGATCGGCGCCGAAAAGACCAGCGCGGTGGCTTCGGCCAGCGGCATGTAGACAAGTGCGGTGAAATACAGCCATGCCCCTGTCACCATCAACGCCCCGCGCAACGCATGCAGGCCCAGATGGCGCGTGCGCAAACTGGCAGCGCCAAAACTCATCAGGATGACAGCGACAATGATCGGCACGGCGATCAGATTGCGCAGAAACACGATCTGGATGGGGGTGTAACGATCGGTCAGCAGTTTTGCGACCGCATCATTGGCCACCAGAAAGGCAACGCCTGCACAGATCGTCAGGATCGCCAGAGGTGTTTCGCGTGCATTCAGTGCGGCAAGGCTGCGCATTCTGTCCCCAACAGTGAACTTGTGTAGCAGTTCTATCAGACGTGCCGTCAGGATACGAGGGCAAGTCCCACGCCTTCGTGACCTGTATCGTCCCGCCAAAGGATGTGGCGCGCGCAGGCACTGTGTCGTTGTCGCGCGGGAAATGCTGATCCATGCGCCACCAAAGAACAAAAACGCATTCTGCAGTTATAAAAACATTGTGGTATTATGTGTGAAGGATATCGTTCTGCGTATCGGAGGGTGCAATGGCGCGATTCTCGTTTCTGGAACTGGCGCGACAGGCGCTCTCGGGGCATCAGGGCTGGCCAAGGCATTGGCGCAGCCGCGAATTGCAACCGCGCTATGACATCCTCATCATCGGGGCTGGCGGGCATGGGCTGGCGGCGGCATGGCACCTTGCGCGCGATCACGGGGCGCGCAACATTGCGGTGCTGGAGGCGGGCTGGCTGGGCGGCGGCAATGTCGCGCGCAATACAGTCACGATCCGCTCGAACTACATGCGCGACGATTCCATCCCGTTCTATGTGCGCTCGGTTGCCCTGTTCGACAGGCTCACGCGGGATCTGAACTACAACACCATGCATTCGCGGCGCGGGATGGTGGATGTGTTGCAGACATGGGGCATGGTGCGCGACCGGCGGCGGCGGCGGCTGACGATGGACCTGCATGGTGCCACATACCGGCCAATGTCCGTGCCGGAACTGCGCCGCATGGTCCCCCCCCTGACCGGGGGCGGGCCGGATGCACGCCTGCCGATCCTCGGGGCAGAGTTTCACCCGGATGCCGCCGTGAACCGCCATGATGCCGTCGCCTGGGGCTATGCGCGTGCCATCGATGCAATGGGGGTCGAGATCCACCAGAACACCCCTGTCAGGGCGATTTTGCGCGGGGCTGACGGCGCGGTGACAGGGGTGGACACCCCGCGCGGTGTGGTGCGCGCGGACAAGGTGGCGTTGGCCGTATCAGGCCACACGACCACATTGACTGAAACTGCAGGGCTGCGACTGCCGCTGCGTACCATCAACCTTTCTGCTTTTGTTTCCGAACCCTTGCAGCCCTGTCTTGATGTGATCGTGAACTGCCCCGATCTGGGCGTTTATCTCAGCCAGTCCGACAAGGGCGAACTGGTCATTGGCGGGGCGACCGATCTGGGGCAATCCTTTCGGCGCGATGTGAAACAGCATGTGTTCGAGGAAACGGTCGCGGCGATGCTCGATCTCTTTCCCGCCTTTCGGCAGGTCAAGATGCTGCGCCAATGGGGCGGGCATCTGGACATCGCCCATGATGCCAGCCCGATTGTATCAGCCACGGATGTGCCGGGGCTGTTCGTTTCCGCCGGATGGTGGGGCGGCTACAAGGCGATCCCGGCAGGGGGCATGTGTCTGGCGCATCTGGTGGCGACGGGCACCCCGCACCCATTGGCCGCGCCTTTTGGTCTGGGGCGGTTCCGGCATCTGGACTATGTGCTCGAAGCGGGCACAACGACAGCGAGGTAGCATATGCTTCTGATCGAATGCCCCTTTTGCGGGCCGCGTGCGGAGATCGAATTCAGCTATGGCGGCCCGGCAGCCACGCGGCGGCCTGATGATCCGGCGCAGGTGTCGGATGCAGACTGGGTTGACTGGCTGACTGTGCCCGAGAACCGCGCGGGCCCGGTGCCGGAACGCTGGTGCCATGCCAAGGGCTGTGGTGCTTGGCTGACTGTGCTGCGCGACACGCGCACGCATGACATTCTGGACGTGCGTCATGGCGCCTGAGCGAATGGCACAGGGTGGGCGGATCGACCGTGACCGGGTCCTGCGCTTTCGCTTTGACGGGCGGGGCATGACCGGCCATCCGGGCGACACGCTGGCCTCGGCGTTGCTGGCCAATGGCGTGCGGATCGTCACGCGCAGTTTCAAGTATCATCGCCCACGTGGGATCATGGGGGCCGGGGTCGAGGAACCGGCGGCGCTGGCGGCACTTGCAGGTGCGCAGGGACAAGGCAATGTCGTGCCCACCACGCTGCCGCTGCGCGACGGGCTGGAGGTCCGGTCCATCCATGGCTGGCCCTCGGTGCGGTGCGATCTGGGGGCGGTGGCGGGGCTGGTCTCGCGGCTGATCCCGGCGGGGTTCTATTACAAGACCTTCATGTGGCCAGACTGGCATCTGTTCGAGCCTGCGATCCGCAAGGCCGCCGGACTGGCCCCTGTGCCGGACACCCCGCCCCAAGGCCGGTATGAAGTGCGCAATGCGCAGTGTGACCTTCTGATCGTGGGCGCAGGCCCGGCAGGGCTGATGGCCGCAGTCGTGGCGGCGCGCGCGGGCGCGCGCGTGATGCTGGCGGATGAGGGGCTGGAGGCAGGCGGCAGCCTGCTGGCGCGCCCTGCACGGATTGACGGCGCAGCCGCGATGAACTGGGTTGCGGCGGCAGTTGCCGAACTGGCGGCGCTGCCCAATGTCACGCATCTGCAACACGCCACGGCATGGGGCTGGCGCGAACATGGGCTGGTGATGGTACAGGAGCGCGCGCCAGACCATAGGGGCCTGATCGAACGCGGCTGGCGAGTGCGCGCGCGCCATGTGATCTGCGCGACGGGTGCGATTGAACGGATGCTGGTTTTCCCCGGCAATGACCGTCCCGGTGTGATGCTGGCTTCGGCGGTGCAAGCCTATATCAATCGCTGGGGCGTCAGGCCGGGGCGGCGCGCGGTGGTGTTCACGAATAATGACAGCGGGCATGATGTGGCGCGCGAGTTGCGCGCAGGCGGCGTGGAACTGGCCGCCGTGATCGACAGCCGCGCCGGGGCCAGTGCGGATGACCTGCCGCTTCTGGCAGGGCAAGTGGTGCAGCGCAGCCTTGGCTGGCGGGGCCTGCGCGGGGTCGAGGTCGCCCCCCTTTCGGGTGGCAAGACGCAGCGCATCGCCTGTGATCTGCTGGCGGTGTCGGGGGGCTGGAACCCGGCGGTGCATCTGCATTCCCAATCCCGCGGGACCCTACGCTGGGATGATACGATTGCAGCCTTTCGGCCAGACAGGACCGCGCAACCTTCGGCCAGTGTGGGGGCGGCGGATGGGCGGTTCGGCCTGCATCAGGCGTTGCAATCGGGGGCAGGGGCCGTGGCTGCGCATCTGGGGCTTGCCATGCCCGATATCCCGCAGGCAGAGGACGCGCCCTACCGCATCGAGCCGCTCTGGTCCGTGCCGTCTGCGACCGGGAGCAAGGCCTTTGTCGATCTGATGAATGACGTGACACTGGATGATATCGCGCTGGCCAACCGCGAAGGCTATGGCGCAGTCGAGCATGCCAAGCGCTATACCACGGCGGGCATGGCGCTGGATCAGGGCAAGACCGGCAATGTCAATGTGATCGGCATTCTGGCAGGGCTTCAGGATGCGGCGCCGGGCCAGATTGGCACGACCACCTTTCGCGCGCCATATACGCCGGTCAGCTTTGGCACCATCGCCGGGGGGCGGGCCGGGCCTGCCCTGCTGCCCTATCGTCACACGCCGTTGACCGACTGGCACATCGCGCAAGGGGCGGTGATATATGAAGCAGGCGCGCGCTGGCGGCGTCCGGGTTACTACTCGCAACCGGGCGAGAGCTTTCAGCAAACCATCGACCGCGAGGCGCGGACCGTACGCCAGGGGGTTGCGATCTATGACGGTGCCCCATTGGGCCTGTATGCCATCGAGGGGCCGGATGCGTTGCGCCTGATCGAACATGCCTGCACCGCGCGCTACGGTACGCTTGCGCCCGGAATGGGCCGCTATGGGCTGATGCTGACCGAGGACGGGCTGATCTTTGACGATGGGGTGACCTTCCGGCTGGCCGAGGATCGGTTTCTTTTGTCTGCATCCACGGGCAATGCCGATGCCGTGGGGCTGCATCTGGAAAAGATCCTCCAGATCGATCGGCCCGACTGGCGCGTGCGCGTGGTGAACCTGACGCAGCAATGGATGAATGCCACGCTCTGTGGCCCGCGCGCGCGGCAGGTGCTGGCGCGGTTGACGGATATGGACCTGTCAACCGATGCCTTTCCCTTCATGGGGCTGCGCGCGGGGCAGGTGGCCGGGCTGCGCTCGCGGGTGGCGCGGGTCAGTTTCACAGGCGAGTTGTCCTATGAAATCAACGTGCGCCAGCGCGATCTGCCGACACTTTGGGACGCGCTGCTACAGGCTGGCGCACAGGACGGGATCATCCCCATCGGGTCCGAGGCCAATCATGTGCTGCGGGTGGAAAAGGGGTTTCTGTCGCTGGGGCACGAGGTCGATGGCACAGTAGACCCCTATGATCTGGGCATGGGCTGGGCGATGGCCGCCAAGAAGGGCGATTTCATCGGCCTGCGCTCTGTCCGCCTGCGCCGCGCATCGGGGCTGGCGCGGCGCGAACTGGTCGGCCTCTTGCCCGAAGACCCCGAAGTATCATTGCCCGAGGGCGCGCCGATCACACCGGGCGGACGGCGCGAAGCCTCCGAAGGATTGGTAACGGCGTGCGTGCGCTCGGTCGTGCTGGACCGCTGGGTCGGTCTGGGCCTGTTGCTAGGGGGGCATGCGCGCCGGGGCGAGCGGGTGCAGGTGCGTCTGCCCGACCGCACCATCGCCGCAAAGGTGGTCGCACCAGTTTTTCACGACGCCGACGGCACACGGATGAGGGAATGACCGATGGCGTATGATCTGACCATCACCGGCCCCGCGCGGCGGACCGTGTTCGAGATAAAAGGCGACCCATCGGCGCTTGGGTCGGACCTGTTGCCGCCATGGCCGGACCGGCCCTGTCGCCTGACGCGGCAGGATGACCGCGCGTTTCTGTGGCTTGGCGCGCATCGCTGGCTGCTGATCGCCCCGCCCGATCACGAGGACGGGCTGGACGCCGCCCTGTCCGCTGTCCATCACCCGGACGCCAGTGTTGTGCTGCTGTCGGACTCGCTGGCCTTTTTCACGCTGTCAGGGCGGGATGCGGATGTCGCAATGTCCATCGCCTGTCCGCTGGACCTGCATCCGGGCGCGTTCGGACCCGATGCCTGCGCACAGACAGACGGGTTTGGCGTGCGTGCGCTGGTTCTGCGGCAGGGGGATGGCTGGTTGCTGGCGGTCGAGCAGGCTTATGCGCCCTATATTGCCGCGCAACTGGCGCAGATCGTGTAAAGCGTTTCGGGGGCTCAAAGTGTTGCTGGCAACGCTTTTCCCCTTATTTCTGGCGCAATCTCGAACCGAGAACTCCTGTCGCCTGTTTCTGAGATCACTTCAGGCGACCTCGCGCGCGACCAGCGCCAGCATTTCAGCACGATCCACCAAACCACGCATGGTATGGGCCAGCACCAGCCCCGATTGCGGAAACACCAGCGGCAGCGGGGCGCGCGCAGGTTCTTCGGGGAAATGCAGCCAACCCGCCAGATCGCCCTGTGTCACGCGGTCCCCCGCGCGGCAGCGGCGGTCGAACAGCCCGCGCGCAGGCGCGATGACGTGATCGGCGGGGGCCGCGATTTCCACCCGCGTGGCATTGGCGCGCGGGTCCGGGGGCGGTGCGGAGGCAAGCACCCCCAGATGATGCAGCACCCGGCGCAGGCCCGCCTCGGCCATGTCGGTCACCTCCGGGTCCACCCCGCCACCGCCGCCCAGTTCTGCCGCGATGCAGGCCACACCCGCCCGCGCGCAGGCCGCGTTGACGGAGCGGTCATCATTCTGCGCGCCCAGTTGCCAGATCACCGGCAGCCCGAAGGCCTGCGCAAGGGCCGCATTGGCGGCATCCAGACTGTCACTGATCCCGGCCTGTGGCAGGGTGCAGGGCACAAAGACCGACGCCTTGCCCCCGGAATGCAGGTCGATCACGGCATCGCAACGCGGGATCATCCAGTCTTGCAACCAGTCCGCAATCATGGCCGTGGGAGTGCCATTCGCGCATCCCGGAAAGGCACGATTCAGATTGCCCCCGTCCAGCGGCGAGCATCGGGCGCTTGCGGCAAATGCCGGGGCATTTGCCGCCGGGATCAGCACCACCCGACCGTGCAGCGCGTCGGGCGTCAGGTCCCGTGCGAGCCGCATGATGGCGGCTGGCCCCTCGAATTCGTCGCCATGCACCCCGCCAAGGACCAGAACCACAGGTCCGGGCGCACCGGACAGGGTAATGACAGGCACCGGATAGCGCCCCAGCGGGTTGCGGTTGTCCGACCATGGGATCAGCAGGTCGCCCACCTGCCGACCCGGTGCGTTCAGATCGGTCGTAAGCATGGCGCGGCTCACGCAAGCGCGCCTTGCGCGATCATCGCGTCAACCATCTCGGCAAAATCGGCGGCGATGGCGGTGGGCGCGCGACTGTTCGCCCAGATCATGTTCAGCACATAGGGCATTGCAGGTTTGAACGGCAGCGCGCGACAGCCTGACATATGGTAATCCCCGGCACGGGCCGTGCCGACCAGCGCAAGCCCGATACCGCGTTCCACAAGCCGGATCATGGCCTCGGTGGTGCGGGCCTCGTAGCGGATATCGGGGCGCACGTCATGCGCGGCCAGCAGCGTGTCCACCTGATGGCGAAACTGCGAATCCGCACGATAGGCGATCAGGCTCTGGCCCTGCAGGTCCGCAACCGTGATCTGCTCGCGTGTGGCCAGAGCATGGCCTTCGGGAACCAGACAGACGGCTTCGCCCGCGAGGATATCGCGGCGATTCAGTCTGGGGTTGGCCGAGGGCGTGCAGGCAAAGCCGAAATCATATGCCTCCAGCGTCAGCCACTCGACCGCGTCATCGGTCGATTGCACATCCAGCGCGATATGCGCATCGGGTCTGCGTCTGGCAAAGGCTGCCACCAGATCAGGGAGTACCCGCACCGCAAAGGACGACGTCGTCACCAGCCGCAACGGGACCGTCTGAAAATCGCGGATCGTTTCTGCAGCCTCGCGGATGCGGTCCAGCCCGCCAAAGGCCCGGCGCACCGTGTCCAGCAGCATCCGCGCCTCGGGTGTCGGGTTGAGGTTGCGTCCGGCGCGCAGGAACAGCTTGAAGCCAACCTGCGCCTCGAAATCAGCCAGCAACCGACTGACAGCAGGCTGCGAAATACCCAAGTTCGCTGCGGCATCGGTGACAGAGCCTGTCGCGATGACATGCTGAAACGCCTCGATCTGACGAAATGTAAGTCGCATGAGAAAAGCAGACGCGATGCAAAGGGTCTTGTCCAGTGATGAAACAGTAACCACACAAGTGCCGTCAATAACAAAAAAACATTTAGAAAGCATAATTCGTTGACAGCGTGATGATTCTCGCTGGATAGTTCGGAGTATCGCAGGGAACGACCGCGCTATCCAGCCAGGCATCATGGAACAGGCTTTGTCATCGCTTCGCAAATTGCCCGAGCAAGGGTTCGATGTCGGACGGATGATGGCCGTGTTCTGGCAACTGACCAAGGCTGGTCTGGTCTTTGCGGTTCTGGGCTGGCTGGTCTGGCGCGGGATCGATGCGATGGACTACCGCTGGCAATGGTATCGCGTGCAGCCCTTCTTCTACCGCGTGATTGATGACGAGATCATCTGGGGCCCGCTTGTGCGCGGCCTGATCATGACCATCAAGATTGCATCACTGGCCGGTGTGCTGGCGGTGCTGATCGGGTTTGTCACGGCACTGGCGCGCATGTCCGGGTCTTTCGCGGGCCGCATCATCGCCACGGTTTATCTGGAAGCCATCCGCAACACACCACTGCTGGTACAACTGTTTCTGGTCTATTTCGTGCTGGCCCCGATTATCGGAATCGACCGTTTCTGGGCCGGTGTGCTGTGTCTGGCGCTGTTCGAGGGGTCGTTCGCGGCCGAAATCATCCGTGGCGGGCTGCGCGGGGTGGATCGCGGGCAGTATGAAGGGGCCGATGCGGTCGGCCTGTCCACATCCGACAAGTATCGCTACATCATCATCCCCCAGTCGATGCCACTGATCCTGCCGCCACTGACAGGATTGCTGATATCGACCATCAAGCATTCCGCGATTGTCAGTGTCATCGCGCTGGCGGAACTGACGACACAGGGTCTGAACCTTGTATCCAACACCTTCATGGCATTCGAGGTCTGGTTCATCGTTGCAGGCATCTATCTGGCACTGACCGTGACGCTGTCTTTCGCTGTCACATTGTTTGAATGGTATCTGAACAAAGACAAACGCTGACAAATGTAACTTGCACCAACGGGAAAGGATAAACAAATGAAATTCCTAACGAAAATGAAAACCCTCACAGCGGCGATAGCGGTCGCGGCGACCGGGTTCATCGCGCCCGCAGCACCTGCGCAGGCCGAAGAACTGCTGGAAACGATCCAGCGGCGCGGCAAGCTGATGGTGGGCATGTCCACCTTCGTGCCATGGGCCATGCGCAGCACTGATGGCGAGTTGATGGGCTTCGAGATTGACGTGGCCACCAAGGTGGCCGAGGATCTGGGCGTCGAGATCGAATTCGTCCCCACCGCCTGGAGCGGGATCATCCCGGCGCTGCTGGCGGGCAATTTCGATGTGATCATCGGCGGCATGTCGATCACACCCCAACGCAACCTGACTGTGAACTTCACCATCCCCTATGCAAATTCGGGCCAGCAGATGGCGGCGAATAATGACCTGGCGACAGGGTTCAGCATGGATGATTTCAACCAGACCAGTGTGAACCTGTCCTGCCGCCGGGGGGTCGTGGGGTGCACGATCCTTGAAAACACCTTCCCGCGCGCGAATATCCTGCAATTCGACGATGACGCGCAGGCATTTCAGGAAGTGCTGAACGGCAACGCGCACGCTGTCATTTCCAGCGCACCCAAGCCCGCCTTCTGGGCCGAAGGCAACCCGGAGCGGATTCATGTGGCGTTTGACGGGGCCAATCTGAGCACCGGCAATGAAGGTTTTGCGCTGCGCAAGGGCGAGCATGACGCGCTGAACTTCTTTTCCAACTGGATTCTGGTGCATCAGACCAATGGCTGGTTGCAGGAACGCCATGATTTCTGGTTCCAGGGTCAGACCGCCTGGATCGACCAGGTCGCGCCTGATCAATAAGCGCAGCACCTGAACAGCATGACCCGCCGCGCCCTTCCTCCGGCCCCGCCGCCCCGTCGTCTGACGATGGTTGACTGGTTGCTTTTCGCACTGGTCGCGGCGGTGCTGGCTTATGTGGTGTGGCGGGTCAATGCTGTGCTGGTCTACAACTGGGAATGGCACAGGGTCCTGCGTTTCGTTGTGCGGGTTGATCCCGACACCGGACAATGGATTGCCAATTTGCTGTTGCAGGGCTTGTTCACGACGATCCGGCTGGCCTTCTGGGGCACGATCCTTGCGGCGATCATCGGGTTGATCATGGGCTATTGGCGCACCTGCAATTCGCTTGCGCTGCGTATCCTCAGCCGCACCTATGTCGAACTGATCCGCAATATCCCGCCGCTGATCTTTATCTTCATCTTCTATTTCTTCATTGCCAGCCAGATTTTCCCCGCGATGGGGCTGAACAATATCAACACGTCCAGCCCCTGGGTGGACAATGCGTTCTTTCGGTTTGCCTTTGGCGACCCGCGCCTGTTCACCAACTTCCTGACCGGCCTGATCTGCCTTGCCCTGTTCGAGGCCGCCTATATCACCGAAATCGTGCGTGCAGGCATCCAGTCGGTGCAGAAAGGGCAGTGGGAAGCGGGCCGCGCCATTGGCCTGTCGCGCTGGAACCTGCTGCGCGACATCATCTTTCCGCAGGCGATCCGCAAGATCCTGCCACCGCTGGCAGGCCAGTTCATTACCCTGATCAAGGACAGCGCCATCATCTCGCTGATTTCCGTGCAGGAACTGACCTTTCTGGCCACCGAAGTCGCTGCCAGCACGACCAAGGTGTTCGAGACATGGATTCTGGTGGGCGCGATGTATTTCGGGCTGTGTTATTTCTTTGCCTTCGTCTTTGCGCGGCTGGAAGAGCGTGCAGGACGAAGTAACCATCGCTAAAGGCAGATCATGAAAGACACAAATGCCCCGCCCCTGGTCGAGATTTCCGCGCTGTGCAAATGGTATGGCGAGTTTTCGGCGCTGTATGACATCAATCTGACTGTGGCGCGCGGCGAGAAGGTGGTGATCTGCGGGCCGTCGGGGTCGGGCAAATCCACGCTGATCCGCTGTATCAACCAGCTTGAAGAGCACCAGCAGGGCACATTGCGGGTCGATGGCAAGGATGTCCGCCCCGGCATGAAGGGGATCGAGGCGATCCGCCGCGAAGTCGGCATGGTGTTTCAAAGCTTCAACCTGTTTCCGCATATGACGGTGCTGGATAATCTGGTGCTGGGCCCGGTGCGCAATCGCGGCATGTCCCGCGCCAAGGCGCGCGAACTGGCGATGGGCTATCTGGAAAAGGTGCGGATTGCCGAACAGGCGGACAAATACCCGCCGCAGCTATCGGGCGGGCAGCAACAGCGTGTCGCCATTGCGCGCGCGCTGTGCATGCAGCCCAAGATCATGCTGTTTGATGAACCGACTTCGGCGCTGGACCCCGAAATGATCGCGGGTGTGCTGGATGTCATGGAAACGCTGGCGCGCGATGGCATGACGATGATCGTGGTCACTCATGAAATGGGCTTTGCGCGGCGCGTCGCGGACCGTGTGGTGTTCATGGATGAGGGCGAGATTGTCGAGGTGGCCCCCCCCGAAGAGTTCTTCACCGCCCCCAGAACCGACCGCGCAGCACAATTCCTCAGCCAGCTACTCGCGCATTGACAACCGGCCAGACGGGGCCAGCCCGATGTCGGTTTCAGGGCTTGCGAATAATTCGGCCATGCCGTCATGCCGCGCCAGTATCTCGGCCCCCCCCGCAACGCGCTCGGGGAACAGGCGGCCCGCCTCCCAGACGGGCACACCGTCCAGCCGGATCGTCGGGTCAATGACATTGAGCGAGATTTCACCCGGCGCAACCGCCCCGCAGGTGTGGAAATGCAGCACGCGCGGATTGCCGAATGCGCCACTGCCCCAACGCTCGACATTCGCACCGGCGGGGCTGCCATAGGCGCAGCCCGGATGCATGCCCGCATGCCATGAATGCACATGCCGTGCCGCCGTGCCAAGGGTCGCGCCCACATGCGCATAATGCGCGCGCGCCGCCACGGCGTCCGGCCCGTCAAAGCCGGTTATGCGGGTGCCCTCGAACCGGATATGCAGCACATCCGCCAAGGGCAGGTCATAGGGCGTGTAGCGCGATTTCCCCGTGCCGGTCAGAAAGCCCGCGACAGCGATCTTGCCGCCATAGCCCGTTGCAGGCACTGGCGAAAATACCGACAGCGGAAACCGCCGCACAGTAACCTCTCCGCCCGTTTCGGGAAAACGCGCGCCCGTGCCCGCAAAATCCGTGCCAAGGGGGCAGGTGACATGGATATGCCGCGCCCCCGCAAGGGCCGCGTTCAGGCAATCCAGAAGCGCCACGAAGCCGCGATGATCCGCCTGCCCAAAGCGCGACGCCATCATCGCACGGTCCAGCGCGTAGCACATGACAGGTGCGGTCCGTGCCAGCACCGGATCAAAGCGCAACTGATCCCCGCGCCGTGTCAGGAACAGGGCCAGATCGGCCTGTGCCATGTCCTGCATCACCTCGGGTGGCGGGGGCGTGGCACGGGGGCAATGGGCCAGGTCGCGCACACGGACCCGCAGCCCGATGGTGCGCGCCACCTCTGCCACAGCCGGGGCCAGTTCGGGGTCGTAATGGATGTTGCCCGCAGGTTCGGTCAGGATCAGCAGCGAGTGTCCGGCCTCCATCCCCGCGCAATGGCACAGCATGTTCAGGATACCTGCGCGCAGATCGGTCTGCGCAGCGTCTTGCAGCATCACGTGGCCGACCATGCCGCACCTCTTGCCATGTTCCGGATACCTGACCCTAGCAGGCATCGCATGATGCACGCCATTGCGGATCCAT
>SKRW01000173.1 GCA_007118295.1 Paracoccaceae bacterium | reverse complement strand
GGGCTGTTCCCAAGGCTACGCTGCAAATGCGTGGCCTTGTCGCGTTTCAGCCCCGATGTGCGCCATCTGACAGGCTGCGCACATAGTCCAGAACCTCTGCCACCGGTTTTCCATCGGCGATCTGCTTGACGATTGCAGAGCCCACGACGCAGCCATCTGCCACAGTTGCAATCGCCTCGGCGGAGTCGGGTGTCGAGATTCCGAAGCCCACGATCACCGGCAGTTCGGTTTCTGCCTTGATTCGCGCCACCTCTGGCCCGACATCTGCGGCTTGCGCCGCTGCCGCGCCCGTGATCCCCGTGATCGAGACGTAATAGACAAAGCCTGACGTGTTCTGCAGGACCTTGGGCAAACGGCGTGCATCTGTCGTCGGGGTGGCGAGGCGTATGAAATTCAGCCCTGCGGCTTGTGCTGGCAGGCACAATTCGCTGTCTTCCTCGGGGGGCAGGTCCACCACGATCAGACCATCGACCCCGGCAGCCTTTGCGTCGTCCAGAAACCTGTCCACACCGTGATTATAGATTGGGTTGTAATAACCCATCAGGACGATTGGCGTCGTGTCATTGTCCAACCGAAAACGACGGACCATTTCCAGTGTCTTTATCAGTGTTTGCCCGGCTTCGAGCGCGCGCTGGCCTGCAAGCTGGATGGTCGGGCCATCGGCCATCGGGTCGGTAAAGGGCACGCCCAGTTCGATGACATCGACACCGGCATCCGGCAGGCCCTGCATGATGGCCAGCGAGGTTTCCAGATCAGGGTCGCCGCCCATGATGTAGGCGACGAATGCCTTGCGCCTCTGCGACTTGAGTTGCGCGAAAGTCTGATCGATTCTGGTCATTTGTGCCCCGGTCCTGTTCGTGTCCCTGTCCTGTGTAGCGGGTTTGGGCGAAATCACGCGCGGAATCAACTGCTGATGGCATGTGCGCCGTGCGGCTGCCCTTGTCTTGCTGTGCCCCAGACCCTACAAGCCCGGCGCAGACAGCGTGCAAGGGAGATGGCGATGGGCTTCAAGATGGGTATCGTGGGGTTGCCGAATGTCGGCAAATCGACCCTGTTCAATGCGCTGACCCGTACTGCCGCTGCTCAGGCTGCGAATTTCCCATTCTGCACGATCGAACCCAATGTCGGCGATGTGGCCGTGCCCGATGCGCGGCTGCAAAAGCTGGCCGAGATCGGCAAATCGCGCGAGGTGATTCCCACGCGCATGACCTTTGTCGATATCGCGGGGCTGGTGCGCGGCGCGTCCAAGGGCGAGGGGCTGGGCAACCAGTTTCTGGCCAATATCCGCGAGGTCGATGCCATTGCCCATGTGCTGCGCTGTTTCGTTGATGACGATGTGACCCATGTCGAAGGGCGTATTGACCCGGTGGCCGATGCCGAAACCATCGAGACCGAGTTGATGATCGCAGACATGGAATCCATCGAGCGGCGTCTGGCGAACCTGTCGCGCAAGCTGCGCGGCGGCGACAAGGAAGCCATCGAGCAGGACCGCCTGCTGCGCCGCGCGCTGGTGGCATTGGAAGATGGCCGCCCCGCGCGCACGGTCGAGGTGTCGGAAGAAGAGCGCAAGACATGGCGGCTGTTGCAGCTTCTGACGTCAAAGCCTGTGCTGTTTGTCTGCAATGTCGAGGAAGCTTCGGCCAGTGAGGGCAATGCCTTGTCTGCGCGTGTGGCAGAGATGGCCGCCGCACAAGGGGCCGCGCATGTGGTCATTTCGGCGCAGATCGAGGAAGAGATCAGCCAGCTTGATGCCGATGAGGCCGCGATGTTTCTGTCGGAAATGGGGCTGGAGGAACCGGGCCTCGACCGGCTGATCCGTGCAGGCTATCAGTTGCTGGGATTGCAGACCTATTTCACTGTCGGCCCAAAGGAAGCCCGCGCCTGGACAATTCCGACCGGCACGCTGGCACCGCAGGCGGCTGGTGTCATCCACGGCGACTTCGAACGCGGTTTCATCCGGGCCGAGACAGTCGCCTATGACGACTACATCACCCATAACGGCGAAGCCGGTGCCAAAGAGGCTGGCAAGTTCCGCGTCGAGGGCAAGACCTACGAGGTCAAGGACGGTGATGTGCTGCATTTCCTGTTCAACGCCTGATCGGGGCCTGATGGGGCCTGATCTGGCGGTTTGACAGACCTGCGCTGCGCGGTACTAAATGGCAGATGTGCAACGCAGGCAGGACATGACCGATGATCGCGCCCAGAAATACCCTTGTCTGGCTTGCTGGCGCGCTGATGGCGGCGTTGCTTGCGGGGCTGGCCCTTGTGGCGCATCAACAGGCACTTGCCACGGCCTTTCAGCAATTGCGGGACCGTGGGCAGAACACGCTCAATCTGGCCGAATCAACCCTGCGCGGCCAACTGGCACGATTCGAACATCTTCCGGAACTGCTGGCCGATCAGCGCGTGATTCGGTCATTGCTGCTGGCACCGCGCGACCCGGACCTGGTGATGGCGGCCAATACCTATCTGCGCGATGCTGCCGAACTGCTGGGCGCGTCGGATGTCTATGTCATGTATCGCGACGGCGAGACGCTGGCGGCCTCCAATTTCGACCAGCCGCACAGTTTTGTCGGCGGGAATTTCGCCTTTCGCCCCTATTTCTTTGACGCGATAGACCACGGGGCAGGGCGGTTCTACGCGCTGGGCACCACGTCGAACAAGCGGGGCTATTATTTCGGGGCACCGATTGACGTGGCCGGGCAGCGCCTTGGGGTCATGGTCATCAAGATCGATGTGGACGAGTTGGAACAGGCATGGGCCTCGGACGAGTTGCGGATCATCGTGACCGACCCCGAAGATATCGTGTTTCTGTCCAACCGGCCTGACTGGCTGTTTCGCGCCTTTGGGGCGCTGACCCCCGACCGTCTGGCGCGCACGCAGGCAACACGGCGCTATGCTTCTGCGGAACTGGGCGAGATCGACTTTCAGTCGCGGCTGGACCGGCGCGGGTTCCGGTTGCTGTCGGGTCATGGCGAGGATGCAGTCGCCGGCGAATATCTGGTGGTGAAAAGCGAGATGCCGCAGGCAGGCTGGACAGTCCAGATTCTGTTGCCCACGCGCGCGGCACGGGTTCAGGCGGCGGCAAGCGTTGTCATCGGGCTGTTGGGGCTGGGGCTACTGGGGCTGCTGGTCACGATCGTCTGGCTGAGGCGGCGACAGTTGGCGCAGCGGCTGGAGATGGAACAGGCCGCCAAGGACGACCTTGAGCGCCGCGTGATCGAGCGCACAGGCCAGTTGCGCGATGCCAATGCGGCCCTGCGCGAAGAAATCGCCGAACGCGGCGCGGCGGAACACCAGTTGCGCAAGACACAATCGGAACTGGTGCAGGCGGGCAAGCTGGCGGCCCTTGGGCAGATGTCGGCGGCGCTGAGCCATGAGTTCAACCAGCCCTTGGGGGCTGCGCGCAACTATGCCGAGAATGCACAGGTCCTGCTGGCGCAGGATCGCCATGCCGAGGCGCAGGGAAATATCGAACGTATCCTTGGCATGATCGACCGCATGACCCGCATCAGCCGCCATTTGCGCAATTTTGCCCGCAAGCCCAATCAGAAACTGCGCCATGTCACTCTGTCCGATCCAGTGACCGAGGCACAGGAGTTGCTGGGTTGGCGGCTGCGCAAGTCGGGTGTCACGCTTTCGGTCGATCTGGGGCGCGCGCCGTTGCAGGTCGTGGCGGGGCCGGTGCGTTTGCAGCAGGTTCTGGTCAACCTCATCAGCAACGCCATTGACGCAGTCGAGGGCGGGCAGAACAAGACGCTTGACCTGAGCGCGCGGCGCGAGGGGGCGAGCGTGTCACTGGTGCTGCGCGATCATGGCCCCGGTGTGCCGGACGGGATACAGGACCGCATTTTCGACCCCTTCTTCTCAACCAAGGATGTGGGCAAGGGGCTGGGGTTGGGGTTGTCGATTTCCTACAACATCATGCGTGATTTCGGCGGCAGCCTGTCGATGCGCAACCACCCCGAGGGGGGTGCGGAATTTGTCCTGATTCTGCAAGCTGCACCTGACGCCGCGCTGGAGGCCGCTGAATGAACGGGCCAACCGTCCTGCTGGTTGATGACGACGCGGACCTGCGCGCCTCGACCCGGCAGGCGCTGGAGCTGGCAGGGCTGGATGTCGGGTGTTTTGCAGCCGCGCAGCCCGCGCTGGACCGGGTGACAGCCGGTTTTGGCGGGGTTGTCATTACGGATATCCGCATGCCCGATATGGATGGCCTGACCCTCATGTCGCACATCCATGAAATCGATCGCGATATTCCCGTGATCCTGATTACCGGTCATGGCGATGTGCCTCTGGCTGTGCGGGCGATGCGCGAAGGCGCGCATGATTTCATCGAAAAGCCTTTTTCGAGTGTGCAATTGGCGGCCATTGCCGGGCGCGCGCTGGATTACCGGGGGCTGGTTCTGGACAATCGCCGCTTGCGGGCAGTTGCCGGACAGGCGGATGATATCGAGGCGCGGCTTCTGGGGCGGTCGAACGCCATGGTGCATCTGCGCCACCAGTTGCGCACGATTGGTCCGTCGGATGCCGATGTGCTGATCATTGGCGAAACAGGTGTCGGCAAGGAAGTTGTCGCCCGTGCGCTGCACGACCTGTCGGCACGCGCAGCGCAGCCCTTTGTCGTGATCGCCTGCAGCGCATTGCCCGAAACGCTGATCGAATCCGAATTGTTCGGCCACGAAGTTGGTGCCTTTCCCGGTGCGATTCGTTCGCGGATGGGCAAATTCGACCATGCCCGCGGCGGCACGATCCTGCTGGATGACATCGGTGCCATGCCGTTGGCGATGCAGGGCAAGCTGTTGCGCGTGTTGCAGGACAGGGTCATCACGCCGCTGGGGTCGAATGTGCAGCATGATCTGGATGTGCGATTCATTGCAACCAGCCGGGTCGCGCTGGAGGCCGAGGTCGAGGCAGGGCGTTTCCGTGCCGACCTGCTGTATCGGTTGAACGCTGTCAGCCTGCATGTGCCGGCCCTGTCCGAGCGGACAGAGGATATTCCGGCCTTGTTCATGCGCCTGCTGACCGAGGCCTCGGCTCGGCACAGACAGCCACAGCGCAAGGTCAGCCCCGCGTTTCTGGCCGAAATCGCGGTTGCGGACTGGCCCGGCAATGTGCGGGAGTTGCGCAACCTTGCGGAACGCATGGCATTGGGGTTGCAGCGCGCCAATGAGGCTGGAGCGTTGACTGTGCAGGAACGCAGCCTGCCGGAACTTATGGCCGCGCATGAACGCAAGATCCTCATCGATGCGCTGATCCGGCACAACGGCACCTTGCGTCCCGTCTATGAAGAATTGGGTCTGTCGCGCAAAACGCTGTATGACAAGCTGTTGAAGCACGGCATCGAAAAGGGGCTGTTTCAGCTATCGGAATCGATGTCCGAGAAGAGCGACCCCTGAGGATGTGTGACTCTCGACACAGGAGCTCCCCTGTTTGGGTAGGTTTCTACACATCCTTGCCGCTTTGGCGTTAACGCCTTACGTTTTTCCGCATGGCGGCCTTGCAATAAATGGCAGGGGCGGCTTGTGTTCCGGTCGTGCTGCATCGCGCCGTGGAGGGGGCGATGCGGGCATTGAATACGCACATCAAGGGGAGGTCCCAATGCGTTATACCAATTTTGCGGCTCTGGCCGCAGCAGCGATCATGTCTGTTTCCGCAGCTTCGGCACAGGACCGGACAGGATGGCCATCCGATCTGACGGTCGGCACCGCCAGCCAGGGCGGCGTCTATTTCGTCTATGGCAACGGTCTGGCCGGTTTTCTGGGCGAAGAACTGGGGCTGAATGCCTCGGGTGAAGTCACCGGCGGCCCGGTGCAGAACGTGACCCTGACCCAGATGGGCGACCACGATATCGGTCTGGTCACCATGGGCCCGGCCTATGAAGCATGGATCGGCGAAAGCGAACTGGCCCCCGGCCTGCCGCATAGCGAAATCCGCGCGCTGTTTCCGATGTATGAAACACCCTTTCAGGGTGTGGCGCTCGCCTCCAGCGGCATCACCTCGGTCAGCGACTTTGAAGGCAGGCGCGTCGGCGTCGGCCCTGCTGGCGGCACGCCCGGTACCTACTGGCCGCGCTTCCTGAACACGCTCGGCATCAATGCGACTGTCTCGAACGCAGGTGCCGCTGACACAGCTGGCCAGTTGAAAGACGGTCTGGTCGATGCGTTCGTCTTTGCTGCCGGTCTGCCGATTGGTGCGTTCTCGCAACTGGCCGCCGAAGCGGATGTCGTGATGTTCGGCTTTACCGAAGACGAACTGGCACAGATCATGGAAGGTCACCCCGAAGTGTCGCCCTTCACGATTCCGGCAGGTACCTACACTGTGCAGGACGAAGACCAGATGTCGGTTGCGATGTGGAACTTTGCCATTGCGCATGCCGACATGCCTGAGAGCCTTGCCTATGAAATCACCAAGCTGGTGATGGAAAACAACGACCGCATGTTGCAAATCCACGCAGCCGCCGCGGCGACCCTGCCGGAAAATGTGGGCAACAACTCGTTCCTGCCCTTCCATCCGGGTGCCGTGCGTTATTTCGAGGAAATCGGCATCGAGATCCCCGAAGATCTGCAGGGCTGATCTTGCGATCTGCCTGAATGACTGGGGTCAGAGCGCGGATGCGCTCTGACCTTTTTTGAAGCCACTACTGGTATTTCAGCATCATTTGAAACGGTGCTTCAAGACCGCCAGATTGACCGGATCGGGGGAGCCATGTCACAATCAGCCGCGCAGCCAGAATCTGCCGAGATCGACAATATTGCACAGGGCGTCGACGCCGAGATCGTCACCAGTAACCAACGGGTGTTTGCAGGTGTGGTCGGTCTGGTCGTGACGACCCTTTGCATTGCCTACACCATGTTCCATGTCGGTGCGATGAACGGGATTCATGACCGGATCACCGATTTTCTGGGTCTGCCGTCGGTCGATCTGACGGAACCATGGCGTTACCGGTTGGTCCATGTCGCGGGTGGTCTGGCGCTGGGCTTCATCCTGTTTTCTGCCCGCGCGCTGCATGATGACAGCACTGATGCGCCCTATTCGGTGCTGGAAAAGGCCTTGCTGGCCGCCGGTGGCGGGCTGATCCTGCTGGCGCTGGGTCAGGTCGTTCTGATGCTGAGCACTGGCGACCGGATCGCGACCGGCGCGCCCGCAGAGAAGTACCTGATGACCTTTGGCTATCCGCTTATTGGCGGCACAGTCCTTGCACTGGTGGCAAGCTGGATTCAACCGATCCGCAACCGCTCGCGCCTGTCGCTGGCCGATACGCTGCTGGCCGTCGCCGCGATTGTGGTGGGCACCTATATCATTGGCCACGCCGATTTCCTGCGCACCCGCGCACAGGTTTTTCCGCATCCCAATGATATGTGGGCCTCGATTGCCGGGATTATCCTGATCCTGGAACTGACGCGGCGGCTGGCGGGGCTGGCGCTGGTGATCATCGTGGCGGTGTTTCTGGCCTATGGCTTTATTGGCCCCTGGCTGCCGGGCATTCTGAACCATCGCGGCTATGCGCCTGCTCGGTTCTTTGGCTTCATCTACACCGATAATGGCATCCTTGGCCCGACGACGGCGATTTCCTCGACCTATATCATCCTGTTCATTACGTTTGCGGCCTTTTTGCAGGCCAGCCGGGTGGGCGAGTATTTCGTCAATTTCGCCTTTGCGGCCGCAGGCGGGGCGCGGGGCGGGCCTGCCAAGGTCGCGGTGTTCGCATCGGGGCTGATGGGCATGATCAACGGCACCTCGGCGGGCAATGTGGTGTCCACCGGGTCGCTGACCATCCCGCTAATGAAGAAAGTGGGCTACCGCCCGCAAACTGCGGCCTCGGTCGAGGCGGCGGCGTCGTCTGGCGGGCAGATCCTGCCGCCCATCATGGGCGCGGGCGCGTTCATCATGGCCGAGATCACGGGCATCGCCTACCGCGACATTGTTATCGCAGCGATCATCCCGGCGATCCTGTATTTCACGTCCGTCTATTTCATGGTGGACAAGGAAGCGCTGAAAAAGGGGATGAAGGGCCTGCCACGGGACATGCTACCGCGATTTGACGTGCTGGCACGGCGTGTGTTCCTGTTCATTCCGATTGTCATCCTGATCGGCGCGCTGTTCATGGGCTATTCCGTGATCCGCGCAGGCACGCTGGCCATGGCCGCGGCGGCGGTCGTAAGCTGGTTCACCCCGCACAAGATGCTGGTGCGCGAAATCCTCTATGCGTTCGAGATCGCCGCGCGCATGTCGCTGCAACTGGTGGCGGTCTGTGCGGCTGCGGGCGTGATTGTTGGCGTGATCGCGCTGACCGGGATCGGCACGCGGTTTTCGTCGCTGCTGCTGGGCTTTGCGGGACAAAGCCAGTTGTTGGCGCTGGTGTTCGCAATGCTGGTTGCGATCATCCTTGGCATGGGCATGCCCACGACTGCGGCCTATGCCGTGGCGGCGGCGGTGATCGCGCCGGGTCTGATCCGCATGGGGATCGAACCGCTGACGGCGCATTTCTTCATCTTCTACTATGCGGTCATGTCGGCCATCACGCCCCCCGTGGCGCTGGCGGCCTATGCGGGCGCCGCGATTGCGCAATCAGACCCGATGAAGACGAGTGTCGAAAGCTTCAAGATCGGGCTTGCGGCCTTCATCGTGCCGTTCATCTTCTTCTTCAATGACGGGCTGTTGATGCAGGGTGACTGGGGCAACATCATCCATGTGTTCTTTACTGCGCTTCTGGGCATCTATCTGCTGGCCTCGGCGGTGCAGGGGTGGCTGTTTGGTGCGATCACCTGGCCGCTGCGCGTGCTGGTCGGGGGCGCGGCCATCGCAATGATCTCGGGTGGCTGGATTTCGGATGCGATCGGGCTGGGCGTCGCGGGGCTGGTGTTCTTCTTGCAGCGTGCCAATGTCGCGCGCGCGGCATCGCAGAACCTGCAAGGCTAAGCGCCCCGGATCAAAGACAAAGGCCCCGGATGCGATCCGGGGTCATTCAGGTTTCAGCCGTCCTTGCGAATCGTTTCGTTCTTGGGGTCATAGGGGCTGTCGCAGGTGACAACCGCATCCCAGAGGGCATCGTGCATCCGCACCTTCAGGCGCGTGCCCTCGACCGCCAGATCAGGCCGCACATAGCCCATGCCGATGGATTTGCCGAACGCCACCGAATACCCGCCCGAGGTCAGACGCCCGATCTTGGTATCACCGTCATAAAGCGCCTCGCGCCCCCAGGGGTCGGCATCTGACGGCCCGTCGACTAGCAATGTGCAGCATTTGGCGCGGATGCCGGTTTCCATCATGGCCTGTTTGCCGTGGAAGTCCTTGGACTGGTCCACAAAACGCGGTAGGTCAGCCTCCAGCGGTGTTGCGTCGCGGCCCAATTCGTTGCCAAAGGCGCGATAGCTTTTTTCCTGCCGCAGCCAGTTCTGTGCGCGCGCGCCGACCAGCTTTAGCCCCACATCCTCGCCTGCCGCCATAAGCTGGTCAAAGAGGTAATTCTGCATCTCGATAGGGTGGTGCAATTCCCAGCCCAATTCGCCGGTATAGGCCACGCGCACGGCGCGCACCGGGCACATGCCCAACTCGATTTTGCGCATCGACAGCCATGGAAAGCGCTTGTTCGACAGCACAGTGTCGGGTGCGGCATCCTTGGCCAATCGGCCCAGCAGATCGCGTGATTTCGGGCCCGCAACGGCAAAGACACCCCATTGCGTGGTCACGTCATGAATGTCGATCCAGCCGAAATCGGCCATCCTGTCCTCGGCGGCCTTGCGCAGATAATCGCCGTCATAGGCCGTCCAAGCGCCTGCCGAAATCAGGTAATATTCATGTTCGGCCAGCCGCACGATGGTATATTCGGTGCGCACAGTGCCCGCTTCGGTCAGTGCATAGGTCAGGTTTATCCGCCCGACCGAAGGCAGCTTGTTGCAGGTGAACCAATCCAGAAAGGCCGTCGCCCCCGGTCCGCGCACCAGATGCTTGGTAAAGGCTGTGGCGTCGATCATGCCGACGCCTTCGCGAATCGCCTTCGCCTCTTCTGCCGCATATTGCCACCACCCGCCCCGGCGGAAGCTGCGCGACGCGTGGTCGTCAAACCCGTCGGGTGCGTAGTAATTGGGCCGCTCGAACCCGTTGACGCAGCCGAACTGCGCGCCGCGTGTCTTTACCCGGTCATAACAAGGGGCCGTGCGCAGCGGGCGGCAGGCTTCACGCTCTTCATCGGGGTGGTGCAGGATATAGACATGCTCGTAGCATTCTTCATTCTTGCGCGCGGCATATTCCGTTGTCATCCAGTCGCCATAGCGCCGGGGGTCCAGGCTCGCCATGTCAATCTCGGCCTCGCCCTGCGTCATCATCTGCGCCAGATAATGGCCGGTGCCCCCGGCGGCGGTGATGCCAAAGCTGAACCCTTCGGCCAGCCACATGTTCCGCAGGCCCGGCACGGGGCCGACCAGCGGGTTGCCATCGGGGGTGTAGCAGATGGGGCCGTTATAGTCGTCCTTGAGGCCCACGGTTTCCGATGACGGGATCCGGTGGATCATGGACATGTATTCTTCCTCAATCCGTTCCAGATCCAGTGGGAACAGGTCGGCGCGGAAGCTCTGCGGCACATCGTATTCGAAACAGGCCGGCGCGTTGCGCTCATAGGGGCCCAGAATCCAGCCGCCGCGCTCCTCGCGGACATACCATTTCGCATCGGCGTCACGCAGGACCGGGTGTTCGGGGTGGGTCTTGCGGTACTCGACCAGCATCGGGTCGGGTTCGGTGACGATATACTGATGTTCAACCGGGATTGCGGGGATCTTGATGCCCAGCAGCCGCGCTGTGCGTTGCGCATGGTTGCCCGTGGCGGTGACCACATGCTCGGCGGTGATCTCGAAACTTTCCTCGGAGGGCACCAGATTGCCGCCCTTTTCGAGCATCCTTGTGCAGGACACGATCCATTCGCTGCCGGTCCAGCGATAGCCATCCACCTGCACCCGGCGCATGATTTCGGCACCATGCTGGCGCGCGCCCTTGGCCATGGCCTGGGTCACGTCGGCGGGGTTGATGTATCCATCGGTCGGGTGATAGATTGCGCCCTTCAAATCTTCGGTGCGCACAAGCGGCCAACGCTCCTTGATCTGCGCAGGGGTCATCCATTCATAGGGAATGCCGACGGATTCGGCAGTCGAGGCATAGAGCATGTATTCATCCATGCGCTCGGCGGTTTGCGCCATGCGCAGGTTTCCGACGACATAGAACCCCGCATTCAGCCCGGTTTCGGCCTCCAGCGTCTTGTAGAACCTGACGCTGTAGTCATGGATATGGCTGGTCGCATAGCCCATGTTGAACAAGGGCAGCAGCCCCGCCGCGTGCCAGGTCGAGCCAGAGGTCAGCTCGTCGCGCTCCAGCAGCATCGTGTCCCAGCCCGCTTTTGCCAGATGATAGGCGATCGAAGCACCGACGGCACCTCCGCCGACGACAAGTGATTTGACATGGGTTTTCATGAGCGCGGCTCCAGTTGCAGCAAACTTGCCCGGTCTTCGCAAATCCGCTGCCAGAAGGAACAGGCACTGACGACGCAGGACAGATGAAAAGCGACCTTTCCAGATATCAGCAGATCACAGGCAGGCATCTTGCGTCTGCAGGGGGCGCCGCGTTGCCGCGTATTTGCCATGCGGCGCGGTAGGCTGCAGCTTGCGCAAAGCCCTGACGGCGCCGTTCCGGGATATGTTCGCAACACACTTTCCTGTCGGTCGCTATTGCCGGGCCTTCGAGCGTTGCCTAGCGCACGATCAGTTCTGCATGAAGCGCCCCTGCCGCATTGATGCTGTTCAGGATGTCGATCATGTCGCGCGGTGCCACCCCAAGTGCGTTCAGCCCCGCGACGATTTCGGAAAGTGACGTTCCGCCGCGCAGTTCTGCAAGGCCAACGGGTGGGTTATCTTCCATTTCGGCGCGGGTGCGCGGCACGACCACTGTCTCGCCTTCGGTAAAGGGGTTGGGCTGAACGACCAGTGGCGTTTCTTCGACCCGCAGGGTCAGCCCGCCCTGCGCCACAGCAACCCGGCTGATGCGCACATCCTCTCCGAGCACGATAGTCCCGGAACGCTGGTCGACCACAACCCGCGCACGGGTCTGGGGCGTGACCGTGATATTCTCGATCCGGGCAAGCGCATGCGCCACCGAAGACATGCCCGTCGCGCCCATATCCAGCACGACCGTGCCCGGATCCGTCATCAGCGCAACCCTTTTGCCAAAGGCGGTGTTGATTCCGTGTTCGATCTGCGCAGCGGTCGTGAAATCGGGGACCCGCAGGGCCAGCCGTATACGGCTGAGTTCGGACAGTTCGAAATCCACCTCTCGCTCGACCCGTGCCCCCATCGGAATGGTTCCCGAAGTGGGGACGCCACGCACTTCGCGGGCGCCCTGCCCCTCGACCGAGGCGCCCCCCGCAATGATCGTGCCTTGCGCGACGGCATAGATCGTGCCGTCCGCGCCGTTCAGAGGTGTCATCACCAGCGTGCCGCCCAGCAGGCTAGTGGCATCGCCAATGGCCGAGACCGTCACGTCAACCCGCCCGCCAGAGCGTGCGAATGGCGGCAAGGTTGCCGTGACAATGACTGCAGCGACATTGCGTGGCCGGAACTGTTCGCCCGTCACATTGACGCCCAGCCGTTCGAGGATGTTCGACATCATGTCTTCGGTGAAAGGGGCGTTGCGCAGGCTGTCACCGGTGCCATTCAGACCAACCACAAGGCCATACCCCAGCAGGTCATTGCCGCGCACCCCGTCGAATTCGACCAGGTCCTTGAGTCTGACGGATGCGCTTGCAGTGGCGGCAACGCACACGAACAGCCCGGTCAGAAACAGCACGAGACAGGAGGCTCTGTTCATCGCAGGTATTCCGCAAGTGACAAGCGCGACAGGCGCGCTGTCAGGCTATAGAGTATGTCGAGCTGTGATATGGCCTGTTCCAGCAGTGTTGCGGCCTCATAAGGGTCTGCTTCGATCAAGTCGGTCTGTGCAATCCGCATGGCGCTATACTCGGCTGCAGCACGGCTGCCCGCGGCGGCAAGATGGGCCTCTTCGGTCCCGATCCGGGCTGCAAGTCCGATAAGTGCAGTGTCTGATCGCGCCAGATCATCCGTCGCGTGCGTCAGCAGTGCGCGTTGCGCAGACGGGTCCAGCGCAAGGACCCCTCGCGACACCAGCGCACCGGTTGCGAAGGCTGCGAGTGTCCCCCGCAAGGCGGGGTCCTGCGCCGTCACATCAAGCGACGCGCTGTTGCCCTGTCCCAGATCCAGACGTGCCGACCGTGCGGCATCACCTGAGTATCCTGTGCTGTCAAAACCACCACCGGGGGCGAACCATTGGACGACATGGTCATGAACCGAATGCGCAGATGCGCCCGCTGGCAAATCTGCGATCAGCGCATCGAGCAGGGCGTCCGGGTGGGCGACTGCGGGGGCGTCGCTGGCCACGCCTGCCATCACGGCCCGGCCCGCAAGCGTCGTGTTCAGGCGCCCGACAATCTGATCAAGACCAGACCTCATTGCGTTGCTGGCGATTGCAGATGACGTCGAATAGTCGTTTGTTTCGAGTATCCTGAGGTCGAGGACTGCTTTCTGAACGATGGTCTGTATGTCGCCGACTGCAAGTTGCTGGACCTCCAGGAAAAGCTGCGCGTCCCTGGTGATGCGCTGACGGGCTGATGCAAGTTCAAGCGCTTTCGTGACGCCAGCGAGCATTGAAAAATCCCCCCCGAGATGACGCGTCTTGTCTGACACGACGCCTTTGGCAAGCTCGGTGCCGCGGACCGATATCTTCTGTTTCAGCCCGCTTGCGTGCCGCTGAAAGGCGCGATGTCGGGCCATGTCACCAAAATGTGCGTCGATCATGCTCTAGATCTCCAGAATTCTTCGCAACATCGCGTCAAGTGTTGCCAATACCCGCGCGTTTGCGGCGTAAGCCTGTTCCAGAAGCAGGAGTTTGCCAAGCTCGGCATCGGTATCGACACCGCGCGCCGCGACACTCTCTTGCAGTGCGGTGAAGCGCGCAGTGCTGGACGCACTGCGCTGCTCGGCGCCAAGCCGCGCAGTGGCGACCTGTGAAAGCATATCGGTCACATGGCCGGATGCAGCCCTGTGCGGTGACATTGCGCCGGGCAACTGTGACATCTGGGTCAGCGCATCGCGCAAGCGCGTCAGGTGCTGGTTGTCAGATACCGCTGCCGGTTGCGCCGCATGCAGCCCCGAGCGCAGCAGCGTGACATCCCCCCCCGCCGCCGGGTCTGCGAGCGGGTTCAGCCGCAACCGACCGGCCAGTCCGGGCTGGCTGGCTGGCCATGCCAAAACTCCCTCTGGCACCAGTAGGCCGAAAGCCCCTGCTGGCGTTGTCGGGCTGGCCTCGGCCTGCGTGAATCGGGTCACCAGATCTGTGGCGATCTGATCCAGCGATTGCTGTAGTTCTGGTGCGAACCGGTCGCGCACTGCAAAAGCGGCACCAAGGCGGCCCTCGGACAGTAGCGCGGACCCCGGTGGGACAGCGCGGTCGTTCAGTGACAAGCCTGACAGCGCGCCTGTCTCGACCCGGTCCTCGGGGGAAATCGCGGTTGTCCGGGTAAAACCGAATTGTGCCGCGTCCCGGTCGACCAGGATCGAGCCATCTTCCGCCAGAAGGGCAATACGGCCATTCTCGCGCATGATCTCCGTCACGGGCACGATCTCGGCGATCTGGTCTATAAGGCGCTGTCGATTATCCATCAGCGCATGCGGCGCACCGCCAGTCAGGGTCTGGCGCTGAATTTCACGGTTCAGCCGCGCGAGTTCTGACAAGGTGTCGTTCAGGGTGTCCACATCACGTGCGATCAACGCATCTGCAGAATTGCGGGAGTGTTGCAAACTGGTCTGGATAGCAAGAAACCCATGTGCGATATCGGTCGTGGCCTGCGCGACCTGATGCAGGAGCGCCTGCGAATCCGGCTGTGCCGCAGCATGGCCAAGCGCGATTTCAAGGGCGTCCATACGCTGGTTGAGACTTCCCGCTTCGCCCGGTATTCCGATTGTGGCCTCGACCCTGTTCCAGAATTCGGTGACCTGCTGATGGCGAGCAGATTGCGCCGACGCCTTGCGATGCTCGGCAATCAGGCCGGGGTCCGTGTCGCGGTGGATGCCCAGGGCCACGACCCCGCTGCCCGTGCCGCCAAGCGACCGCGCCGCCTGATCGAGCGAGCGGACACCATAACCTTCGGTCTGCTGGTTTGCGATATTGTCCGCGACAAGCTGGGTGGCGCGCGAGGTCAGGGCGATCCCGCTCATGGACGCGGATAGGGCAAGCGACAGGGACATGCGTGATTAACCTTGAAAGTGCGGGTGGTCAGCGTTTGATGTTGGTGGTTTCCTGAAACATCTCGTCGACAGTCTGGATCACCTTGGCGTTGGACGAATACGCGCGCTGGGTCTGGATCAGGCTGGTCAGTTCGGCGGCGACATCGGTTGCCGATTCCTGCAGTGCAAAGCCCACGAACTCTCCCACGGGTCCCGTGCCTGCGTCCCACAGAAAGAAGGGGCCACTGTCGCGCGATACCTGAAAAGCCTGACTGTTCAGCGCGCTCAGTCCATTGGGGTTTGGAACATCGACAATCGGGATACGGTATAGCGTGCGCCGGAACCCCTGATCATAGATCGCGTCAAGGTTGCCATTGCTGTCGACCATCAGCCCGACCAGATTACCGGTTCCAAAGCCATCCTGGCTGACACCCGCTGGCGAGAAGGTCTGACCGCGCTGAACCACGCCGCTGCCCTGTCCGGGCAGTCCCAGCGACAGATCAATGCTCTGGTTGCCGAGTGCCATCGGGAGCGTGCCGGTCGCCGGGTCGTAATCGGCGCCAATGGCGCTTGTCCGGGTTGCGGACAGTAGCGTTCCTGCCTGACCCATAGTATCGTCAAAAACCAGCGTATAGCTGCCGATCGGGTCACCGGAACTGGCATCGGTCAGGGCCATTTGCCAGGTGTTGCTTGGAGTCGGCGGTGTGAGGACCGGTTCGAATTCGATATCTATCGAACTGCTCAGACCGAACAGGTCAAAGTACTCGACCGACAGGCGCAGTGGATCGCTGGTGGCGGCGGGCAAGGTTGCCGAGGCGGGCAGGTTCACGCCAAGCTGTATCTGCCGGGTTTCTGAAAAGGTCTGCTGTATGGTTTCAATCCGGACAGGCTGCAGGCCGGCAATGCTGTCGCGCGGATAGGCTGCAATGGACCCGTCGAGTTCCGCAGGCCAGCCCAGAAGCACGTGATCGGAAGTATCGCGCAGATAGCCGTTTGCATCCTGTCGGAACGAGCCGGTCGTGGTCAGCATCAGCGGTGCGGAGCCATTCTGCAGATTGGCACCGACTGCCGATGTGACCGGTATGAAACCCCGACCCGACAATGCAATATCCGTTGCATTCTGGGTGCCGACCAGCGCGCCGCCCTGATCGACGATGCGCTGGCTTGTGGTTCGGACGCCGCCCGCCGAATAGGTTGACTGCCCCGCGATGCCCGACCCGATGACCATCGACTGAAAACTCGTCTGCGACCTGCGATAGCCGTAGGTCGCCGAATTCGCGATATTGTCCGAGATTGTCGCCAAGCGGGTCGCGTTGGCCCGCAGTCCTGCGACGCCCGCGTTCATCGAAGACGAAATGCTCATGTCCACTCCATTCCACTATGATTCTCTCTCACAGTGACTCTGGCGTGGCTCCGTTAATTTCCGGATAATGCCTCAGGCCCCGTCTGTCATGCGCAACAAGATCAGTTCGATCCGGTTGTTACGCGCCGCCATGGGGTTCGGTTCGACAGGCGCGCGGTCTGCGTTGCCGGAAACACGCTGGAACCGCTGGTCAGGCAAACCTTCTGCTTCCATCATGCGATGGACGGATTGCGCGCGATCCATGGTCAGGCTCCACACCGGGTTTTCGCGGATAACCGATGGAAAGCTGCGCGAATGCGTGCCGATTGCAACCTGATTCAAAACCGTTTCGAAAGCTTCGGTCATGACGGAGAGCAGCAGTTTCAGGACTGGCATGGGCTGGTCGGTGCCATGCTCGAACAGGGAGGCTGTCTCAAGGTCGAACAATTCGATGACCAGCCCCTCATCCGTCAGCCTGATGGAGACATGCTCGAACGCCTCGCCAAGGGCGCTGTCCTGAGCGGCGGCAGTATCAAGTGTCTGCGCCAGCGTTTCCAGCGCGGCGCTATCCGAATTGGACCGTTCGCGCGTGGCGATCGTGTCGGTCAGCGATTCCACCAGTGACAGTGAACTGCCCCCCATCACGCCATCAGCCCCCGACGAATGGCTTTCTATCGCATGTGTTTCGGAAAAATAATCCGCAATTCCCTTGCGCTTGTCATCCGTGACAGAGCCCAGCAACCACAGCATCAGGAAAAAGGCCATCATGGCCGTCACAAAATCCGCGTAGGCAACTTTCCAGGCACCACCGTGGTGCCCCCCGGCAACGACGACTTTCTTGCGCTTGATGATTATTGGCCTGACATTGTCAGAACGCTGCATGATCCCACCTGTATCTTCACCCGCCACCAGATTAGCGTGCATGTTTCAATGAGATGTTAACGCGGCGCAAATGGGCGAATTCAGGTCACATTTGCATCAGGCGTGGTGCTGTGGGGCCCAAAACCCGGAATAATGCAGTGGCGGGGGGATTACATTGCGTCCCCAATTCGCTAAGGTTCCATAAAAAACGAGGTCAGTATGAGCAGATTAGCCCTCGCCCTGTTGGTGGTCGCGGTCCTTGCGGGGTGCGGCAGCCGTCAGGCATCGTTTTCGGCCCCGCGAAATCTTGAAAATGCCTGCTTGATGGAGCGTGAACGACCGCAGTATTTTGCGGCCATGCGCGCGACCGAGCGGCGCTGGGGAACGCCCCTGCCGGTTCAGATGGCGATCATCCATGCGGAAAGCCGGTTCATCGGCGATGCGCGCACGCCGGTGCGCTATACTCTGGGCGTCATCCCGATGGGGCGGCAATCGTCGGCGTTGGGGTATTCGCAGGCGCTGGATGGCACTTGGGATGAATATGTGCGCGAAGCGGGAAGCCGCCGGGCGTCCCGCACGAATATTCAGGACGCAACAGATTTCGTCGGTTGGTACACCAACAAGACACGCGAGCGGAATGGCATCCCGCTGACCGATGCGCGCAACCAGTATCTTGCCTATCACGAAGGGCATACCGGATTTGCGCGCGGGTCATTCAACGCAAAGCCGTGGCTGATCAGCGTGGCAGACAGGGTGGCGTCGCGCGCGCAGATGTATGACCAGCAATTGCGCGCCTGCGGGCGGCGCTGAGGGTCAGGCGGGCCAGGTCTTGGCCACCATGGTCAGCACATCATATTGCGCAACCAGAACGCCTGTCTGGTTGCGGACCTGACAATCCCAGCGCACTTCGCCATGGTCGCCCTCGGCCCGTGGGTTGATCTCCTTGCAGGTCAGATGCACCTGCAACCGGTCGCCCGGATAAACGGGCGTCAGGAAACGCAGGTTGTCGATGCCGTAATTCGCCAGCACCGGACCGGGGTCAGGCTGCACGAACAGGCCAGCGGCAAAGGACACGATCAGATAGCCATGCGCCACGCGACCGTCGAAGAACGGGTTTGCTCGGGCGGCTTGCTCGTCCATATGGGCGTAAAAGGTATCGCCTGTGAAGCCTGCGAAATGCTCGATATCGGCAAGGGTGATGTCGCGCGATTCAGTCGCGAGTTGATCTCCGACGCGCAGATCGGCCAGCGATTTGCGGAACGGGTGGGTGTCGCTGCGGGTGGGTGCGCCGTCCAGCCAGCGGCCGGTCACGGCACTCAGCAAGCGCGGCGCGCCCTGAACAGCGGTGCGCTGCATGTAATGGTGCAGCGCACGCATGCCGCCCAGTTCCTCGCCGCCACCCGCGCGCCCCGGCCCGCCATGCACCAGCATTGGCAGGGGCGAGCCGTGGCCAGTCGCGGTCCTGGCGCTGTCACGGTTGCCGATCATCACGCGGCCATGAAAGGGTGCGAGGCCCAGCACAACCTCTTCGGCCACATCTGGCGCGTTGGTGAAGAGTGACGAGACAAGCGAGCCCTTGCCCATTGCGGCCAGTTCCACCGCCTGTCCCAGATCGTCATAAGGCAGGAGCGTTGCAACGGGGCCAAATGCCTCGACCTCGTGGACGGCGTGGGCGGTCATGGGCTGGTCGGTATATAGCAGTACCGGGTTCAGGAAGGCCCCCTTGTCGGGGTCGCCCGATGTCACCTGCACGCAGTCCGGGTCGCCTGCGATGATCTCTGCCTCGGATGCAAGCCGTGCAATGGCTGTACGCACATCTGCGCGCTGGTCAAGCCCTGCAAGCGCCCCCATGCGCGTCCCAGCGTCGCCCGGCAACCCGACCGGAACCTCGGCCAGTCTTGCAGCCAGTGCCGCACGCACGGCCCCGACGTGCGCGCGCGGGATGATGATGCGGCGGATGGCCGTGCATTTCTGGCCTGCCTTGGCCGTCATCTCGCGCGTCACTTCGCGCAGGAACAGGTCAAACTCGGGGCTGTCCGGGCCAGCATCCGGACCAAGAAGACAGGCATTCAGGCTGTCCGCCTCCATTGTGAAGCGGGTGGAATTGCGCAAGATGGCAGGATGCGCGCGCAGGCGCTGCCCGGTCGCCGCTGACCCGGTAAAGGTGACGACATCCTGCGCAGTCACATGGTCCAGCAGGTCGCCCACGCCCCCGCAAATCAGTTGCAGCGCGCCTTCGGGCAACAGCCCTGTCGCGATGATCCGGCGCACCATCAATTCGGTCAGATAGGCGGTCTGGCTGGCGGGTTTCACAATGGCAGGCATGCCCGCAATCAGATTGGGCGCAAGCTTTTCCAGCATCCCCCAGATGGGGAAGTTGAACGCGTTGATATGCACCGCCACACCGCGCAACGGGCTGAGGATATGCTGCGCCGAGAAACTCGCGTCTTTCGACAGCGGCTCTACGGCGCCATCGGTCAGCACACGCGTATTGGGCAAGTCGCGCCGCGCGCGAGACGCATAGTTCAGCAGCGTGCCGATACCGCCTTCGATATCGATCCAGCCATCCTTGGGGGTGGCCCCGGTCGCCAGCGAAAGCGCGTGGAAATCATCCTTCTGTTCCATCAGCTTGAGGCCCAGCGCCTTGAGCATCAGCGCACGTTCATGCACCGTCATTGCCCGCAATGCGGCCCCCGCGCTACGCCCATAGGCCAGCGCCTCGGCAAAATCGAGGCCGGTGGAATCGATCTCGGCCACCAGCGCGCCTGTGGCCGCGTCATGGAGCGGCTTTGCTGTTCCGCGCCCGGCGCGCCAGGCCCCGTAGAGGTAGCTTTCCAGCGGACGGGTGGTCCATGCGTCAAGCATCAGGGGGCACTCCACAGTCTTTCAGGTGGTCAGCGATGGTGGCCTCCCACTCGGCCAGCATGTCGGCATTCGGGCGGTGGCGCAGCCCCATTCGGTGCAACCGCACAAACCGCTCGGAGTCCTTCGGCCCGAAACCCAGCGCCACGCGCGGGTGCCAATAGGCCAGCGATGCGCGCACCTGATCGGGCGCTGTGGCCGCCAGTTCGGCCAGCCCTGCGCGCCCAAGTTCGGCGTGGCGCGCCTCGCGGGGCAGGATCGCGCGAAAGGTCTCTGCCAGCGGCTGATAGGACACTTGCGCAAATTCGCGCAACTGGATCACTGCTGCGGCGCCTTGCAGCACATTCATCACCACTGCATCCACCCAGCCGGACAGCGGGTAGTGAAACACCGCCAGCCGCATGTCACCGCCCTGCCGCGCGGCACCGATATCGGCATCACGGTCCAGCCGCGCGGCCCATGGATGCGTGCCCACATAGCGCGAGGTATCGGCCCCGAATTCGGCCATGATCTTGAGCACGCGCTCGGCATGATCTGCCTTTTCCAGCACGATCCGGGCGGCTGCGATGCGCGAGGTGATCCCCGGCGCATCATTGATGACATCGGCAAACCCGGCAGACCCCGCCATTTCACTGTCCACAAACGCCGCCATCAGGCGCAACACCTCGCCCCGGTAGCGCGGGGGCACATTGCCGGGCGACGTCAGCCGCCCGCCCTGCGCCAGATACTCCTCGATCGGCATTGCATCATTCGTCATAGCTGATCACCAATCTGTCAGAAAGCGCCATGCACTGGCAGGTCAGAACGTAGCCCTGCCGCACCTCGTAATCTTCCAGCGCGTGGTTGACGGCCATCTCGGCCTCGCCCTCCAGCACCTTGGCCCGGCATGTCGAGCACACGCCCGCCTTGCACGCAAAGGGTGCATCCAGACTGGCCCCGAGCGCTGCATCCAGAACCGATGTCCCATCAAGCGGCAGGTCCAGATTGCGCGTCGTTCCGTCCAGCGTGATGGTCAGCGCACAGGTCTTGCCCTTGGCAGCCTGCGCCCGTGCCTTTGCGGATTGCTGCAGTCGTCCCGGCTGGTTGGATGCAAACAGCTCGAACTTGATCTGGGCGTCCTCCAGACCGTGATCGCGCAATGCGGCGGCAATTGTCAGCATCATCGGTTCCGGCCCGCAGATGAACGCGACGTCCACGGATTTCGGGTCAACCCAATGGGTGAACAGCGCGGCCATCTTGTCCGCATCCACACGCCCCGTGAACAACTCGATTTCCTGCGCGTCCTGTTCCAGCACATGCAGCACCGACAGCCGCCCCAGATAGGTATTCTTGAGATCTTCAAGCTCTTCGCGGAACATGATCGAGCTGATCTGACGGTTGGCATAGACCAGCGTAAAGCGGCTTTGGGGTTCGCGTGCCAGCACTGTGCGGATGATCGACAGAACCGGTGTGATGCCAGACCCACCGGCAAAACCAAGATAATGCCGCGCCTGACCGGGCAATAGCGGCATGTGAAAATTGCCCGCTGGTGGCATCGCCTCGAGCACCTCGCCGGGCGCGAGGTTCTCATTCGCCCAGCCTGAAAAGGCCCCGCCATCGACCCGCTTGATCCCGACGCGCAATGTCCCGTCATCCAGCCCCGAGCAGATCGAGTAAGAGCGCCGGATTTCCTGCCCGTCAAAGTCGCGCCGAAAGGTCAGATATTGCCCCTGAACAAAGCGAAACGCCTCTGGCTCGCGCGGGCGCAGGGTCACGATGACCGAATCGCGCGTGTCATGCTGCACATCGGTCACGTCGAGCGGATGAAAGCGGGCCATTGGGCACCTCTCAGATACATTTGAAATAGTCGAAGGGTTCCAGACAGGTTCGGCACTGATACGCGGCCTTGCATGGGGTCGAGCCGAACTGACTGACCTTTTGCGTCTTCTCTGATCCGCAGCGCGGGCAGGGGACCACAAATGCGCCCCCGGTCAACCGGTTGATCCGGCCTGCGACAACCCCGGTTGCGCGCGTGCCGTCAATGGGGGGGGCGATCCCGTAGGCGCGCAGCTTGTCACGCGCCGCAGGTTTCAGCCAGTCGGTGGTCCATGGCGGATCAAGCTGCCGTTCCAGCCGCACATCCGCGACCCCATGTGCGCGCAATGCCGTCTCGATCTCGAAATTGATGACCGATGTCGCGGGGCAGCCCGAATAGGTGGGCGTCACTGTCACCACGACAGTTTCACCGTCCAGCGCCACGTTGCGCACGATCCCCAGATCGGTGACCGAGATCACGGGGATCTCGGGGTCCGGCACCTCGGCCAGCCAGTCCCAGACCTGTGCGACGCTTACCATGTCGCATCCGGATAGGCGCGCTGCAGCCATTGCATCGTCGCCAGCATATGGCCCAGATGCTCGGAATGCTGCCCCTGCTTGCCGCCCTTGTGCATAAAGGTGCTCTCGGGGGCCTTCAGCGTGGCCTCGCCCAGCACCTCGGCCACCAAGGCGTCCCAGACGGGGCGAATGCTGTCAGGCGCGGCCATGATCCCGGCCTCGGCCAGTGCAGCATCAGTTGAATCGCCTGCCATCATCTCACCCGTATAGGGCCAGAGCCGGTCCAGTGCGGCCTGCATGCGCGCATGGCTTTCCTCGGTGCCATCCCCCAGCCGGATCACCAGATCAGCCGAGCGTTCCAGATGATAGGCCACCTCGCGCCCTGCTTTGGCGGCAATTCCGGCAATGCGGCTGTCGCCAGACCCTTCCAGCGCCTTGAGCATGGGCTGGTGCCACGCGTCGAACAGGAACTGCCGCATCAATGTGTGACCGAAATCGCCATTCGGGCGTTCGACCAGCAGCAGGTTGCGGAATTCCCAGACATCGCGGCGAAAGGCCAACTCATCAGCATCGCGCCCCTTGCCCTCGACCTCTGCCGCCAGCCCCAGCCAAAGCTGCGTCTGCCCGATCAGGTCAAGCGCCACATTGGCCAGCGCGATGTCTTCTTCGAGAACGGGTGCGAGCCCGCACCATTCCGACACCCGATGCCCCAGCACCAGTGTGGAATCCCCGAGGCGGCACAGCCCCTCGAACAGCGCCTTGTCCAGATCGGCCTTGGTCGTCATCACATCTTCCCCACCTCGTCAGGGATGTCGAAAAAGGTCGGGTGCCGATAGACCTTGGCATTCGCAGGCTCGAACAGCGGCCCCTTGTCGGACGGGCTGGATGCCGTGATCGTGGCCGAAGGAACAACCCAGATGCTCACCCCCTCATTGCGCCGCGTATAGACATCGCGCGCATGCTTGATCGCCATCTCGGCGTCAGGCGCATGCAGGCTGCCGACATGCCTGTGGTTCAGCCCGTGCTGCCCACGAATGAAGATCTCCCATAACGGCCATTCACTGGACATGCCCTAACCCTTTCATATTTGTTCAAATTTCCTGGGGTCGCCATTGGAGCGCCCCTGGTCCGAGTGAGACTGGCGACAGGCAGAGCCCCGCTTACTCCGCTGCAACCTTCGCCGTCGCCCGCTTGCTGGCATGCGCCATCAACCCGTCGCGGAACCACGCGCCGTCATCCCATGCCTTTTGCCGCGCTTCCAGACGCTCGGCATTGCAGGGGCCATTGCCCTTGATGACCTCGAAGAACTCGGACCAGTCCGGTTCCGAGAAATCATAACCGCCCTTGTCCTCGTTCCACTTTACAGCCGGGTCAGGGATGGTCAGGCCCAGATACTCGGCCTGTGGCACGGTCTGATCGACGAATTTCTGGCGCAGTTCGTCATTGGTGTTCATCTTGATCTTCCACGCCATGCTTTGCGCGGAATGCACCGAATCCTTGTCGGACGGGCCGAACATCATCAGCGACGGATACCAGAACCGGTTGAGGGCATCCTGCGCCATGGCTTTCTGCGCAGGTGTGCCAAAGGCCATCTTCATCATGATGTCATAGCCCTGCCGTTGGTGGAAACTCTCTTCCTTGCAGATGCGCACCATCGCGCGGGCATAGGGCCCGAAACTGGTGCGCTGCAGGGGGACCTGATTCATGATCGCGGCACCATCGACCAGCCAGCCCACGGCCCCCATATCGGCCCAGGTCAGGGTCGGGTAATTGAAGATGGACGAGTATTTCATCTTTCCCGACAGCAGCGCCTCGGTCAATTCGTCCCGCGACACGCCCAGAGTCTCGGCGGCGCAATACAGATACAGCCCGTGGCCTGCCTCGTCCTGCACCTTGGCCAGCAGGATCGCCTTGCGTTCCAGCGTCGGCGCGCGGGTGATCCAGTTGCCCTCGGGCAACTGGCCCACGATCTCGGAATGGGCGTGCTGGCCGATCTGGCGGATGAGTGTCTTGCGATAGCCCTCGGGCATCCAGTCCTTCGGCTCGATCTTCTCGCCCGCATCGATCCGCGCCTGAAACGCGACCAGTTTCGCGGGATCGTCGTTTGTCGCTTCGGATGTTACCATCTGTGCATACATTGCCAGACCTCCTGTGTTCAGACCCGTTCCAGTATCAGGGCTGCGCCCTGCCCAACGCCCACGCACATGGTGCACAAGGCATATCGCCCGCCCCGGCGCTGCAATTCCCACAGCGCGGTTGCCACCATCCGCGCACCCGAGGCCCCAAGCGGGTGCCCCAGCGCAATCGCGCCGCCATTGGGGTTCACGTGCGCGGCGTCATCGGGCAAGCCCAATTCGCGCAGCGATGCCAGCGCCTGCGCCGCAAACGCCTCGTTCAACTCTATCACGTCAATATCCGTGATGCTCAGACCCGCCAGAGCCAGCACCTTGCGGACAGCCGGAACCGGGCCAATGCCCATCACGCGCGGTGCGACCCCGGCACTTGCACTGGCCACGACGCGGGCGCGCGGTGTCAGTCCCTGCGCCTGTGCCATCTGTTCGGACGCGAGCAGCAATGCCGCCGCCCCATCATTCACGCCACTGGCATTGCCCGCTGTCACGCTCAGATCCGGCCCGTTTATGCCACGCAGCTTTGCAAGCGCGTCTGGGGTTGTGTCGGGGCGGGGGTGTTCGTCGCTGTCCACCACCAGCGACTCGCCCTTGCGGCGTGGAATTGTCACGGCGCAAATCTCGTCGGCAAACCGACCCGCCGCCTGCGCCGCCGCCCAGCGCTGCTGCGAGCGCAGCGCAAACGCGTCCTGATCTGCGCGCGACACTTTCCAGTCGGCAGCCACGTTATCTGCGGTCTGGGGCATGGAATCGATGCCGTATTGCGCCTTCATCGCCGGATTGACGAAGCGCCAGCCAATCGTCGTGTCATAGACACTGTTGGTGCGGGAAAAGGCAGTTTCCGCCTTGGGCATGACAAAGGGCGCGCGGCTCATGCTTTCGACGCCGCCTGCAACCATCAGCCCGCAATCGCCTGCGCGGATTGCCCGCGCCGCCATGCCCACCGCATCCAGCCCCGACGCGCAGAGCCGGTTCACCGTGATACCGGGCACATCGACAGGCAATCCCGCCAGCAGGGCCGCCATTCGCGCGACATTGCGGTTATCCTCACCCGCCTGATTGGCGCAGCCATAGATCACATCCTCGACGAGCGCCCAGTCCAGACCCGGCTGACGCGCCATCAGCGCACGCAACGGAATGGCGGCCAGATCGTCTGCCCGGACCGATGATAACGCGCCGCCATAGCGACCGACCGGCGTGCGCTGTGCGTCACAGATAAATGCGTCCGGCAATGAAGCTCCTCCCAAAGCAGTGATCTCGCCATGCGAAACCAGTTCCATATGTGTATCCCAAAAGCGTCACGCAGAAAAGAAAAAATATGCAATTCATGTGACGCTTTTGCTTTGGCGCCTTCACGCTCTGGTTACCCGGCGCGCGATCGCCTCCAGGCTGGTGCGTCTTGCCCTTGTTTCCGGCGTGCTGCGGGGCAACGGACCCGACGCTGACGCGAATTGCGCAGCCACATGCGAATCAGCCGTCTTGCTGAGGTTCAGGTATATCCGGGCGAATTCTGCCTGTGCCCTGTGGCCTGCCCACGCGGCCGGCAAGGCCGTGGATGGCAGCCTCGGGTCGCGCAGAGCAATGCGACGAAAGGCATGGACAAGCAGCACGCGCAGGCCCAGTGCATCGGGTGCCGTCAGTGGTGACAGGCTGTCCAGTTGCCCGGCAAAGACCAGAAAACCGTCATAATCAGCCGCCAGTTCTGCCAGTGGCCAAAACTGCGCGCCCATTGCCTTCAGGCACTCGGGGCTGCCCTCGGCTTGTGCTGTCATGGCAACGGCCTGTGGCGGAAGGTCGCCGCGCGCGGGGCCAAGGGCCAGCATGTCGGACAGCGCGATCAGGCCGGGGTCTTGCTGCGCCGCAACATGCGCCGCGGCCTGTCCGTCGGGAAAACACAGAAAGCGCCATGTCCGGTTGTCGTCTTGCGAATAGATCACGCGCGCGGCTATCGCGTATTCCTCTTGGGCGGCCTGTGTCAGCGCATAATAGCTACGGCGTCCCTGACGCAGGCCCTGAACCTGTCCTGCGGCCATCAGCCGTGACATTGCCGTGCGGATCAGTGTCTCGCTCAGCCCGAATGGGGCGCAGAAGGTGATGATATCGCCCATCCAGACCTCGCCCCCGCGCGGTGCGACAATATCACCCAGAAGGGTAACGATAAAGCTGCCCGCGCGCAGCGGGGTCGTCATGGATATCCCGTCAAAGGCGAAACTGTTCATCCGGATGCCGATTGAAACAAATGCTGTCTTTTTGCAGATTGCCCATATGGTTGCGATCACGCAACCGCACCCCGGAAACAAATCTTGCTTTTCATTGGTAACACGGGCCAATCTGGCTGTGCCAGGCGCTGGGGTCGTGGAGCAAAGGCAGAGCCTGACAGAGTCAAAGCCTGTTTTAGCGCAAAATCAACCGTACGGTCGAAAAAACAGTGGCGTGGTCCCGGAACTTGTGCTTTCACTAGGATTGTTGCGTTTGCAACGTTATGGATGGGAGGAGTACCACATGAAACGCAGACCTGTTCTGGGGCTGATGGGAGGGGCTGCGCTGGCGCTTGGGTTCAGTGCGCAGGCCACGCTCGCGCAGGACGTCACACTGACGCTGCATCACTTTCTGGCCGCGCAGGCCAATGTGCCGGTACATATTCTGGATGTCTGGGCGGACAACGTCGAGGCCGACAGCGACGGGCGCATCAAGGTTGACCGCTTTCCGTCGATGCAACTGGGCGGCACACCCGGCGAATTGTACGATCAGGCCGTGTCCGGCACAGCCGATGTGATCTGGACCGTCGTGGGCCTGACACCCGGACGCTTCCCGACCACCGAAGTCTTCGAACTGCCCTTCATGGTCAGCGATGCGAGTGCGGCCTCTTATGCCTATTGGCATATGTTCGAGGAATCGATGCAGGAAGAATTCGGGGATGTGAAGATGATCGGAACCTGGGTGCATGGCCCGGGCGTGATCCATACCGAAGACCCTGTAGCGCAACCGTCGGATCTGCGCGGTATGCAGTTGCGTGGCCCATCGCGGCTGACGGTTCAACTGCTGGAGGCGCTGGGCGCCACGCCCGTGGGCATGCCAATTGCACAAGTGCCCGAATCGCTGTCGCGCGGGGTTATCAATGGGGCGGTCATGCCGTGGGAGGTGACGCCGTCGCTGCGCATCCCTGAACTGGTCGAGAACCATACTGAGTTTGAAGGCGACATGATCTATACGGTGACCTTTGTTCTGGCCATGCATCAGCCGACCTATGATGCGCTGCCCGATGATCTGAAAGCCGTGATCGATCAGAACTCGGGGCTTGAATTCTCGGTCTTCGCAGGCACGACCCAGCAGGCCTATGACGCGCCGGGCCGCGAGATTGCCGAGGAAATGGGCAATAACATCATCACCATCCCGGCTGCCGAGGTCGAGGAATGGCGCACATTGGCAGAACCCATCTATGCCCGCTGGATCGCGGATATGGACGGGCGCGGCAAGGATGGTCAGGCCCTGATCGACCGCGCGCGCGAACTGATGGCGGAATACGAAGCCGCGAACTAAGGTAGAAACTATGGCAATCGCGGCCTCTCTGTGCGAGAGGCCGCTTTGCATGAAGAAGCGGCAGCGCATGGATACGGGGCAGGGGGCAGGAACATGCACGCAGTGATGATGACACTGTCGCGCGCGCTGGCGATGCTGGGCGGTGTCGTGCTTTCAGCGCTGATCCTCATGACCTGCTTGTCCATCACCGGACGGCACATCGCCGCCGCGCTGGGCTCTGACGCAGTGCAATCAGTGGCACCGGCACTGGCCGGGTGGCTGCTGGGGCTGGGGATTGGCCGCGTGTTCGGAGATTTCGAGATTACTGAACTGGGCATGGGTTTTGCCATCTTCTGTTTCTTGCCCCTGTGTCAGATCACGGTGGGCCATGCGCGGGTCGATATCTTTACCTCCTTCCTGTCCGACCGGATAAACCGCTGGCTGCGACTGGTCATGGAAGTTGCGTTTTTCCTTGCGCTGTTGCTGATTGCGTGGCGGTTGTCGATCGGCATGTCGAACCGGATGCGGACAGGACAGACGACTTATATCCTGGAATGGCCAGTCTGGGTGCCCTACGCGGCCTGCTTTGGCGCGGCGGCTGTTGCAGCACTGGTGGGGCTATACATGGTCGGGGTCCGCGCGCTGGAGGCAGCGCAGAATCGCGACATCATCGGCGAAAGCGGGGAGGCAGAGCATTGAGCGCGATGACCATCGGGCTGCTGTCCTTCCCGGCCCTGCTGACGCTGATCTTCCTGCGCGTACCCATCGGCCTGGCCATGTTCCTGACCGGTGTGGTCGGGCTGGTGCTGGTGACGGGCAGCACCAACATCCCGCTCTCGCGGCTGGAAACCGAGACCTTCACCACCTTTGCCAGCTATTCGTTGAGTATCATTCCGATGTTCCTGTTGATGGGCCATTTCGCCACGCTGGGGGGGATGTCGCAGGCGCTGTTCAAGGCGGCAGAGGGATGGCTGGGGCACCGCAAGGGCGGTGTGGCCATGGCCGCGATCGGGTCGAGCGCGGGGTTTGGTGCGATCTGCGGCTCGTCACTGGCGACTGCCGCCACCATGAGCCGTGTGGCCCTGCCTGAACTGAAACGCTATGGATATGCAGGCGGGTTTTCCACGGCCACGCTGGCGGCGGGCGGCACGCTGGGTATCCTGATCCCGCCTTCGGTCGTGCTGGTGATCTATGCCATCCTGACCGAGCAGAATATCGCCAAGCTGTTTCTGGCAGCCTTCATTCCCGGCATCATGGCTGCGATCGGTTACATGATCGTGATTGCGATCTATGTGCGGGTGAACCCCGAGTCCGCCGGGACGCGCCCGCGCATTGCCTATGGTGAGAGGTTTCGCGCGCTGGCCAAGATCTGGCCGGTAATGGTGGTGTTCGGGCTGGTCGTCGGGGGCATTTACGCGGGTTGGTTCACGCCAACCGAAGGGGCCGCTGTCGGCGCGTTCGGCACCGGGCTGATTGCCTGGGTCAATGGCGGATTGACGCGCAAGACGCTTGCCGAGAGTTTCTATGTCACAGCGCGGTCCAGCGCGATGATCTTCTTCATCATCTTTGGCGCTGCTTTCTACAACGGCTTTCTGGCCCTGACCCAAGTCCCCCAGAGCATTGCCGCCTGGGTGGGTGGATCCGGGTTCAGCCCCATCATGGTGCTGATTCTGGTCCTGTGCTTTTACCTGATTCTGGGCTGTGTGATGGACAGCCTTTCGATGATCCTGCTGACCATCCCGATCTTCTGGCCGATCATGATGGAACTGGATTTCAACTTTGTCACCATGGCCGATCTGCACGCGGCGCGCGCGCGCGAGGCTTTGCGGGCCGGTGTGGAACTCGCCCCAGAGATGTTACGCAGTATCGAGGCCGCGCTGGCTGCCGGTGCTGAACTGACGCGCGACCAGATTCAGGCGCTTGGCCTGCGGCGGGTCAATCAGCTTGCACTGGATCGTGCCAATATCGAGATGACGGCCATCTGGTTTGGCATTCTGGTGCTGATTGTGGTCGAAGTGGGTCTGATCACCCCTCCGGTCGGGATGAACCTGTTTGTGATCAACGCGATGGACCCCAAGACGCGGATCACCGATACCTATCGCGCGGTCATGCCCTTTGTCGCGTCGGACCTGATCCGTGTCGTGATTCTGGTGGCGTTTCCTGCGATCACGCTGTTCCTGATCGCATTGTAGCGCTGGGTTTTCCGACGTCCGGATTTGCGCATATTTACCTTTTTCGTGCCATTTTCCTGCCCCGTTTGGTGCGCTACTGTGCAACCATCGAGTGTATTAAGGGAACGCAACAGATGTTTCGAACACAGGCAACGACCGAAACCGCAAACAGCAGTTTTGGCATGAGTAACTTTCTGGGGCTGGGCAAGAAAGAAGAGATCGACTGCAGATTCGGCAGCAGGCTGGACGCGATCTCGGAAGAGCTTGCAGCACGTTTACCACAACGTGGCCATATCAGGCATTCAGGCTGAGGGCGGGCAGGTTCAGCGTCTGAATCAGTTCGCGCAATTCCTGCCGGGCGGCGACATGCGATAGCGTCATGCTCTCGCCGCCCAGATCGGCGAGGTCCAGAAGGGTCAGCCCTTTGGGGAACAGTTCGCGAAAGATGACGCGTTCGCTAAAACCAGGAGCGATCCGGAATCCGATGCGCTGAGATAGCGCGTCGAGCGCGTCGCCCACCTTGCGCTTGTTATGCATCGCCGTTGTTCCAAGGCGGTTGCGGAGCACGATCCAGTCCAGCGGGCGCATGCCCGATTGCGCACGCGTCTGGCGTGCCTTCCAGACCATTTCCGAATAGATTGACGGGGACAGAACCTTGCCGGTTTCGGCGTCCGTCCGGGCCAGCAGGTCGAAATCGATAAAGCTGTCATTGATGGGCGTTATCAGCGTATCGGCTACCGAATGGGCGTACTGGCTCAGTCGCGTATGCGAACCCGGACAATCGATCACGATGATATCGGACAGGGGCTGCAAAGCCTCCAGTGCGGCTGTCATGCGCGCATCATGCAAAGACGGCCCATCAGTCAGGTCAAACAGGGACGGATCGGGCAGGGGCATGAACTGGGGCGAAGGCAGGTCTACGCCCTTGCGGGTCGTCCAGTCGCGCCGGTTCTCGATATAGCGCCCAAAGGTAAGCTGGCGCAGGTCCAGATCCATCGCACCCACGCGCAACCCCTGACGTGCCAACGCCACGGCCACATGCATCGAGACGGTCGACTTTCCGGACCCGCCCTTTTCATTGCCCACAACGATGATATGCGTCATCTGCCTGCCCCGGTTCATCTGTCTGCGCATCATCTATGCGGCATTTGCCGCAGTTACAAGCACTGCGGGAGAATAGGCAAGATGTTGTTTCCAAACAAAAAGGGCGCGGAAATCCGCGCCCTTTGATATCTGGTAGGCCAATCGTTCAGAAGCCAAGGCCAGCGTATTTGTTCTTGAACTTCGACACACGCCCGCCGGTATCCATCAGGCGGTTGGTGCCGCCGGTCCATGCCGGGTGAACACTGGGGTCAATATCCAGTGAGAGCGTTTCGCCCTCTTTGCCCCAGGTCGATTTCATCTGAACGACGGTGCCATCGGTCAGCTTGACGTTGATCATGTGGTAGTCAGGATGCGTTTCGGCTTTCATCGCGGCACTCCTCAGGCTGAAGCGTTCAAGGGACGATAATTGGTTTTCTCGGCAATCCGGGCCGATTTGCCGCGACGGTCGCGCAGATAGTAAAGTTTCGCGCGACGCACCCGGCCGCGACGGACCACGGCAATGCTGTCGATATTCGTCGAGTAGAGGGGGAACACACGCTCCACACCCTCACCAAAGGAAATCTTGCGCACGGTGAAGGATGCGCCGATGCCGGAACCGCCCTTGCGCCCGATGCAGACGCCTTCGAAATTCTGCACGCGCGAGCGCGTGCCTTCGGTAACTTTGTAGCCAACGCGGATGGTGTCTCCGGCCTTGAAATCCGGAAGGTCCTTGCCAAGCGCCGCGATTTGCTCGGCTTCTATCTGAGCGATAAGGTTCATCGCTGGTCCTCTCTCATGCGCACGGTTGTTCCGCGCAGGTGTTGCTGCCCAAGAGCTCTGGTCTTCGTCCGGGTCCACCGCAGTGCCCGCCAGAGGTAGGTCATGCTTCTAAACGTGTCCTAAGTCGTTGCAGTAGACCTGTCGAAGTTTCAGATCGGCAAAGGCGAAGGGTCCGCGCGCCGATTCCGGCTGCAGACAGCGGTCATTTACGGGCTGTTGCGGCCTGCGTCAAGCCCTGGCGCGGGCCATGACTGGCAAGGAAAGGGTCGGGCGCGGGCTTATGGGGCTTCTGTGTCTGGTTCGGGTGGCCAGCGCCCTTCGGCCAGCAGGCGTTCGACGTCACGAGGTTGCACGACAATCCCGATGACACCGCGATCATTCAGGATCTGGCGGACACGATTGAGCGCCTGACCATCGTCGGTCTCTGGCCGTATGCGCGATGTCGCGGCCACCCAAGGCACTGTGAACCCCATTTCATCGGCAGCAAGCGGCTCGGCGCCAGCCTGCAACAACAATTCTACCATTGGCCAGTTCTCACCCATCGCGGCAATCAGCAAGGGTGTGCCCTGAGCGTATCCGCGCGCTTCTATATTGGCGCCAGCCGCGATCAACTCTGTGACTTTTCGGGTGTCGCCCCTCTCGACTGCAGTAAAGATTGCAGGGTGGCCGTCGGGGCCAGGGGCGTTCGGATCGTTGTCTGATGGCATCGAAGACTCTCGCTTGGTGTCATTTGTTGCGTTCGATGGTTGACTGGACTCTTCCTGACAACCGCTCAGCAGCAGCCCGATAGCTACCATACCCAGTCGCAATGCATACCAGCCTGCCGAACTCACAGACATCCGTTTTCCGCAATCTGGTCCCGAATACCGGCCTCGACCTCGGCAAGCGACGCATGCAGGGCGTCTCTGCCGTGCATTTCTGCCTGACGGGCAGTGTCGCTGGTGCTGACCCGGTCTCGAAACCAACCCCGGATAGATCCGTCGCGTTGCGCCTCGGCTCTGGGCATCGACTGTGGCTGAGGCAGTTGGCGGCGCTCGCCAACGGCAACGGGAACCGTGACCACGCGCCCCAGCAAGCTGTCGGCGGCTCCGTCCTGGCCTGCACTCAGGATGTCGCCATCGACAAAATACGCGATTGTCTGAGAGTTGTCGGGGTCTGCAAACTGGTTGATGGTGTGTTGGCTCAACCCGGCTGCATTGAATGTCGTGGCCGGCGCGCCGCCTGCCCCCGCCGCCGCCGAGGCCAGCCCCCCGCCCAGCGAATGCCCCGTGAAACGCACCCTGCCGGGTGCCCGGTTTGAAGCGCGTCTGCCGATGTCGATGGCCCGTCGGTAATACTGGGTATCGCGAGACAGGCCCTGACCAGCATTGGCGATATTATCGGTTGTCCATAAACCCGTCGTCCCGCGAAAAGCGATCGTATACTCGCTTTCACCAGTCGCCGGATCGGTCCGGGTGAAAACTTCGGACCGGAAATCGGTATCAGGTATCTCAAGGCGGCTTTCACCGCGATTGTCCATAAGGCCCAAGGCCCTGAGATCGTCATCGCTTGCGGGCTCCCAGCCGCCTTGCAGGTCGCCGCCAACTGCTGTGCCGTAAACATGATCGGCCATCGACATTTGCTCGCGGGCATCCAGCACTTCGGCAAGATCGCCTTGCAATGACAGGCAGATGGGGGACAGCACCGCCATATCCGTAGACGGTGGCACAGCCATGCCCATCACACCGATCAGCACGGTAGGCAGACCCGTGGTGATCGCTCCGCCCTTCACAGTCGGGTCGCCCATCCGGGCGGCGGGCTGGCCGTTGATCAGCACAGTGGGCGAGCCGAAAAGGATCGCATCCACAGCCGCAGGAGGCGGGCCAACGCAGACGCAGCGATCCAGCATGCGCGCGGCGGGCAGAAAGCCAATCAGCACATTGATTGATGTCGGCGGGATGATCGGCATCGGCACCCCTGCCGTCAGAGGGCAGATGTGCATGTCAGTCAAACGTGCTGCTGGCTGTCCGGACATCCGCTCTCCATTTTCTCTGCCACGATAGGCAAGCAGATGGCCGCTGGCAAGGTCATCCACGCCGTCGGGCAGAAGTCCGGTTGTCGGCCAGATCGGGCAGGTGGTCCGGCCGGGTTCCGGTGCTGGTCAGAGCGACGTTGTAAGACGTGCCTCGTTCACGGCGCAAGCGCGCGGTCAGGGCACTACAGGCGCATCTGGCCATGGTGTCGGGGCTCAACCTGCTGGAATGTCGAAATCTGGTGCCGCAAGCTCGAAACCCGCGAACAGGAACCCCGGCGAGACAGTGCATCCCACCAGCGTCCATTCGCCAAGACTGCGCGCGGATTGCCAGTGATGTGGTGGCACTATCGCTTGCGGCATGTGGCCTTGTCCAAGCTCGGACCCCAGAACATGCGCCCGGTACGGGCCTTGCGCATCCGGCGCGATACGCAACTCCAGCGGCGCGCCTGCGTGAAAATGCCAGATCTCTGTGGCATCAACTCGGTGCCAGTGGCTGTGCTCGCCCGCTTTCAGCAAGAACAGGATCGCGGTCCCGGCTGGACGCGCGCCATCGGGCGCATCGGCGACCCATGTCTGGCAATACCACCCGCCTTCAGGATGGGACTTGAGGGAGAAAAGTGTGATTACGTCGTCTGCAGTCACGTTTCGCCTGTTCGCTTATTTCACAACACTGACGCTATGCCGCGGGTGCTGTCGTCGTAAAGGTGGAATTCATCGTCCGGGACATTCTGTCGCCGTTGTCTTGCAAAACCCGCTGCAAGGCACCGATCAGGATATCGGGGCGAGAATACAGCACAAGTTGGCCTTCCTGTTCCGCTATGAGCGTCGCCATGCGCGCAGGTTGTTGCGCTGCGAAGTCCTCGACCGACTGGCACAGGACAACCGGGTCATGCCGGCCGTGGATCAGGGTCACGGGACAGGTGCTGCCCGCTACAAGCTGCGACCAGTCTCGCACCACCTGATAGCTGTCGGACTGGAAACCCTGATACCCTTGTGCCGTCGCAAATTGCACCCCTTCGGCAACGAGCGCGCGGATTTCCGGGTTGCCAAGGCTGCGCTGGTCGGCTGGCGCATCATCATAGAGTGCTGCGATGAACTCTTGCACACCGCCATATTCGATCTGACGGATACCCGCATGCAAGATCAGAGGCAGTGCCGCCGGGGCGAAGCGGGCAGTATACGCGACGGTTCGCTGTCGCCGTGACATATGCCTGAGTTGCGCAATTGACCGGATCGGTACTCCGCCTGAAACATTGATGATCGTGGAAACACGGTCCTGCCCCCGCGCCGCGAGTTCAAACGCATGGACCGACCCCGCCATATGCCCGATTACCGGAAATGTTGACACGCCAAGGTTGTCGGCCAGATGCAGGATGTCCTCTGCCACCGCACGGGGAAGGTCCGCCATGGGTCGGTCACAGGCTGGCGCGGTTCCAAAGCCCGGTCGGTGCGGTGCGATGATACAGATGTCATTTGCGAATAATAGCGGTTCAAGCAGACGCAACAGGCGAACCCCGTCAAGCATGCCATGAATGAAAAGGGCGACGCGCCCGGTTTCGGGGCCAAAGACATGGTAGGGCATCGTTCGGTCATCCGGCAAAGTATGGTGCCAGAGACCTTTTTCGCTGGTGTCACTTTCCGGGTCCGACGGGTCGAGATACGCTGCAATGCTGAATACGAGCGTGACAAGTTGCGCCTGAGAACTGGTCCCGGTCTTGCGCAGGATCGACTTCATCTGACTGCGCAGAGTGGAGACCTTGCGCCCTTGCTCTTGCGCAATGAACGACAGGGTCTTGCCATCGCACACAGCACCAAGGATTTCGGTTTCGCGTGGGGTCAGCCCGAAGCCGTCGCGCAGGTTCTCGGCCAGACAGGCGCTCCAGCCAGAGCTTCCTTCCTCCAGTAGCAGCAGGGGCGGCGAGCCGGGTTGCAGCATCGGCCTTGCAACCATGAACCGTTGCGCCGCACCGTTCGCGGCTGCCAGGTTCAGGACTACGGGTGAACGCTCCTCGGGCCGGTTGGTCCCGTCGCAAAGCGCGGCAAGCGCCTCTTGGAGGCGCGGCCTGAGTGTCGCGGCGAAGGGCAGGTGGTGGATCGTACTGTTGCGTGACAGGCCAAATTGTTCTTGCGCGCGACCATTGTACCAGACTGCCGCCCCGTCAGGGCTAAAGGCCATCCGCGCCCTGCCGGGGCGATCACTGAACGGGGTGATCTGTCCTCGGCCCCGGTCGAGGGCCAGCAAGACCTGCAACGATGTTTCCAGATATGCAAAGGACGGGTCGTGCAGGGTGCGGTCCGCGCGTGTCAGGTCAGAGCTGATCTGTGCCTCGACAATAGCGCTCAGACGCGCCTGCCAGGCATCCATGAACGCATCATATCGATCAGGCAAAAGCGCCGTTTCATATATTGCCTGCAAAAGCGTTGCGTCGCTGGCAAGCTCCTGATCGGTTTGGGCCGCAGGGGAAGCTGAGTCTTTCATGGGTTTCTTGACAGGCCTTGCTGGTTTGAACAACGTAAGCACGCGCTACGCGTATGACGCATACCCCATATGGGGTAAGGAACGCGCCGTGATGGCGGTTACCGTGGCGCTATCCTGTGGCATGGTTTTGCGAGTCACAGATGCTTGGGGCCGCCAACCCATACAGGAAAGGGCGTGCGGGCAGTTTCCTTTCCGATGTTGCCGTTTATACTGAGACCACGCTTTGCGCCGCGCCCGCAGTGGTGGCATCTTGAGGAACCGGCATGTCCCACACGTTCAAGCCAGCCGATCGCACCGAGGCGCAGATCAGACTGCGGCAAGACCCGCATCGCCTGCGCGAAGAACGTGAAAACGTGCTGGAAGTCGCGATTGGACGCGAATTGCGGGCGTTTCGACACCAGAAGGGCATCACGGTTGCGGAACTGGCGGGGCTGACGGGTCTGTCCATCGGCATGCTGTCCAAGATCGAGAATGGCAACACCTCGCCCTCGCTGACCACCTTGCAGACGCTGGCGCATGCGCTGAGTGTCCCCTTGACCGCGTTTTTCCGCCGGTTCGAGGAACACCGCGAGGCCGTGCACACCAAGGCTGGCCAAGGGGTCGAGATTGCGCGCGCAGGCACGCGGGCGGGGCATCAGTATAACCTGCTGGGTCATATCGGGGCCAATGCCAGCGGGGTCATGGTCGAACCCTATCTGATCACGCTGAACACGGAATCCGATATTTTCCCGACCTTTCAGCATGGCGGGATCGAGACGATCTACATGCTGGAGGGCGAATTGCTATACCGCCATAGTGACCAGCTTTACCATCTGCGCCCCGGTGATACGCTGTTTTTTGACGCGGACGCCCCACATGGGCCAGAGGGGCTGGAAAAATTGCCCGCGCGCTATCTGTCCATTATCGCCTACCCGCAGAATGGGTGACGCGATGCGGAGCCAGTTGCCCAATTCCTATGCATCAGGGCAAGGCGGCCTCTATTCAGGGGAAAAATTTATTCACTAGGGTTGAGGGCTGGCAGTGACGCTGCTAGCACTATGTCAGGCTGCGTATAGGGGTGGGGCGCATGTGCGGAATCGTTGGCTTGTTCCTGAAAGACAGATCGCTTGAACCCCGGCTAGGGTCCATGCTGACCGATATGCTGGTGACCATGACCGATCGCGGTCCTGACAGTGCGGGTATCGCGATCTATGGCGACGGCGCGGAAAAGTTGGCAAAGTTGACCATTCAGTCTGACACTCCTGACGCTGATTTCTCGACATTGCAGAGTGATCTGGCGCAGGCGTTGGGCGTGGAGTTGCACCTGCGGCGCAAGGATACGCACGCGGTGCTGGACCTGCCAGCAGCCTTGACAGATACCGCCCGTGCAGCATTGCACGAACTTCGCCCCGGTGTCCGTGTCATGAGTGACGGGGCGCGCATCGAGATCTACAAGGAAGTGGGCCTGCCAAGGGATGTGGCGCGCCGGTTCGATCTGGCCAGCATGTCCGGCACGCATGGAATCGGGCATACCCGCATGGCCACGGAATCCGCGGTCACAACGCAGGGCGCGCACCCATTCTCGACCGGGGCGGACCAGTGCCTTGTGCATAACGGCTCGCTGTCGAACCACAATAACTGGCGGCGCAGGCTCAAGCGCGAAGGGCTGCGGATCGAAAGCGAGAACGACACCGAAGTGGGCGCGGCCTATCTGACATGGAAGATGCGCGAAGGCGCATCCCTTGGCGAAGCGCTCGAAGGCGCGCTGGACGATCTGGACGGGTTCTTCACCTTTGTTGTCGGCACGAAAGACGGCTTTGGTGTCGTGCGCGATCCGATTGCCTGCAAGCCCGCCGTCATGGCCGAGACGGACCAGTATGTGGCCTTTGGGTCGGAGTATCGCGCATTGGTGGGCCTGCCGGGGATCGAGAGCGCCCGCGTCTGGGAACCCGAGCCTGCCACTGTCTATTTCTGGAGCCATTGATCCATGCAGAGCATCGACCTCGCAACCCAGCCCCTGCGTGAGATGAACGCGACGCTTCAGGCGCAAAAGGGCCAGACCAACGCGACGCAGTGGGAGATCCTGAATCCGCGCGGTTCACATGCCATTGCTGTAGGGCTTGATGCGCCGATTGAAGTGACCGTGCGCGGCTCGACCGGCTACTACTGCGCGGGCATGAACAAGCAGGCGACCGTGCATGTCACAGGCTCCGCCGGGCCGGGGGTTGCAGAAAACATGATGTCAGGCACGGTCATCATCGACGGCGATGCCAGCCAGTATGCCGGGGCCACGGGGCGCGGCGGGTTGCTGGTCGTCAAGGGCAACGCGGCCTCGCGCTGCGGGATATCGATGAAGGGCATCGATATCGTCGTGTATGGCAATATCGGGCATATGTCGGCCTTCATGGGGCAGGCGGGCAATCTGGTGGTCTGCGGCGATGCGGGCGAGGCGCTGGGCGATTCGCTTTATGAGGCGAGGCTATTCGTGCGCGGGTCGGTGAAAAGCCTTGGTGCGGATTGCATCGAGAAAGAGATGCGTCCCGAGCATCTGGAGATTCTGCGCGATCTGCTGGCGCGTGCGGGGGCCGCTGCAAAGCCCGAAGAGTTTCGCCGCTATGGTTCTGCACGCAAACTCTATAATTTCGATATCGACAATGCTGCGGCCTATTGAGGGGACAGAGCAATGACCACCCAAGACAAGCGCGTTCCCCAGACCGTGCCGATCCAGTCCGCGACCTTTACCCCCGCGATCAATGCCGAGATACGGCGTGCTGCCGCCACGGGCATCTATGACATACGCGGTGGCGGCGCAAAGCGGCGGGTGCCACATTTCGACGATCTGCTGTTTCTGGGTGCCTCAATCAGTCGCTACCCGCTCGAAGGTTACCGAGAGCGCTGCGAGACAAGCGTTACGCTGGGCACGCGGTTTGCCAAGAACCCGATCAAACTGGACATTCCCATTACTATCGCGGGCATGAGTTTTGGCGCGCTGTCAGCACAGGCCAAAGAGGCGCTGGGGCGCGGGGCGTCCGCTGCGGGCACCTCGACCACCACGGGCGATGGCGGCATGACGCCGGAAGAACGCGGCCATTCCACGAAACTCGTCTATCAGTATCTGCCGTCGCGCTATGGCATGAACCCGGATGACCTGCGCCGCGCTGATGCGATAGAAATCGTGGTGGGGCAGGGCGCGAAACCGGGTGGCGGTGGTATGTTGCTGGGGCAGAAGATTTCCGACCGCGTGGCCGAAATGCGCACCTTGCCCAAGGGCATTGACCAGCGTTCGGCCTGTCGCCACCCCGACTGGACCGGCCCCGATGATCTGGAAATCAAGATACTGGAGCTGCGCGAGATCACCGGCTGGCAAGTGCCGATCTATGTGAAAGTGGGCGGCACGCGACCCTATTATGATGTGGCGCTGGCGGTCAAGGCCGGGGCAGATGTGGTCGTTCTGGACGGGATGCAGGGCGGCACGGCGGCCACGCAGGATGTCTTTATCGAGCATGTCGGCCTGCCGACGCTGGCCTGCATCCGTCCGGCGGTCCGCGCGCTTCAGGATCTGGGTCTGCACCGCGAGGTGCAACTGATCGTCTCGGGCGGTATCCGCACCGGCGCGGATGTGGCCAAGGCGCTGGCACTGGGCGCGGATGCCGTGTCCATCGGCACTGCCGCCATGATCGCGCTGGGCGACAATGACCCGAAATACGAGGCCGAGTATCAGGCGCTGGGCAGCACGGCGGGGGCCTATGACGACTGGCACGAAGGTCGCGACCCCGCAGGCATCACCACGCAGGACCCGGACCTTGCTGCGCGGCTGGACCCGATAGCGGCAGGGCGCAGATTACGCAACTATCTGAAGGTGATGACGCTGGAAGCCCAGACCATCGCGCGGGCCTGCGGTCACAATCATCTGCACAACCTGGAGCCAGAGGATTTGTGTGCGCTGACAATGGAAGCCGCCGCGATGGCGCAGGTGCCACTGGCAGGCACTGACTGGTATCCGGGCAAGCCCGGAACCGGATACTGAACAGGACAGGATGCGGGTCAGGCCACTGGCCCGCATTTTCAATTTTGGCACAGGTGACAGACAGGGACAGGACAATGACACTCGATCTTGCACAATTCGCGTCCGAGCGCGGCATCAAGTATTTCATGATCTCTTTTACGGACCTGTTCGGGGGGCAGCGCGCGAAACTGGTGCCCACGCAGGCCATCGCAGACATGCAGGTCGAGGGTGCTGGTTTTGCTGGTTTCGCAACGTGGCTGGATCTGACACCTGCGCATCCCGACATGCTGGCTGTGCCGGACCCGGCCTCGGTCATCCAGATTCCGTGGAAGCCCGAGGTCGCATGGGTCGCTGCCGATTGCGTGATGGAAGGACAGGCCGTGGGTCAGGCCCCGCGCAATGTGCTGCACCGCCAGATCGCCGAAGCCGCAAAACTGGGGCTGCATGTCAAGACCGGGGTCGAGGCCGAGTTTTTCCTGCTGATGCCTGATGGCACGCAAATTTCCGATCCCTATGATACTGCGGAAAAGCCCTGTTACGACCAGCAGGCAATCATGCGTCGCTATGATGTGGTGCGCGAAATCTGCGACTACATGCTCGATCTTGGTTGGGGGGCGTACCAGAACGACCACGAGGACGCGAATGGCCAGTTCGAGATGAACTGGGAATATGACGATGCGCTGGCTACGGCTGACAAGCACAGTTTTTTTAAGTTCATGGTCAAATCCGTGGCCGAGAAACACGGGTTGCGCGCGACTTTCATGCCCAAACCCATCGCGGGGCTGACCGGCAACGGGTGCCATGTGCATGTGTCGGTCTGGGACACGCAGGGCAACAATGCGTTTGCCACGGACAAGGGCACTGGCCAGACTGGCGAGCTTGGCCTGTCGGATCAGGGCGCGCATTTTCTGGGCGGAATCATGCAGCACGCGACCGCGATGGCCGCGATCACCAACCCCACAGTGAACAGCTACAAGCGAATCAACGCGCCCCGTACGTTGTCAGGTGCCACCTGGGCACCCAATTGGGTGACATGGACAGGCAATAACCGGACCCATATGGTGCGCGTGCCGGGGCCGGGGCGGTTCGAGTTGCGCCTGCCCGATGGCGCGGCCAATCCCT
>SKRW01000169.1 GCA_007118295.1 Paracoccaceae bacterium | reverse complement strand
TTGACCCACCACGACCCCTGCCATGCAAGATGCCCTCAAGGGCGCGCGCACCCATCAGGGCGGGCCAGACGCCCGTCGATGCCGCAGGATGTGACCGCCTTGTTCCCGCTGGCTTGCGCATCGGTCAGGGCAGATGTGCCGGGCAGGGGATGGCCTGCCGCGCCGCATCAAGAACCCAGGCGGCGGGCGGGGCCATTCGGGCGCGCAGGCGGTGCAATTGCCATGCAGGCTGCACAGGGGCGTATGGTGGCGCATCGCGGGCCGGGCAGGGGGCCAGATGCCAGCGGCTTTCGACGCCGGGCGTGCCGCCTGTGGCCGGGGTCAGCACCAGCGCATGCAGGCCTGCCGTGCGGCTGGCCGTGCGACGACGCAGCAGTCCGGCCTCGGCGGCCAGATGCAACCGGCGCAGGGGGGTCAGCGCGGGGGGGGTAGGCAAGTCCACCACCACCAGCGCCACTGCGCCAGTGCGCAACGAGTCTTCCGCGCAGCCCAGACACTCGGCCTCGCGCGCGGGCGCGACATGGATCAGTCCTTCGGGGCTGGCCCAGTCGCGCAGTCCCAACGGGCAGAGCCGGTCCATCCCCCAGCGTGGGCCTATCCAGATGACAGGCGCACCGGCGGGCAGTCGCGCCATGGTCCAGACGGCCAGTAACCGCCGCGCAGGCCCGCAAAACTCATGCGCACGCCCGGAACGCAGACGCAACAGCGCATCAAGCGGGGTCGCCTCGGCGGCGGGTTCGATCTCTGGTCGGGGGGGGAATGCAAGGGTCATGGTCCGATGTTCTCACTTTGTTCAAAGCCTGACAAGCCCCGGATCGGCGGCAAGCGGCAAAGTGAAGACGGCATGGGCTGGACATTATGCCCCCGCTGGTATGTGCTGGAGCCCGTTCAGACATCCTCAACCCGAAAGGCCCTGCCATGACACGCTTCATCTGCCTGCTGCCCGCACTTGCGACACTGGCCGCCTGCCAGGTCGAAACCCCGGCCACAGAACCCCCCGAAGCCTGCCCGGCTGCCGATTTCCAGAGCTTTGTCGGCCAGCCAGTATCCGCGCTCGACCCCGACGCCGTGCCCCCCCTGCACCGGGTTATCGGCCCCGATACGGCAGTCACGATGGATTATGTCGAGGAGCGCATGAATATCGAGCATGACGCCACCCGAATCGTGACCCGCATCTATTGCGGCTGATTTCACGGGTTTCCCTTTGCGCAAAAGCCATTAGATTGCGCCACATCACGACGCAGGACAACAACAGGACGCAGGACAGGGAACAACAACATGCGCAAACTCACGCTCGGACATTCGGACCTGTCGGTTTCGGAGTACTGCCTTGGCACCATGACCTACGGTTCACAGACTGACGAGGCTGACGCGCATCGCCAACTGGACATGGCATGGGACGCAGGTATCAATTTTCTGGACGCGGCCGAAATGTACCCGGTCAACCCGGTCCGGATGGAAACTGCGGGCGACACCGAGACAATCGTCGGCAGATGGATCGCCAGCCGCAAGCCGCAGGACCTGATCGTGGCGACCAAGATCACGGGCGCGGGCTCCAACGCGATCAAGGATGGCGCGCCGATCACGGCGGCACGCATGCGCCAGACAGTCGAGGACTCGCTGCGGCGCATGCAGGTCGAGTGTATCGACATCTACCAGCTTCACTGGCCCAATCGTGGCTCGTATCACTTCCGCAAGTCCTGGGGGTTCGATCCGTCACGCCAGAATCGCGCCGAAGTTGTGGCCCATATGACCGAAATCCTGACCTGCGCACAGGAATTGATCGACGCGGGCAAGCTGCGCTATCTGGCCCTGTCGAACGAAAGCGCCTGGGGGCTGGGGCTGTGGCTGCAACTGGCGCACTCCATGGGGCTGCCGCGTGTTCTCAGCCTGCAGAACGAATACTCGCTGCTATGCCGGTATTTCGATCTTGATCTGGCCGAGGCCTGCTGGAACGAGAATATCCCGCTTCTGGCCTATTCGCCGCTGGCAGCCGGGCTGCTGACGGGAAAATATGCCGGCAATGTCACGCCCGAAGACTCGCGCCGCGCCCGCAACCCCGAACTGGGCGGGCGGATCACGGGCCGCGTGTTCGAGGCGGTCTCGGGCTATCTGGGGATCGCGCAGGATCACGGGCTGGACCCGGTGCATATGGCGATCCAATGGACGCGCGCGCGCCCGGTGCCCACACTTCCGATCATCGGTGCCACCACATCCGAGCAACTGGACCATCTGTTGCAGGGGGTCGGGGTCGAACTGACCGACGATGTGAAATCCGTCATCGACCAGTTGAACCGCGCCATGCCGATGGTGTTCTGATCGCACCGCGACAGGACCGATAACACAGGACAGGACAGGACCATGGCCTTTGACGACATTCGCGCGGTGCTGTTTGACAAGGACGGCACGCTGTTCGATTTCGCGGCAAGCTGGTCGGGCTGGGCACAAACCATGCTGCTTGATCTGGCAGGGGGGAATCCCACCCGCGCCAGTGCCATGGCCGACGTTCTGGAGTTTGACCTTCAGGCCGCGCGTTTTGCGCCGTCCTCGCCGGTGATCGCGGGTACGCTGGATGAACAGGTGCGCCTGCTGGCGCCCCTTGTGCCAGAGATGAGCCGCGACGGGCTGGTCGCCTATCTGCATCGCAGCGCATCCGAGGCAAGGATGGTATCGGCCGTGCCGCTTGCGCCATTGCTGGATGGGCTGCGCCAGGCTGGTCTGGTGCTGGGGGTCGCGACCAATGATGGCGAAGCACCCGCGCGGGCGCATCTTGCGCGCGCGGGCGTGACCGAGCATTTCGCGCAGGTGCTGGGCTATGACAGTGGCTTCACCCCCAAGCCGGCGCCCGACATGCTGTTGGGTTTTGCCGCGCGCGCAGGGCTTGCGCCGCGCCATGTGGTGATGGTCGGGGACAGCACGCATGACCTGATTGCGGGGCGCGCGGCGGGTATGGCGACCGTGGGCGTGCTGACCGGCCTTGCCCCGCCTGACGTGCTGCATCCCCATGCGGATGTCGTTGTGCCCGATATCGGGCATCTGCCCGCGCTTCTGGCACAGGCTGTCAAGCTCTGACGCGACGGCCGACCTGCGGTAGGTTCCGAGAGGACATAGCGCGTTCGGAACGGATCAGCCTGTTCTCGGGTTCTGGCGCGGTGGGTCAATGACCCACCCTACAGGGGCCGTGACCCTGCGGGACCAGCCGCAAGGGTCCGTCCCGATGGTGCACGGAGTCAAGTTTCGGTATCCAGCCAGATCGTGACTGGCCCGTCATTCACCAGATGCACGGCCATTTCGGCACCGAACGCGCCTGTCTGGACCCCGATCCCCAGCCCGGCCAGAGCCTGCGCAAAATGATGGTAGAGGCGCTCCCCGTCGTCGGGCGGGGCCGCAGTCGAGAAACCGGGCCGGTTGCCACTGCGCGTATCTGCGGCAAGCGTGAACTGGCTGACCACCAGCGCGCCGCCGCCCGTATCCTTGAGCGCGAGGTTCATCTTGCCCGCTGCATCGCGAAAGATGCGCAACTTGTGGATCTTGCGGGCCAAGGCCTCGGCCTCGGCCTCGGTATCGCCCTGCATCGCGCAGACCAGAATGAGCAGACCGGGGCCGCATTGCCCGATAACGCGCCCCGCCACCTCGACCCGCGCCGCTTGCACACGCTGCAGCACAGCGCGCATCAGAACCCGCCCATCTCGGCCACAAAGAACGCCAGCGCCAGCGCGACCAGCCCTGCCAGCACCGCGCCCGCGATCTTCCAGATTGACCAGGGCCGCTCGCCCTGCACGCGGCCCGTCTGGCCATTGACGATGAAGCGGTAGCTCTTGTCGCGATAGCGATAGGCCGCCATCCAGATCGGCAGCAGCAGATGCTTGAACCGCTCGTCGCTGTAATCCGTCGCGACCGAGGAAATGCGCTGTTCATCACCGCCGATATCGCGGCAGATATCGGCGCGGATCTGCTCTTCCATCCGCTGCTTTGCAATCTCGAACCCGTCGGGCAATTCGACCGTATAGGCTTCGGCGCGAAAGCCGGACAGGTAATCTGTGCTATAAGGTTGCAGATCGGCCATGGTCCAAGGCTCCAGCCGCCGGGCATTGGCACGCGGCAGCGATTGTGCGGCCATCACCAGCAGGTCCAGAAACTGCCGCTGCACCCGCCCCGAGACAGGCTGCCAGCGCGTGCGCCGTTCGCGCCGCCGGTTCTTGCCCGAGCCGACCGTCACATAGTAATGCGTGCCCCTCTGGCCCGAATACCGCGTGCGCGTGGCCACATCGAACGCCCAATAGGGCAGATAAAGCCCGCTCAGCCGACCCGTGCTGCGCGCGTATTTCGCAAGGGTCGAGGGGGCGAACCACAGCCCCTTCAGCCATCTTGCCATCCGGTCCTGCGCATCCCGTTCGCTCAGCTTGAAAGGCAGGATCGCCTGCGGCTTGATATGGCGGTTGACGCCTGTATCCGTCACCACCGGGCTGGCGCAAAACGGGCATTCGGCGGAATGCACATGCGCCTCGAACTCGACCTGCGCGCCACAGGTGTCGCAAGAAATGACGCGCGTCTCCTCGATCTCGGAAGGGGGCAGCGCATTCGCGACCGCCTCGTGATAATCCAGCGATTGCAGCGCAGTGACGCGGGTGGCGTCATCCATCTGCGGGATCGGTTGCTCATGCCCGCAATAGCCGCAGGTCAGTTGCGCCTGACCGGGCGCAAAGCGCAGGGACGCCCCGCATTGCGCGCAAGGAAATCGGTGTTCGGTCTGAGTGCTTGCCATGCCGTAAATCGGCCCTTCTTGCAGTCTGGGCCCGATCTGGCCCGCGCCCTGCCTTCATCTTGCTCCAAATACTCAAAAACACGCAACACGTGAAACCGCGCACTACCTATCCGGCGGGCGGAGGCGGTGGCGGCGGCATGGACGCAAAGATCGAGGCCAGCGCCGGAACATCGCCCGCTTTCAGCCAGCCTGACTGCCCTTCGGTCCAGACCAGCGTCTCACGCGTGATCTGGGCGGCGAGTTGCGACTGCGCGATCGGCCCGCGGGTCTGGCCGTTTTCGGCAATATGCCACATCGGTT
>SKRW01000046.1 GCA_007118295.1 Paracoccaceae bacterium | reverse complement strand
CGTGTCTGCCTTACGTCAGATCGACTTGTCGCGCAACTGCGCAGCGCGTGGCGTCAGCGAAGCGGCACCGAGGCGAAAAGATAGACTGTGTTCAGCCCCGGATTGGGCCGATAGAGGCGCGCGCTGGACCGGTGATCAAAGCCAATGCCAAACTCTTTGCCGCTGCGATGCTGCACGCCCAGATCAAGCGCAGTGCGGAACATGATCGGCCCGCCAAGGTTCTTGCCGGACCCGCGACGGTGAATCCCGGCGATTGAACTTACGCGCACGAACAGGCCCTGATCCGCGGTTCGCCATGTGATGGCCGAGCCCGCGCCAATGTAGCCCGAGCCGTTCGATGAGATTGAAACCCCCAGCATTGGCTGCAGTTTCCACAGATGCGGGCTGCCAAGGTAACGCAGATTTGCTTCTGCGTCATTTGGCGAAAGCTGCTGGCCCAGACTGCCGATCAGGCGCGGCTGTTCGGCAATGGCGGGTTGGGTGAGGCAAAGAAATGCAACGACAGCAAGGCGAAGGAAGGACATCGGCAAAACCATTCAGAAATGAGTGGGCGGGCAGAAGGGCCATTGTAGGCAGCCCTATGGCCCCTGACATTTATCTGCCGCGTCCCTGTTGCAAAGTAAATGGCCTCGTGAAACGCCGACCCTGGCTGTTGCATCCTGTTCACAGCGGGACCGGACAGAACGGCGTCCGTGCGCAATGCTGCCGGTCAATGCGAGGCAGCCGCACTTGTGCCCCAAGCGTGTTGCCAACTGACGCGCCACTGTCTAGCATCCCGCCACAAACTCAGGAGGTCGAAGCTTGGGTGAACAACCAACCGAAACAGGTAGGGAACTGTCGCACAAGGCGTTGATGCTGCGTGTCGTTCCGGGCTTTGCCACGCTCGAACCAGAGGTTCTGGAAGAACTCGCTGCGCTGTGCACGGTGCGTCCGATCACGCGCAACACGCGGCTGATCACGCAGGGAAACCGGGCCGAATCGTTGTATCTGGTGCTGAGCGGCCGGTTTCGGGTGGGCACGGAAGGCAAGACCATCGCCTATGTCGGCACAGGCGAGCCGATTGGTGAGCTGGCGTTTTTCGCCGGTGGGCCGCGGACTGCCGATGTGACGGCGCTGCGCAACTCGGTCGTGCTGGAATGCACGCGCGCCCAGTATGACCAGATGGTTGCGCTGAACCCCGATATTTCATCCAGAATCCTCGCATCGGTTGCAGCCCGTCTGGCCGCCATTACGCAGAAAGCCGCGCCACTGCCGCCACACTCAGGCATGATCACGGTGGTCGTCGGGGCCAATGATGCACCCTTGTCCGATGCGTTCATCACCGGGCTGCGCACCGCACTGGCCGCGCATCGCGATGTCGTGATCCATGGTGCTGATGATGTGCCGGGCAATGGCAAGCAGGCGGCCCTTGGCGACTGGCTGCGCCAGTTCGAGGAGAAGGGAAAGCGGCAGGTCCTGCTGATAGAGGATGCACAGGCCCACCCTGATTGGGCAGAGATGGCCCCACGCTTTGCCGACAGCATGTTCGTGGTTGCACCGCCGGGGCCGCCGCACCCCCCGGTCCCCACCAGTGTAGAGGTCCGTCATTCCGACGCCGAATCCGATGCGCTGCCCCAGTTTGTCATGACCCGCACAGGCAACGGCGTACCGATCACGGGCAGTGGCGCATGGTTGTCCGGGCGCGCAGTCAGCCTGCACCATCATGTCGCCCTTGACCGACCCGGCGATTTCGCGCGCCTTGCGCGCTACATCTGTGACAAGGCGTGCGGCATTGTCCTTGCGGGGGGCGGCGCGTTCGGGACGGCGCATCTGGGCGCGGTCAAGGCCCTGCGCGAAGCCGGGGTCGAGATTGACGCCTATGGCGGCACGTCAGTCGGGGCGGCCATGGCTGCGGCGCTGGCAATGGAGTTGGACCCTGACGAGATCATGCGCCGCACCATGCGCATGTTCGTGGCGCAGAAGGCGATGCGCAAACTGACGGCGCCGCTGTTTTCGGTCCTGGATCACCGGGTGTTCGATTCCGTGCTGAAGGAAAATTATGGCGCGGTCCTGATCGAGGATTTGCCGATCAACTTCTTTGCAGCGACGGCTTCGCTCAGTCGCAACGAACTGGACATCCTGCGCCGTGGCCCTGTTTGGCAGGCGGTGCGTGCGTCGTCATCAATCCCTGCGCTGCTGCCGCCTGTCATTTCTCCTGATGGCGAAGTGCAGGTTGATGGTGGCCTGATCGACAATCTGCCGCTGGGCGAGATGCGTCAGTTCAAGGCAGGCCCGAATATCGCGTTCGATTTCGATATCGGGGCCGATTGGCGCGTCGAGGCGAGCTATGACGCCTTGCCGCGCCCGATGGGTGCGCTGGCGGGCCTGATGCTGGGCCAGACGGCCCGCCCGGCTGCCGTGCGGCGCTTTCCACGTATTGCCTCGGTGCTGGCGCGCTCGATGGCGATGAATTCGCGGCGTCGCCTTGCCGGGCTGGACCATGGCTCGGATGTGTTGATCGCGTTACCGATCAAGCCACGCGCCAGTTTTCTGGACTGGAGCGAGGGGCAGGCGCATTTCGATCTTGCCTATCAGAAAATGACACAGGCGCTCGACGAAACCAAAGACGCTGGTCCTGATATCATGACGCGCCTGCGTGCGGTCAGTGCCCATCTTGTCGCGCGCCGCCCGAAACCCTGACCGGATCGCGCCGCCCCCGGTGCCCACGCCCTGCTGTCGGGTTGTCGCATTGCTTGCCCGGACATTTGTGATTTGCATGCGAAGGCTGCGCTGCCCGCGTATTTCTTGACCGACCTGTCCAAATTCGGGCATGACGGAGTCATTGATTTTACCATTATCGATTCCTTCTTCTGTCCAGAGGTCAGCGTGTTTTCATTCGACACAGGTATCGTCTACACCTCGGCCGGGTTGCTTGGCGTGCTCCTGTATATGATCGCCTATCTGGGGTTGCAGACGGGGCAGTTGCGGGGCGGTACGGTGCCGCATACGTCCTTGAACCTGATGGCTTCGTCCCTTGTGCTGGTGTCGCTCTCGCAGGATTTCAACCTGTCCGCCGCGATCATCCAGATTATCTGGCTTGCGATCAGCATTTTCGGGCTGAGCCGGATATACTATCTCTATAAGACGACCCGGCTATCGGCCGACGAGGCGCAGTTCATCCTGGCCAAGATGCCGCAGATGACACGCCCGATGGCGCGGCGGTTTCTAGATGCGGGACGCTGGGTCGATGCCGCACCCGGCACCGTGCTGGCACAGGAAGGCGAGGTGCTGGGCGCATTGATCTATCTGGCCGAAGGGCAGGCGCAGGTGACATCGGACGGGGTCGAGATTGCGACCTGCGAGCCGGGCAGTCTGGTCGGTGAGTTGACCTTTCTTGCCGGTGGTCCCGCTTCGGCGACAGTCGTGTTGTCGCAACCCTCGCGCTTTTTCATCGTGACGCGCGCCGCATTGGCGCAGCGCCTGCGCCGGGATTCGCATTTCGAATTGTTCCTTGAACAGGCGTTGTCGCGCGAGGCGCGGCAGAAATTGCTGGCGACCAATCTGAAGGCACGGGCCAGCGGGCCGCTGCCTTCGCCGGGAACGTAGCAAGCATGCAGACAGATGGGGTGCGCGGCGGGCATGGCCGCGACCGGACCGAACAGAGGCAGGGTTTGAAATGGATCTGAGCTTGAATGGCGTTCTCGCACCCGAGGGGGTGCTGGGGCATCTGGCCTATTTCCTGCTGGTGCTGTCTATGGTCATGCGCGTCATTGTCTGGTTGCGACTGCTGGTGATCGCCTCGGCAGTGGTCAGCATCATCTATTACGGCATGATGATGGGCGACATGGTCAGCGCCTTTTGGGAAACGCTGCTGATCACGGTCAATTCTGTGCAACTGGCGATCACGGGGTGGCGCAACTGGCACGCGCGGTTCACCCAGCAAGAGCAGGATTTCGCGGCGCGCTTTTTGCCCGGTCTGCCGCCGGGACAGGCGCGCAGGCTGCTGGATGCAGGCGAATGGTGCGTGCTTGAAGATGGCGCCACCCTTGCCAAACAGGGCGCACCCGTCACACATCTGAGCTATATCGCGGCAGGGCGCACGCGGGTCGAGGCCGATGGCCACCGCATCGGCCATGTCACGGCACAATGCTATGTCGGCGAGATGAGCATTGAGGCGGGCGCGCCCGCCTCGGCCACGGTGCGCGCCGAAGGGCCAGTTGCCGTCTGGCGGATCGAGGCCGCGACGCTGCGCCGCCTGATGGCGCGACAACCTGATCTGGAGCGTGCGCTGCAGGCGAGCTTCTTTCGGGATTTGCGCGACAAGCTGATCGCACAGAACGGTGCGCTCAGCCGGAGCGATGGCGTGGGTGCTGCGTGACCGAAAAAGCCCGACCCCGGCCCCGCGCGGGGCGTCTGGTCCTTGGTTGCGGGCTGGTCATCACACTGGCCATGGTGGTGCTGCATCTGTGGCAACCCTTGCCGGTCGAGCGGCTGCGCGCTGCCATCTTCGACAGCTATCAGCGCGCGGCCCCCACGGCCCCGGACCCGTTGACCCCCGTTGCACTGGTCCTGATTGACGAGGCGTCGCTGGCCGCGCATGGGCAATGGCCATGGTCGCGCGTGGTGCTGGCCGAACTGACGCACCGGCTGGCTGATCTGGGGGCCGTCGCCGTGGGCTATGATATCCTGTTTCCAGAACCAGACCGCTTTGCCCCCGACGCGCTGGCCCGTCTGGGGCTGATCGCGGACCCGGCCAGTGTGCCCGACCCGGATACCGCCTTTGCACAGGCGATGGCGCGTCTGCCTGTGGTGCTGGCCGTGGCCGGTGCGCCCGAGGGGCGTGCACCCGATCTGCCTGCGGGCGTGGCGCATACCGGGCAGCATCCGGGCGGCGCGCTGTTGCGTTTTCCGGCGCTGGTGCAACCTGTCGCGCCGCTGCGCGCGCGGGCGGCGGGGCTGGGGCTTATCAGCACTGCACCCGGCCCTGACGGGGTGACGCGCAGTCTGCCGATGGTGGCCGCGGTGGATGACGTTCTCGTGCCCGCGCTGGTGGCCGAGTTGCTGCGCGTGGCGCAAGGGGCGGGCGGGCATATCCTGCGTACATCCGAAGGGTCGGGCATGGTGTCGGGCGGGCGCGTGCAGGCAGTGGCCCTGCGCACGGGTGCCGTGGAGATCCCGTTGCAGGGCGACGGACAGATGCGCCTGAAGCCGGGCAGTGATGCGCTGTCGCGCGCGATCTCGGTGGCGGATGTTCTGGCGGCCACCCCGGAGGATGCGGCACTTGCCGCGCAACTGTCCGGCCGCATCGTGCTGGTCGGTGCGGGCGCAAGCGGTCTGATGGATATGGCTGTGACCAGTCTGGGCCAGACTGTGCCCGGTGTTGCCCTGCACGCCGAGGCGCTGGGCCAGATCATCGCAGGCGATTTCCTGACCCGGCCCGATTGGGCAGCGGGGCTGGAGGTGGCGCTGATCCTGTTGGCCGGTCTGGTGCTGACAGTCGCGCTGCGCCGCAACCATGCCCGCGCGGGGCTGGTGGTGGGCGTCGGGCTGCTGGCGGTACTGATCGGGGGCAGTCTCTGGGCGTATTTCGCGCGCGGGCTGATGCTGGACCCCGGCCTGCCTGCGCTGACAGTGGTTGCGGTCTATCTGCCGGGGCTGACACTGGGGTATCTCGCGACCGAGCGCGCACGCCGCGCGGTCGAGGCGCGGTTCGCCAATTTCCTGCCGCCCGACCTGATCGCGCGCATCGCTGCCGACCCGGAACGCGCGCTGACCCCCGGCGGGGCCGAGCGCGAATTGTCGGTGATGTTCGTGGACATGCGCAATTTCACTGGCGTGACCGAACATCTGGCCCCGACAGAGGTGGTCGATCTGGTCAATGGTTTCCTGACATCCGTTACCGAGGCGCTGGTCAGCGAAGGCGCCACGATCGACAAGTTCATGGGCGATGCCGTGATGGCCTTCTGGAACGCCCCGATAGAGGTGCCGGACCACGCCTTGCGCGCGCTTGCGGGTATCCGCGCGGTTGAACGCGCAGTGCACGACAGCAATGCAGCGCTGGAGGCTGCCGGTCTGCCACCGCTGGGCATCGGGATCGGGGTCAATACCGGGCGGGCCTTTGTCGGGCTGATGGGGTCGCGGTCGCGGCTGAGCTACACCTGTATCGGCGATTCCGTAACACTCGCCGCCCGGCTGGAAGGGCTGACGCGCATGTATGGGGTGACGAATTGCGTTGGTGCGGGGGCGATTGCGCAGGGTGTGCCCGACGGCCTGATGGCGGTCGCTCTGGACCACGTTGCCGTCAAGGGGCGAAGCGAGGCCGTGCCGGTGTTCACATTGCAAGACAGGGGTGCCGCTGGCTTTGCGGCCTTTGCGGATGGGCTGGAACAGGCGCGCAGCGCCTATCTGGCCTGCGACTGGGACCGGGCCGAGGCCGCGTTTCGCGCGCTGGCCGGGGTCGAGACATGCTTTTGCGACACGGCTGTTCTGGCAGAAAGCTATCTGGGGCGGATCAGCGGGTATCGGGACTCACCGCCGCCGCATGACTGGGACGGCGCGTTCCGCGCGACGCAGAAGCGATAAGGTTGTCCGGAAAGGTATCAGTGCGCGTCAGAAACCGTCGTACCCGCCATCATCATACCCGTCATCATCATAGCCACCATCATCATAACCGTTGCCATCGTCTGGCTGCGTAATCGGCGGCAGGGCGCCATCGGGGCCACCCGGCGGGATAGGCCCGCTATCGGGGTCAAAGGCCCCCTCGTCACGCTCGCGCCCGCCGCTGGACAGGGGTTGACGGTTCGGGGGGGCCTGATCCGACAAGCCTATGCCACCAGTCCGGCTGGCGATGCCCGGTTGCGGGGACCCGTCGATCTGGCCCAGCAGAAAGGCCAGAAACTCCGGATTGACCTGCCCCTGAAAGCCCTGTTCGGTCAGCACCCCGCCCCGGCGCGACGTGCAGCTTTGCGCCCCGTTGACAGTGATGCACATCCGCTCGCCTGCGATCAGCACTGCGACTGTCTGCCCACCAGTGTGGCGCACCAGTGCAGACGAGCCGCGAATACCAAGCGTGGCGCTGGGCGTGCGGATTTCGGCCTCGGTGTTGCGGCTGCCCTGCCCGCCGATAAAGCGCAGCGCGCCGGTGGTCAGGCTCAGCCCGACCTGCCCCTGTCCGCCCGCCGGGTCGAACACGAACCGGTCCAGCACGACCTGCGAACTGGGCGCGACGGTCAATGTGGTCTGGTCCTGAAACAGCAACTGGCTGCGCCCGGATGGCCCGGTGCGGATGGTGTCATTGGCCACCAAACCGCTGCGCGGCTGCAAGCTGCGCTCGGCCTGTCCCGGTGCTGTGCCAAAGACCTGCGGCTGCAACGAGGCCACGACCCCGATCTGCTGCGCATTGGCAAAACTGAACGGCAACAGCACACAGAGCGTGCCCATCGCAAAGACCTTGCTGCGGAGAGTTGCTTTCGACCTCATCTCAGAACTCCCGCCCGATCTGCAAAGTAAAGATCGTGTTGCGCTGGCTGCGTGCCGCGATATCCGAATTGCGCCGCTCGGCGCGCGCGGCAAGATCGACAAAGATCTCGCGCGTGGCAAAGGCGCGCAGCCCGATCCCGGCGGCCTGCACCTGTTCGCGACGGGGGGTCGCGCCTGTCTCGCGAATCCAGTCGGCCTGAATATGGGTATTGGCCACCCATTTGCGCGGCAAGTCGCCCACGCTGAACTCATGTGCCGCGTCCAGCCGCAGGCCACGCCGGGCGATCCGGGTTCCCGTGGCCCATTCACGTTCCACACGGACCGCCGCGCGCATCCGCGTGTCCCGGTTCGGGCGGTAGGTCGCGCCCAAGGACAGATGCGCCACGTTGCGCGACGCGCCGGACCGCAGGACGCGGCCCAGTTTCACATCGGCAAAGCTGGACAATTCGCGCGTGTGGGTATTGGCATATTGCACCCCGACAAAGGCCAGACGCCGCGTCGCGCCCGCTGTGTCACGCTCTACCCGCGCCTCTGCATAGGGGCGCAGGCGCACGCCGTAAGCGCTCTCGCCAAACGTCAGCCACGGACCAGTGCGCAGTGAAAGGCGCTGGCGGTCATTCAAGGTGGCACTGCCGCCAAGGATGGTCAGGCTCAGGTCGGTCTGCCAGTAGTCGCGGTTGCGCCCGGCAAGATCGGTCCGCCATGTGATCTGCGCGCGCCCGATGGCGCGGGTCTCGCCGCCCTGGTGAATTGCGCCCACCGCGACTTGCCCGCGCAGCCGTGACGGGGCCTGTTCGGACTGGTTCTGATCCTGATAGGCGGCGAGTTCATCTGCCGTGGCGGGGTCCGCCGGGGTCACCAGCGCGAAATGGTAATTGGCAAGCTCCAGCGCTCCGAGCGCCTGATAGGCGATGGCCAGCTCATAGCGCGCGGTCCCATCGGTCGGATCGAGCAGCAAGGCGCGTTCAAGCGTCGCGACTGCGGCCTCATAATCGCGCAACTGGACGGACAGGCGCGCGTAATCCCGCATCAGCGCGCGGTCATCGGGCGCGGCAAGCAGGCGTTCAAACACGGCGCTGCGCTGCGCTTCCAGACCACCGGACTGGGCCAGCGCAGGCGCTGCCACGAATAGCATAACAATGGTCGCACAGGCGCTTATGGCCCGGACCATGCAGGATAGGTGTCGCCGCACGCGTTCTTCTCCCGCGAAAGGGGTTCTCAGGAAAAATAAGAAAAAAACATAAACAATGGACCTTTCTCCACCGTTCCAGAGGTCTGGTCTTCAAGTCAACCCCAAAGCCCGAACCCTTGCACAAATGTCGCTTTGGCGTGGCCGGCAAGTCGCATGGGGTGGACATGCGGGCCGAAACGGCATCACATGCGGGCAGACTTTTGTCGAGGCAGCGCCGATGTCCGTGGCACTTACAAATCTCTTGCTGGCACTGACGCTGTTTCAGGCCAAGCATCTGATCGCCGATTTCCTGCTGCAAACCCCCTACATGATCCGCAACAAGGGCCAGTATGGCCATCCGGGCGGGCTGGCGCATGCCGGGTTGCATGGGCTGTTGAGCCTGCCTGCGCTCTGGGTTCTGGGGCCGGGAACGGGCTGGATACTGCTTCTGGTGGGGATCGAGGTGGTGGTGCATTACCATCTGGACTGGGGCAAGGAACAACTTGGTCGCAGATTGGCCACGGCACCCGATCAGGCGCGATACTGGCATCTGTTGGGCGCTGACCAGTTTCTTCATCAGATGACCTATGTCTGCCTGTTGCTGGGGGCTGTGCTGCTGGCCTGAGGCCGGACATCTTGTTGCATCTGCAATGATCTCGGGTATGGTAGCTGCAAATCCAAGCGGAGCGCAGGCAGCATGAAGGACGAGGGCTCGCGTCTTGACGGGTTTTTCCCGTATCGGCTGGCGGTTGCCGCCGAAAGCTTTTCGCGCGCGCTGGGCGCAGTCTATGGTCGCCACTATGGCCTGAGCCGAGAGGAATGGCGGCTGCTGTTCCTGCTGGCGGGCACGGGCGAGATGACGTCGCTGGACCTGACGGCCCGGACCACGCTCGACAAGGTTCAGGTCAGCCGCGCCGCTCAGCGACTGGAGGACAAGGGCCTTATCACGCGCGCCATCGCGCCCGATGACCGGCGTCTGCGGCTATATGCCAGCACGGATGCAGGCCGCGCCCTGTTTGCCGAAGCGCTGCCCCAGATCGAAGAGCGCGCCCATACGATCCTGCAGGGCATGCACCCCGACGACCGCTTTGCGCTGGAACGCGGTATTTCCGCGCTGTCAGAAGCCCTGCGCGTGCAATCAAAAGCCAAGGCACCCGACAGCTAAGCCGATTCTCGTGCGGCATGTCCGGCCAGACGCGCAGCTTCCAGAACCTCGGCAACCAGCGGGTTTGGAAAGCGGCGCTGAAGCGTGACCGCAAGGAAGCGTTCCGTGATACCATCCAGCCGCGCGCGCTCGATCAGCAAGCCCGTGGCCAGTTCATCGCGCACAACCACGGGTGGCAGCACCGCAAGACCTGCATGAGCGCGCGCCAAAAGCCGCAACATCGCCATATCGTCGGCTTCGGCTGCAATGCGTGGCACAATCCCCAGCCGTTCGACAAGCGCATCAAACGCGGCGCGCAAAGCGGTTTCCGGGGTGGGCAGGATCAGCGGTTCGGCGGTCAGCAGCGCGGCCAGCGATTGCGCCGATGCGTTGGGCGCGGGTGGCCCCACAAGGCTGACAGGCTGTTCCGACAACGCATGGACAAGGTAGGCGCTGGCCGCGTCGCGTGCCGGGGCCATGTTGGTCAGCACGATGTCCAGCGCCATCGCTTCCAGCCCGCGCAACAGATCGGCCTGCGCGCCCGAGCGCAGCACCAGTTCCACATCCTGCCGCCCGATCAGTGGCGCCACGAAACCGATCTGGAAATTCCGCGACAAGGTCGACAGCGCCCCCACCCGGAGCGCGCGTCGGGGGCCCGGCGACTGTGCCAGCGTGGCGGCCAGATCGTCAGCGGTCCGAAAGATCGCCTCTGCGTGATCCAGCGCGATCCGCCCTGCCTCGGTCAGCACAAGGCCACGTCCGCGCCGCTCGAACAGGTCATGGCCCAGCGTGGCCTCCAGCGTGCGAAGCTGGGTCGAGATGGCCGATTGCGACAGGTTCAGTGTCCGGGCCGCCCCGGTCAGGGTTCCGTCGCGCGCAACGGCGCGGAACAGCTTGAGGTGGTGAAGGTTGAGTTGGGTCAATATTCTATCCAATAGAACGGTTGGCCACAAAATATGTAATTTTATTGACGTTCGGCAAGAGCTATCTGACGCGCAATCACCCCGGCGAAAGTGACTGGACCATGACGCTCCCCCCGCTGACCCTGTTCGCGCCGCTTGTTCTGTTGGCCGTGGCTGTATTATGTGCATGGCGACCCGGACGCCGTCCGGGCAGATTGCCGCTGCTTGCCGAAGCCGCGGCCCTTGTCGCGCTTGGTGCCGCGCTCGCGGGGGTTGCGCAACTGCTCTTGGCTGGCCCTGTGCATCTTGCATGGGGGAACGGACTGGTTGCGCTGCGGCTTGACCCGGTCAGTGCAACCATGGGGCTGCTGGTCGCCTTCGTGGGGTGGGTCGTGCTGCGGTACTCGCGCAGCTATCTGGATGGAGAAGCGCGCGAGGGCGCATTCCACGGGATGATGCTGGCCGCGCTGGCCTCTGTGCTGATCCTTGTGCAGGCGGGTAGCCTGACCACGCTGGTGGCGGCGTTCATTGCAGTGGGGGGCGTTCTTCGACATCTGCTGCTGTTCTATCCCGAACGCCCGGAGGCGAAGCGCGCCGCCACCAAGTTCACACTTGTCTGGGGTTTGGGCGATGGGATGCTGATCGTGGCGGCCAGCCTGCTATGGCTGGCCTATGGCACAGTGGAAATCGCTGCACTGAATGCTGTTGCGGGGGCAGGGCCGTTGCCGCTGGCGGCACAGATTGCGGTCGGCCTGATCGTTGTGGCGGCCGCGCTCAAGACTGCGTCCTTTCCGTTGCATGGCTGGCTGACCGAAGTGATGGAAGCGCCCACACCGGTTTCGGCCCTGTTGCATGCAGGGATCATCAATTCCGGCGGGGTGCTGCTGATCGGGGTCGCGGGCCTTGTGCAGGCCAGTCCGGGTGCCATGGCGGCGCTGGTCATGCTGGGCGGGTTCACGGCGATCTTCGGCGCGGTCGTGATGCTGACGCAAAGCGCCGTCAAGACGGCGCTGGCATGGTCCACAGTGGCGCAGATGGGGTTCATGCTGCTGCAATGCGGGCTGGGGCTGTGGCCGCTGGCGCTGCTGCATATCGTGGCCCATTCGCTGTACAAGGCACATGCCTTTCTTGCCTCGGGCGGGGCGGTCCGGGCCGTGTTGCAAGTGCGCAGGCCGGGGCCGATTGCTGTGCCTGACCTTGGCGCAGTGGCCCGGTCCTTTGCGCTGGCGCTGGTGCTCTATGCGGGTGTGGCCTGGGGGTTTGGTCTGGTCGCTGGCCCGAAATCGGCGCAGGCGCTGGCGCTTGGGGCGATCCTGATCTTCGGTGTGGCCTATCTGGTGGCACAAGGGCTGGCCGATGCGGCCCCTCGTGCCCTGACGCTGCGCACGGCAGGGGCCGCGTCCGCCGTGGCAGTGGCCTATTTCGGTTTTCAGACAGTCGCGGCATTGGTCTGGGGCGCGCATCTGCCTGCAGCGCCAGTGCCCGGATCGCTGGAGTGGGCGCTGATCGTGCTGGCTGTGCTCTCGTTCGGTCTGGTGGCTGTGGCACAGGCGCTGTTCCCGCTCTGGGCGCACCATCCGGCGACCGCTGGCCTGCGCGTGCATATCGCCAATGGCCTGTATCTCAACACCCTGCTTGACCGGGTGACAGGCGGCCTCAAGACGGCGAAATCCAACTGACATGATCGGAGAGTGACAGATGCTGCTCAAGCACACGCAGATTGCGCCTGACCGGGCTGCGGCCCTGATCGCAGGCACCGAGGCCGCCGCCCGCGCCATCCCGCCGGCCTTTCCACTCGACGCGACCGTGGCGGTCAACCCCTTTATCGGGCTGACCGGTGCGGATCTGGCCCATGCCGCTGCACGACTGGCACGGGCGGCGGGTGTGCGTGTCACCCGTGCGCGCGCCGAGTATGCAGCGCAGGTCGCATGCGGGGTGATGACCGATGACGATCTGGCCGCAGCACTGGAGGCAGGCAATTCGCCCCTGAAACCCGCTGATCTGGCGCAGTTGAAATCCAGCCTTGCGACGGAAAGCCCAGCCCCGCAGGCGCTGCCGACAGTCGCGCAACTGGCGGTCGGGGTCACGGGCACCGACTGGCCCGCTGTCATCGCGCGCTGTTTCGGGCTGTGGGCGGCGGGGCATTTCGACCAAGGGCAGGCATTCTGGACGCCGACACCCGGCAAACGCGCCTTTGACGCGTGGCGGGACTGGGCGACGCATGACCTGACGCCGGAAATCGCAGGGCTGACCGGGTTTTGCGCCCATGTCGCCGCCGCACCCGACACGGCGGAACGCGCGATCCTGCGCGCCTCTGACCGGCTTGGCCTTGGGGATGCGGCCATCGAGAGCGCCGCATACCGGCTGCTGATGGATCTGGGGGGCTGGGCGCAGCATGCGCGCTGGGTGATGTGGCAGGCCGAACTGGACGGCAGGCAGGACAGCACGGTTACGGACCTGCTGGCGATCCGCATGATCTGGGAAGAGGCGCTTCTCGCCCACGCGCCACAGGTTGCCGGGGATTGGCAGAAAACGGTGGCAGACCACGCCGCGCCGCTTGTGCCAACACCGGATCAGGTGATCGACACGATCCTGCAGGACGCGGCAGAGCGCGCGCACCAGCGCCATCTTGCCGCCGCGCTGACCGGGCCGAAAACGACGGACGCGCGCCCCGCACTTCAGGCGGCATTCTGTATCGATGTGCGATCAGAAGTGTTCCGCCGCGCGCTTGAAGCGCAAGGCGGCAGCATTGAAACCATCGGTTTTGCCGGGTTCTTTGGCCTGCTATTGGCGCACAAGCCCCATGGAACGGACATAGCGCAGGCCCATCTGCCTGTGCTGCTGAAGCCCGCGATGACATCCTGCAGCCATGCAGACGGCCCGCACGAACAGGCCGCACGGATTTCGGCCCGCGCGACCCGCGCATGGGGCAGGTTCAGACAGGCGGCAGTGTCGTCCTTCGCCTTTGTCGAAGCGGCAGGCCCGCTCTATGGCTGGAAACTGGTAAAGGACGCGCTTGGCCTTGGCGGCAAAGGGCTGAAACCCGATCTGATGCCGCGCATCGAAGGGGGGCTTACGGCACAGCAAAAGGTCGCAACGGCGGCAGCGGTTCTGCGCGCCATGAGCCTGACACGCGGGCACGCGCGGCTGGTCCTGCTGCTGGGCCACGGCGCGCAGGTCACCAACAACCCGCATGAGAGCGCCTATCACTGCGGGGCCTGTGCCGGTCAGACGGGCGAGGCCTCGGTGCGGCTGCTGGCCAATCTGCTGAACGACCCCGAGACGCGCGCGGGGCTGGCTGAACGCGGGATTCCACTTGCCGAGGATGTGCATTTTCTGGGCGGGCTGCACGACACTACCACAGACGAGATCACTCTCTATCAGGACAGCCCCGCACCCGACCATGCAGGCGATATCGTACAAGCCCGGACATGGTTGAAAGGGGCAGGCCGGTTGGCGCGTTCAGAGCGCGCGCTGCGCCTGCCCGGTGCGACAAGCGACAGCGTGACCGCCCGCGCGCTCAACTGGGCGGAAGTGCGGCCCGAATGGGGGCTGGCGGGCTGCTCGGCCTTTATTGCAGCGCCCAGAGCCGCGACAAACAGCGCTGATCTCGCCGGTCGCGCCTTTCTGCACAGCTATGACTGGATGGCGGATGATGGTTTCGGCACGCTGGAGCTGATCCTCACGGCACCGGTCGTAGTCGCAAGCTGGATCAGCCTGCAATATTATGGCTCGACTGTCGCACCCCTGGCCTTTGGGGGCGGCAACAAGCTGATCCACAATGTCGTGGGCGGGATCGGGGTTGTGCAGGGCAATGGCGGTATCCTGCGGCCCGGTCTGCCATGGCAGACGGTGCATGACGGCGCGGCGCTGGCGCATGAACCGCTGCGCCTGTCCGTTCTGATAGAGGCCCCGCAAGAGGCCATCATCAACGTGCTGGAACGGCATCCGCAGGTGCGCGCACTTTTCGACAACAACTGGTTGCACCTTTTCGCGTTGCGGGATGGACGGGTCGCGGCGTGCTACCGCCCCGGACTGGTCTGGACAGATATGCCAGAGTACAGCTTGGCAGCATAAGGGGACGGCGCAAGGCGCATCGCGAAGCAACGCCGCATCGGCGAGGGTCACTGCCCGGTGCTGGTCCGTCTGGCGTGGCGCTGGGTGCGGATTTCACCGCCCAGTTCCAGCGTGTAACTGGCCAGGTCATCCAGCGCTGCACAGGCCGCCACAAGGTCGCTGTTCGCCAGGGCGGTTGCAAGGTCGGTGTGCCTCGCGATGATCTGCGCGCGCGATCTGGCGGTAAAGGTGATCATGTTCATCAGCGGTTGCATGGCCTCGACCGCGCCTGCCATATGCCATGAAAGCACCGGGTTGCCCGCCGCCTCGACCAGCGCGCGGTGAAAGGCGACGTCAGACGCGCAGAAATCCTCATCCGACAGCCCGTCTGTTCCCTGACGCGCAATCTCGGCGCGCAGGCCTGCCAGATGCGCCGGTGTTCGCCGGGTGCATGCAAGGGGCAGGCAGGCGCGTTCCAGCGCGAACCGCGCCTCGCAGGCGGTTTCGAAATCCACCGCGTTCATCGACAGCAGCAAGGTGGCCGTCGTGACCATATGCTCTTGCGCCTGCGCAAAGCTCAGCCGGTTGACAAAGGCCCCGCCGGTCGCCCCGCGCTGGGTGCGGATCAGGTTCTGCGCCGCCAACCGCTTGAGGGCTTCGCGCACTGTCGGGCGCGATACGTTGAACCGCGTGGCCAGATCCGCCTCGGAGGGCAGGCGTCCATCCACCGGCAGATCGCCCGAGACAATCGCATCGCGGATGGTCTGTGCGATCTGTTGGGAAAAATCGCGTTCGCTGTCCAGTTCGGTTTTCACCTTCATCCTCTCGGCATATGTCAGACAATTAATATTTGCTACAGTCTGAATGGCCTGATATGTCTTACATATCGTAGCCCAAGCGCGCAGCCAACCCCCAAGCTGCCGCCCCCCATGTCGAAGGCAGGTCTTCATGCAGCTTGCGTCCAGTTTGCGAAAGATGCGTGCGCCTCACTGGCTGGGATTCTATGGGCTGATCGTGCTGGCATGGGCGCTGCTCTATGCCATGCAGCTTCCCCCCGATCTGATCGCAGCGGCAAACCTCTATGGGGCCGAGTTCTGGGACGCCCTGTGCCGGGTAGAGCCCGGACTTGCGGGGGCACCGAATATCCTGCTCATGTGGGCGCTCATGTCGGCGGCGATGATGGCGCCCACTGCGCTGCCCGCCCTGTCGACATGGGATGATCTGGTGCAGACCGGGCGCGCTGCGGGTTTCGGGGCGCTGCTGGCAGGGTATCTTGTCGTCTGGCTGGGCTTTGCCGTGCTGGCCACGGCGGCGCAGTTGGGGCTTGCGGGGGCCGGGTTGCTGAACCCTCTGGGCGAGAGCGTGAGTATATGGCTGACCGCGCTGCTGCTGGCCGGTGCGGGCGCTTATCAATTCTCGACATTGAAAGAGGCCTGTCTGGCAAAATGCCGCCGTCCGCTGACATTTTTCATACAATACTGGGAAAGCGGGCCGTGGCGCATGGGGCTGCGGCTGGGACTTGTGTGCCTCGGCTGTTGCTGGGCGCTGATGGCGCTGGCCTTTGTCGGCGGCACGATGAATCTGATCTGGATGGGCGGCGCGATGGTGCTGATGATGCTGGAAAAGCTGCCAGCGATTGGCGCGATCCTGACGCGCCCCTTGGGTTTTGGTCTGCTCGCGCTGAGCGCGGCTGTGATACTGTCTGAACTGGGAGGATGGACATGAACGATACACTGGACAAACCCGCTGTGGGCACAGTGCCCTGGGCGATCAAGGGCGAGTTGATCCTGAACTGCAACTGCACGGTGTTTTGCCCCTGTGTGGTCAGCCTTGGCAAACATGCCCCCACCGAGGGTTATTGTCAGGCCTGGGCCGGGGTGCGGATTGATAGCGGCCATTACGGCGATGACGACCTGTCGGGGCTGAATGTCGGG
>SKRW01000079.1 GCA_007118295.1 Paracoccaceae bacterium | reverse complement strand
CGTCAGCGCCCCGCGCGCCAGCATCCGGCGCTGCGGGTCGATGCGCTGGTCATGGCGTCCGAAACGATAGCCTGCCCAACCCTCCATCTCGGCTGTGGTGCGCAAGGTCAGCGACCCTTCCAGCGACAGCCCCGCTGCGGGTGCCCCGAACAAATGTCGCGCGCTGACCTCCAGCATCGGGGGCGCGCTCAGGTCAATCGCGCCATCCTCGGACAGCGCAAGGTCGAAATCCACGCGTTCCGGCAGGAAATCCTCGACCAGAACCGTCCGGCTGGCCAGCGGTTCGGCATCCGGGTCTGACAGCATCTCGACACGCCAGACCCCGCGCGGAACATCGCCCCCCAGCGGAAGCGCAAAGACATGCCCGCCCGCAACCTCGCGCTGGCTGACAATCCGCGAATATTCCACGCCGTCAGGCCGCATCAACCGCGCGATCATCGGCAGACCGTGGATCGCCTGCGCGCGGTGGTCGCGCGCCAGTGCGGTCACATGAATAACCTCGCCCGCGCGATAGGCACCGCGATCCGTGGTCAGGAACAGATCAATCGGCCCCGGTGCCGCGCGCCCCTCGACGCCGCGGTCCGACAGGTCGAATTCGGGCTCGTCCAGCGACAGCATCGCCATGTCATCGCCCCCGTCAACCAGCACCATGACCGGCGCGCTGGCACCCGTGCCACGGGTCAGCGCATCGGAAAAGCGCACATGGCCCTGTGCATCGCTGGCCGCCTCGCCCAGCACCCGGTTCGAGCGCGCCAAGAGCGCCACGCGCTGCCCTGCGACGGGCTGGCCATCGGACAGCCGCTGCACCACCACATGCAACCCGTCATTGCCCGCCAATGTGGTCAGCCCCAGATCCGAGACCATGAACCACTGCATCGCAGGCGCGACCTCATAGCTGTCTGTTCCCGGCACTTCAGCGCGCAGCACATAGACCCCCGGTTCCAGCGCGCCGACCTCATCCAGTGGCAGGCGCGAGGTGGTCGCGCGGTTCAATGTGCCCTCCAGCCGGGCCTCACCACTCCAGATAGGTTCCGCCAGAAGCTGTTCGAACCGCTCGCCATCCCACGCGCCCAGCGAGCGCGTGAAATCCCCGCGCCGGATGGCAGTGACAAGATTGCGGTCGGACACGCGCAGCAGGCGCAGGTCCAGCAAGTCGGCATTGACTGTCTCGACCGGCAGCGCACGCGGCCCGGACACCGGCAACACATAGCCGCGCCCCGGAAAGGCGACCCGTGGTGTGCGGTCGCGGATATACACCTCCAGCGGGACATCGCGTGCCAGTGCATCCCCCGACGCAGAGGGCAGACCCGCGCGCAGGGTCAGGCTGTAATTCTCGCCATAAGTGACGCCGCTGATGCAAAGCTGCGCGCCCTCGACCTCGACCGCGAGGCCGGAGATTGCAGCCTGCACGAATGGCGCATAATCGCGCGACGGCGAGAGATCCTCGGAGAAACTGGCGCAGATGCGCGGGGCGGAACTTGTGGCATCCACATCATGCGAAAACAGCCGGAAGCCATATTGCTCGCGCATGCGCGCCAGCATCTCGGGCGCGATACCGGGGCTGATCTCATCGGCCAGCCGGAGCGCGGACAGCGCCGCCTCGCCCCGGAAAGTGGCCTCCAGCGCGTCAGCAAGCGCAACCAGTGCATCGGCACGCGACGCCGATACCTCAGAGCGCAACAGCCCGTTCAGGGCGGCACTCACGGCCTGACGGTTCAACTCCCACCGGTTGCCCTGTCCCGCCTGCGCCTGTATCCGGGCAGCCCGCGCATAGGCCAGCCAGGCCGCGGGGCTGTCTGCGACCGTCACTGCCGCCCCGGCCCATGACAGCATGTTGTCACCCCCCATGCTGCGCAGCAACTCGGCCTCGGACATGCCATTGGCAAAATGGCGGTTGGCGATGGTTTCGGCCTGTGTGCGGGCATCGGTGAAATCGCCACTGTCCAGAAAGCCCAGTTGCGGACGCAGCGCCGCACTGGCGGCAAGACGCCCGGCGTCCACGCGGCTGATGCGCCCGGACAGCGCGCCTTCGAAGGGAATCGCCGGCCCAGGTGCGGATTTGGGGAAACAGACACCAGCGCGCTGGTTAAAGGTAAAGGCAATGCAATCTTCCAGCCGCAGGCAGGTGGCGTGGCATTGCTCTAACGTGGTGTTGAAAACCGGCGTCAGGTCACCACCGGGCAGGTCTGTATTCTGCTGCATCGTGGCAAAGCGCGGCGGGATCAGGCTGTCCTGGGCCATCGCGGGCGTAGCACCTGCCAGCATGAGCGCCAGAGCCGCCACTGTTGCAAGGGGGGCTGTCTGCCCCCCGCCATGCACAGCATGGCCCCCCCCGAGAGTATTTCTGGCAAGATGAAACGACATGCGAAATATGCTGTTGGCAATCATGGCCGACTCCGTGATGCTGAGGTGATCTCACGCTAGCACGGCTGCGGCGTGGACTAAGCGGAAATTTCCAGACAACACGCGTTTTTGTCAGGTGCCGTCATCCCAGAGTTCCGCGTCCCAGATCGCGGGGGTGCCGCAGACCTGCGGGTCGGGCGGAGTTGCCACGCTTGTCTCCTTGTAGGTGTATGGAAGCGTGCGCAGGATGTGCTGCAACACCGCAAGCCGCGCGCGATACTTGTCCTCGGCCCGGATGACCGTCCAGGGGGCGATTTCGGTATGGGTCCGCTCGAAGGTTTCGGCAATGGCATTTGTGTAGCTGTCCCATTTGCCCAGACCATCGACATCGATGCGCGACAGTTTCCAGTGGCGCATGGGGTTGGCTTCGCGCGCCAGCAGGCGGCGCAACTGTTCGGCCCTGCTGACATTGAGCCAGATCTTGATCAGATGCACCCCGTCTCCGACCAGCATGCGTTCGAAATCCGGCACTTGCTGAAAGAACCGCGCGCGCTGATCGGGGGTGCAGAAGCCGAAGACATGCTCGATCACCGCGCGATTATACCAGGACCGGTCAAACAGCACCATTTCACCCCCTGCGGGCAGGCGCGCGACATAGCGCTGAAAGAACCACTCGCGCATCTGCCGGTCCGTGGGACGCGGCAGTGCCTCGATGCGCACAGTGCGGTGGTTGGTCACCTCGGCAATGCGGTTGATCGCGCCGGATTTGCCCGCCGTGTCGCGCCCCTCGAACAGGATGATCACGCGCTGGTCAGTTGCATCGATCCAGTGCTGCAGCTTGACCAGTTCGAATTGCAGCGGCTTGAGGGCATCCTCGTAATCCGATTTCTTCATCCAGCGCGCATAGGGATAGCTGCCCGCCAGAACATCGCGCTTGCGCGCCTCCTCGACCACCTCGCGCACAGGGGCGGGGGCGCGATCGTTCAGAAAGGCCGTGACCTGACCTGCAAACGGCATGGGAATGTCGGACATCGGGCGCTCCTGTCTGGCTGCGCACCAGCAAAGCGGCAAACGCGGATCATTGCAAGCGGAAGGGCTGGAGCGGGCAGCGGGAATCGAACCCGCACCAGGAGCTTGGAAGGCTCATGTGATACCATTTCACCATGCCCGCGCTGCGCACAGGGCTAGCCCAAGCTCCGGCCCCGGTCAAGAGGCCAGCCGCCTGCGCCCCGGCAGGAATATGGTCAGTAACCCCAGAACCGGCAGAAAGGCGCAGGCCTGAAACACCCATTCGATCCCGCGCGCATCGGCCAGCACCCCCAGCACGGCAGCCGCGATCCCGGCCATGCCAAAGGCAAGGCCGAAGAAAATGCCCGCCACCAGCCCCACACGCCCCGGCAACAGTGCCTGCGCATAGACCACGATTGCCGGAAATGCCGAGGCGATGATCACCCCGATCACGACCGACAGGACACCCGTTGCCACCAGCCCGACATAGGGCAGCATCAGCGTAAAGGGCAGCACGCCCAGGATGGACCCCCAGATCACCACCAGCGGGCCGAACCGGTCGCCGATCAGCCCGCCCAGCATGACACCTGCCGCCGTGGCCGCCAGAAACAGGAACAGCATCTGCTGCGCGGCCTCGATCCCCAGATCAAACCGCTCGATCAGGAAAAACGTGTAATAACTGGTCATACCCGCCGCGTAGGCATTCTTGGAGAATGTCAGCACCGCCAGCACCACGATGGCCCATGTCACATGACGGCGGCTCAGACCGTGGCGGGGCTCCAGCCGCGCGCCGCCTGCCTGCGCGCGGGCCAGCGCGCCGTACCACACACCCACCCGGTTCAGGATCACCATGCCGACCATCGCCAGCACGGCAAAAACCGCGACACTGGGCCGCCCCATCGGCACCACGATAAAGGCCGCTAGCAGCGGCCCCAGCGCCGAGCCAAAATTGCCGCCCACCTGAAACAGCGATTGCGCCGTGCCGAACTTCCCGCCCGAGGCAAGGCGCGCGACGCGGCTGGCCTCGGGGTGGAACACGGCAGAGCCGATGCCGATCAGCATCGCACCCGCCAGCAACCCGCCATAGGTGGGCGCCATGGCCAGCAGCACCAGCCCGCCCAGCGTGGAGCCCATGCCGATGGGCAGCGATTGCGGCAGCGGGCGCTTGTCGGTGACCAGCCCCACCAGGGGCTGCAACAGCGCCGCCGTGACCTGAAAGGCAAAGGTCATCAACCCAATCTGCCAGAAACTCAGGTCAAACTCCAACTGCAGCAGCGGATAGAGCGCGGCCAGCAGGCTTTGCATGATGTCATTGATCATGTGGCACAGGCTGATCGCGACCAGCACCGCCCATGTGGTGCGCTCGGCAGGGGTGGTGGCGCTGACGCTCATGATGGTCTCATGGGGGGCAAACCCTTCACATGTGCAATTCCGCAGGTATGCGGCAGCCCCGCGCCGGATGCAAGCCGGGGGCTTGCGCACTGTGCCGGGTTTGGCAATGGTAGCGGGGCGACAGCGGGGGTGACGGGTATGAGTAAGGCAGATACAGCATATGCGGCAGCCCAGCGCGAGATTGCGCGGGTGGCAAAGGCGGGCGAGACAGAGTTGCGGCTGGATGACGCGGCCGAGACTGTGCAGAATTTTGTGCCCTGGCGTGGTAACCCCCTGATGAGGAGACCCACGTATGAGCATCGACAAAGACCTTCTGGACCGGCTGATGGAAGGCCGGTCGCCCGGCGATCTGTT
>SKRW01000008.1 GCA_007118295.1 Paracoccaceae bacterium | reverse complement strand
TCCGAGGCATCCAGTCCGAACGGGGCCAGCAGATCCTTGTGGTGCTGCGACCCGCCCGCCGAGAGCATGGCGAAATACTTGTCCTGAAAGCCCTCGGGCGCGGCCTCGTAGGCGGCATAAAGGGCGTTTACCAACCCGTCACCAAAGGCATAGGCATAGACGTAGAAGGGTGAGTGCACGAAATGCGGGATATAGGACCAGAAGGTTTCATACCCGTCCATGAAATTGAACACCGGCCCAAGGCTTTCGGCCTGTACGCTCATCCACAAAGCGTTGATGTCATCGGGTGTTAATTCGCCGCCGCGCCGGGCATCATGCAGCTTGCACTCGAAGTCATAAAACGCGATCTGACGCACGACCGTGTTGATCATGTCCTCGACCTTGCCGGCCAGCAGGACCTTGCGCTCGGCCGGGGTCTGGGCGTTGTCCAGCAGCTTGCGAAAAGTCAGCATCTCGCCAAAGACCGAGGCTGTTTCGGCCAGCGTCAGCGGGGTTGAGGACAGCAACTCGCCCTGACCAGCGGCCAGCCGCTGATGCACCCCGTGGCCAAGTTCATGCGCCAATGTCATGACATCGCGGGGTTTTCCAAGATAGTTCAGCATCACGAACGGGTGCGCGTCGCTGACAGTCGGGTGCGCAAAGGCCCCCGGTGCCTTGCCCGGTTTCACCGCCGCGTCGATCCAGCCTTGCGTAAAGAACGGCTCTGCCAGTTCGGCCAGTTCGGGCGAGAACCCGGCATAGGCATCCAGCACGGTCTGGCGGGCCTCATCCCAGCCGATCTTGCGCGGCGGGTCCATGGGCAAGGGCGCGTTGCGGTCCCAGACCTCCAATGTCTCCAGCCCCAGCCATTTGGCTTTCAGCGCGTAATAGCGGTGCGAGAGGCGCGGATAGGCGGCGACAACGGCATTGCGCAGCGCCTCGACCACTTCAGGCTCGACATGGTTGGCAAGGTGACGCCCGGTCTGGGGCGTGGGCATCTTGCGCCAGCGATCCTCGATCTCTTTTTCTTTGGTGAGCGTATTATGAACGCGCGAGAAGAGTTTGATATTGCGTGAAAACACCTCTACCAGCGCGCGCGCCCCCGCTTCGCGGCGGGCGCGGTCAGGGTCGGTCAGCAGGTTGAGCGTTGCCTCCAGCCCAAAAGGCTCTTCCTCGCCCTCGACTTCGAATTCCAGCCCGGCCATTGTTTCATCAAACAACCGGTTCCACGCGGCGGCCCCGACCATCGACTGATCGTGCAGAAAGCGCTCCAGCTCATCCGAAAGCTGGTAGGGGCGCATCGCGCGCATGCGCTCGAACAGGGTGCGGAAGCGTGCAAGATCGGCATTGGCATCCAGCAGCGCATCAAAATCCGCATCATTGATGCGGTTCATTTCAAGCGTGAAAAACACCAGTGGCGTGGTTGCGACAGTCACCCGGTCCTGTGCATCCGCCATGAACTTGGCGCGATCAGGGTCGATTGTGTTCTGGTAGTAGCGCAGCCCGGCATAGGACATGATCCGCCCCGCCACGCTGTCGATCTTCTCGTAGCGCTGTACGCATTCCAGCATGCCAGCCGCATCCAGCGACGCGAGCTTTCCCTCATAAGTCTCTGCGAATGCTTTGCCTTCGCGCTCCAGCCACTCCAGGTCGCGGGCGAATTCGGGCGCGTCCGGCGCAGCATAAAGCGCGCTCAGGTCCCAGTCGGGCAGGTCGCCGAATTCGGTCTGGGTATGGGTAAGCTGGTCAAGGGCCATGTCTGTCTCCGGGGTTGCGATCTGCCCGAGACTTAGGCCGCATGGCCGCCCACTGCAAGCTCAGTCCATATCCTTGAACGGCCAGGGCTTGGCATCGGTCGCAACCGCCATGTAGCGCGCAGCCTTGGCAACCCATGCGCCCACCATGCAGCCGAAATCGGCCAGCCGTTCATTGGGCTGGCGCTGATCGATCAGCAGGACAATGATCTGCACCACGGCAATCAGGAACAGGATCGATTGCGCGATCGAAATCATGGCGGCGATGATCAGCATATAGATCAGCCGTTGCCAGAGCGGTTCTGAGGGCTTGTCCAACGGTGGCGAGGGGCGGTCGTCGTCGATATCCTGCATGGGTTACATCTCCGCTCAGGTGATCACATCATACCGCATTCCGGGCACTCCCGCCAGTGGGTCACGGCGCGCTGATCTGGCCACCGCCGACCGACGCGGCAACCCCTGTGGTGGACGGGCAGGACGTCGGCAGGCCCCGCGCCACGCGCATGGCAAGATAGGCAAAGGCCTGCGCCTCGATCATGTCGCCATCCAGCCCCACCGCCTCCACCGGCAGGACCGGGCATGGCAGATGCGCCGCAATCGCGGCCATCAGATGCGCATTGTGACGCCCGCCCCCGCAGACCAGCACGCGCTCGGGCGGGATGGGGCAAAAGCCAAGCGCCTCGGACACGGCGCTTGCGGCGCATTCGGTCAGGGTGGCCAGCGCATCAGCATCGGCCAGATGTGCGACACGGGCCTGCATATCGGCAAACCCCCGATCCAGCGATTTGGGCGGCATGCGGAAAAAGAACGGCTCTTGCAGGAAAGCGGCAACCACATCGGCATCGACAGCGCCTCTTGCGGCCAGTGCGCCGCCTTCGTCGCGCGCGATCCCCAGACGCGCGTGGCACAGGTCATCCAGCGGTGCATTGGCGGGGCCTGTATCCAGCGCCAGCAGCGCGTCTTCCTCGTCGGGGCGGGTCTTGCGCGGGTCCACCCATGTCAGATTGCCGACGCCGCCGAGATTGAGAAAGGCCAGCGGCGCATCGGCCCCGATATGGCGGGCCAGCGCGAAATGATAGAACGGGGCCAGGGGCGCGCCCTGCCCGCCCAGTTTGACGTCCGATGTGCGGAAATCCCACACTACCGGCACGCCCGACACCAGCGCCAGCACGGCACCCGATCCGGCCTGATGCGTGCCCCGCCCGCCCGGATCATGCGCCAGCGTCTGGCCATGAAACCCGGCCAGCGCCGCAGTCTCGAAGCGGGCCATGACCTCGGCATGGGCGGTCTCGATGATCTCGGCAGCCGCTTCGACCCCCGCCTCGCCGGGCCATCGGCCCATGGCGGCGCGCAGCACGGCGCGCTCGTCCTCGGTATAGGGGCGAAAGGCCGTTGGCCCAAAGCCCGCAATCTGCTCGCCATCCGTGTCGAGCATCGCTGCATCCACCCCGTCAAAGGATGTGCCCGACATCATCCCCAGCACAGGCTGGACTTCGGCTTTCAACATGGGCTTTCCCTTGCATGCGCGCAGGGCTATAGATCGCCCCATTCTGCCAGCCGGGACAAGCGAAAATGACCTACACGCCGAAATCCGATTTCATCCGCACGATGCAAGAGCGCGGCTTCCTTGCCGATTGCACCGATCTTCAGGGCCTTGACGATGCGCTGATCAAGGGGGTTGTGCCGGCCTATATCGGTTATGACGCGACCGCGAAATCGCTGCATGTGGGGCATTTGCTGAACATTATGGTGCTGCGCTGGTTCCAGAAAACCGGCCACAAGCCGATCACGCTGATGGGTGGCGGCACCACCAAGGTGGGCGACCCAAGTTTCCGGTCGGAAGAGCGCCCGCTGCTGGATGCCGCCGCGATTGACGCCAATATCGACGGGATGAAACAGGTTTTCGCGAAATACCTGACCTATGGCGACGCGCCGTCCGATGCGATCATGCTCAACAATGCCGAATGGCTGGACGGGTTGAACTACCTCGATTTTCTGCGCGATGTGGGGCGGCATTTCTCGGTCAACCGGATGCTAAGCTTTGAATCGGTGAAATCGCGGCTGGACCGCGAACAGTCGCTGAGCTTCCTCGAATTCAACTACATGATCCTGCAAGCCTATGATTTCGTTGAAATCTACCGTCGTCATGGCTGCCTGTTGCAGATGGGCGGGTCGGATCAGTGGGGCAATATCGTGAACGGGATCGATCTGGCCCGCCGGATTGCCGATGCCGAGATTTTTGGCCTGACCACGCCGCTGCTGACCACCTCGGACGGGCGCAAGATGGGCAAGTCACAGGGCGGTGCCGTGTGGCTGAATGCCGATATGCTCTCGCCCTATGAGTTCTGGCAATTCTGGCGCAACACCACCGATGCCGATGTGGGCCGGTTCCTGAAACTCTACACCGAACTGCCGGTCGAGGAGTGCAACCGCCTTGGCGCACTCGAAGGGTCCGAGATCAACGCGGCCAAGATCATTCTGGCCAATGAGGTCACGACCCTGTGCCACGGTGCCGCCGCCGCACAGACCGCCGAGGCCACCGCGCGCGACGTGTTCGAGAAAGGCGGGACAGGGGATGACCTGCCGACCCTCGCGCTGAGTGCGGCAGATCTGTCTGATGGCTTGTCGATGGCGCAGTTGTTCGTGCGTGCGGGGCTGGCAAAATCCGGCAAGGACGCCAAGCGCCTGATCGCCGAGGGCGGCGCGCGCGCAAATGATGCCCCTGTGACGGATCCGGGCCAGTTGGTGGGGGCCGAGGATCTGTCCGCGCCCCTGAAGCTGACCGCCGGGAAAAAGCGGCATGCGCTGGTGACGCTTGGGTGAGGGGGGCTTTGGGGGACCTTGCAGCGATAGCCCTTTCGGGTGTGCAGCCGCGCAGCGTCGGGCCGCGGTATGGCGATCTGCGTTTTGATCAGCGCAGTTTATGCTGGCCAGATCCGCAAAAAATCAGAGCTTTGCGCTGGTGGTAGCCAAATCGCCGTGCCGGGGGCGGCCCGGCGCTGCGCGGCGGCCTTCGGCCTTGATTCCGCGCGGGCAATGCCCGCAACAGGCTCTCCTCCCCCCCCACCCCACGACGTCGTGAGTTGCATTCCCGCTCTTCACGGGCCATCACGCGGTAAATACACATGTGAAGGATCCTCGCCCCATGACTCTCGCCCCGATGTCGCGTCGCTCGTTACTGTCCACCGGGGTTCTGGCGCTGGGGGCTGTGGCGATGCCATCCATCCTGCGTGCGCAGGATACGCCCGAATACCAGGCCGAGCGCCCCGCGACCACTGTGCGCCAGAACGTCATGGGCTTTATCAACCATGACTGGGCCGACCATTTCAGCACGTTGCAGCGCGGTGCGATCCTGTGCGACACGC
>SKRW01000095.1 GCA_007118295.1 Paracoccaceae bacterium | reverse complement strand
TGCTGGGGCAGGAACTTGCGGGCGTGGGCCAGCGCATCGGGCGCGCATTGTTTCGCGCACCCCTCTCGACCGCCGATTCCGACAAGGAGCACCCATGACCAGACCTTCGCTTGATGCGCTGATGTCCCCGCGGGCTGTTGCAATCGTGGGGGCCTCGGCCGATCCGGCACGGATCGGCGGGCGGCCCGTGGACTATTACCGCCGCGCGGGCTTTGCCGGGGCACTCTATCCGGTGAACCCCAATCGCACTGAGATTCAGGGCTATACCGCTTATCCCAGTGTCGCCGACCTGCCCGGACGCATCGATTGCGCGCTGCTGGCCGTGGCCGCACCCAAACTGATCGAGTCGCTGGAAGCGGTCGCCGCCCAAGGCGCACAGGGGGCTGTCATCTTCACGGCTGGCTTTGCCGAGATGGGGGCCGAGGGTGCCGCCCTGCAACACGCCCTTGCCACCCGCGCCCGCGATCTGGGGGTGCGGTTGCTGGGGCCGAACTGTCTGGGCATGTTCCATGCCGCCATCGGGCATTGCCCGACCTTCAGCAGTGCGCTGCAAAACGGCATGCCGCTGCCGGGGCGCGTGGGGCTGGTCACACAATCCGGGGCCTATGGCACGCATCTGGTGGAACGCGCGCGCCAGCGCCGGATTGGCGTGAATTACTGGGTCTCGACCGGGAACGAGGCCGATATCGGTGTGGCCGAAGTGATCGACTATCTGGTCACCGACTCCGGCACCGATGTGATCGGCGTCTATCTGGAAGGGGTGAATCACCCCGATCTGCTGTTCGCCGCACTGGAACGCGCCAGACAGGCGCGCAAGCCTGTCGTGCTGATGAAGGTCGGCACTTCGGACGCGGGCGCGCAGGCCGCGGCGTCGCACACGGCGTCGCTGGCGGCTGCGGATGATGTGTTCGATGCGGCCCTGCGCGAATTCGGCGTGGTGCGCTGCCGGACAACCGACCAGTTGCTTGATACGATCTATGCGGCCAGCCATGCCCCCCTGCCCCGTGGGCGCAAGATGGGGATTCTGACCATCTCGGGCGGTGCAGGCGTCATTCTGGCCGACAGCGCGGCGCATCACGGGCTGTCCACGCCCGAAATGCCGCCAGAGGCGCAAGCGCGGATGCTGGCCCGCAACCCGCTGGGCGCGTTCGCCAACCCGCTGGATGTCACGGCCAATGCCGTCAATGATTTCACCCTTGTCAGCGACGGGCTGGAAAGCATGGTGCGCGACGGCGGCTACGACATGCTGGCGTCCTTCTTCACCTCATGGCCTGCATCCAAGGTGCTGGGGCCGCAATTGCGCGCCGCCCTGAAAGCCGCGCAACCCATCTACGCACATTGCCCGCATGCGCTGGTCATCACCGCCGATGACGCCACCTGCGCCGCGCATGAGGGCGACGGGCTGCTGGTCTTTGCCGACCCGGACCGCGCCGTGGCGGCCATGGCCGCCCTTGCCGATCTGGCCGAGGCCTTTGACCGTGCGCCCCGCGCGGCCCCGCCCCCGCTGCCGGACGGTGTGCCAGATATCCCCGCCACGGGCCTGAGCGAATTCGCCGCCAAGCAGCTCCTGTCAGCGGCAGGCGTGCCAGTCCTGCCCGAGCGGCTGGTCCAGAGCGCGGATGAGGCGGTCACTGCCGCCGAAAACATAGGCCTGCCTGTGGTGATGAAGCTCGTTTCGGGCGATATTCCCCACAAGACCGAGATCGGCGGCGTGTTGTTGGGGCTGGAAACACCCGATGCCGTGCGCGCGGGCCATGCCCACCTGTTGCAGGCCGCCGAACGCCACGCGCCCGATGCGCGGCTGGACGGCGTGCTGGTGTCGCCAATGGCGGGCACGGGGCAGGAGTTGATCATGGGCGTGCGGGTGGACCCGGTCGTCGGCCCTGTTGCGATGGTCGGTCTGGGTGGTATCTTTGCCGAAGTGATGCAGGATGTGGTCCTGCACCGCGCGCCCGTCACCAATGACGAGGCCCGCGCAATGATCCTGCGCCTGCGCTCGGCCCCGTTGCTGCAAGGGGCGCGGGGCCATCCCGTCTGCGACATTGCTGCCGCTGCGGCTGCCCTGTCGGCATTGTCGGTGCTGGGTGCAGGACAGGCCGCACAGATTGACAGTATCGAGATCAACCCGATTCTGATCCGCCCCGAAGGGGAAGGCGCTGTCGCGCTGGATGCCCTGATCATCCCCGCAAACCCGGATGCGCCCGCGTGACCACGACCACCCCACCGGGCTGGCTGGGGTGGGCCTCGGGCGCGGCAATGGCGCTTGCATGGGTCGCGGTGCTGGGCACAGCGATCCTCGAGCTGAACATGCAGGACCTCGCAATCGGGGCAGTTGCGGGTTATCTGGCCCTTGAATTGCGCGCCCTGCGCAAGACGACGCTGGTCCACCTTGGTGTCGGGGCTGCACTGTGCATTGCAGTTGCAACCCTGTCACAGACCCCGGTCGCGGATCTGCGCAACGCGGCCTTTCGCGGCAGTTTCATCATGGTTCTGTTCGCGTCGCTGGGCATGCTGCAGGCCGCCATCACCCGCAACCCGGCCTTTATCTCGGCAGGCACGATGCTGGTCAGGCAGCCACCGGGGCGGCGCTACTTCGCGCTTTCAGGGGGAACCACACTGTTCGGGGCGGTGCTGAATTTCGGAGTGCTGCCGCTGATGGGCGGGCTGGTCAAGGCCGCGCAGGGCGACCCGCTGCCCCCCGACATGGCCAAACGACGCGAACGCCGGATGATGCTGTCGCTGCTGCGCGGGTTTTCAGTCGTGATGTTCTGGTGCCCGCTGACAGTCGCCTTTGCCATCACCACAACGACCATCGCCGGTGCGGACTGGCGGCTGATGATGGCGGCGGGGCTGGGGCTGGCGGCCATGGTCCTTGGCATGGGGCGGTTCTTTGACATGGCCCCGCGCCCGGCCTCTGCACCGCCAGCGGCAGAGCCCTTTCAATGGGCGGCGCTGACCCCGGTCTTTGCCCTGCTGATCCTGCTCTCTGCGCTGGCCGCGATTGTCGATTATGCGACACCGGGCAATCTGGTGCATGGGGTCATCCTGTTCGTGCCGCTTACGGCCATCGCGCTGTTCCTGATCTTCGAGCGCGCGGATGCGCGCGCGCGCATCACCGGCTACCTGTCGCAGGATGTCCCGCTGCAACGCAACGAAGTGGCCGTGCTGGGCAATGCCGCCCTCAGCGGCACGCTGATTGCCAGCCTCCTGCCACAAGACGCCCTGCTTGCCCTGCTGGGCCAGTCGCTGCCTGTCGCGATCATACCGGCCCTGTGCCTCTGGGCCGTGGTGTTGCTGGGGCAGGCCGGGCTGAACCCGCTGATCAGTGTCGCGGCGCTGTCGGCGATCCTTGCCCAGCCACAGGTGCTGGGGCTGAACCCCAGTCTGCTGGCGCTGGCCTTTGTGACGGGCTGGGGGCTGGCGGTCGGCTCGACCTCGGCGGCGGCGGCGACCATGCTGGTGGGGCGACTGGTGGGCGCATCGGCATGGACCATCGGCACCCGCTGGAATGGCCGCTTCACGCTTGCCGCCAGCCTGCTGACCAGCGGTGCCATCACGGCACTGGCGCTGTTGCACCCGACATAAGCCCGCGCAAGCCTTGCACGCCACCCCCGCCACTTGTAGGGGAAAGGAAACCCCTTCCCAGACGGAGCAAGTCCCATGGCGTCCTACCAATATGTCTACTACATGGATGGTGTGTCCAAGACCTATCCCGGCGGCAAGAAATGCTTTGAGAATATCCGCCTGAACTTCCTGCCCGGCGTCAAGATCGGCGTTGTCGGCGCGAATGGCGCGGGCAAATCGACGCTCTTGCGCATCATGGCCGGGCAGGACAAGGATTTCACCGGCGAGGCCTGGGCCGCCAAGGGCGCAAAAGTGGGCTACCTGCCGCAGGAACCCGCGCTGGATGAAACCCTTGATGTGCGCGGCAATGTCATGCTGGGCGTGGCCGAAAAGCAGGCCAAACTCGACCGCTACAACGAACTCGCCATGAACTACTCGGACGAAACCGCCGACGAGATGGCCGCCCTGCAAGACCAGATCGACGCCGAAAACCTCTGGGATCTCGACAGCCAGATCGATGTCGCGATGGAGGCCCTGCGCTGCCCGCCCGACACGGCCTCGGTCGAAACCCTGTCGGGCGGCGAGAAACGCCGCGTGGCGCTGTGCAAGCTGCTGCTGGAAGCGCCCGACATGCTGCTGCTGGATGAGCCGACCAACCACCTTGACGCCGAAACCATCGCATGGCTGCAAAAGCACCTGATCGCCTACAAGGGCACGATCCTGATCGTCACCCATGACCGCTATTTCCTCGATGACATCACTGGCTGGATCCTCGAACTCGACCGCGGCCGCGGCATCCCCTATGAGGGCAACTATTCCGCGTGGCTGGAACAGAAGGCCAAGCGCCTGAGCCAGGAATCGCGCGAGGACAAGGCGCGCCAGAAATCGCTGGAGCGCGAGCTGGAATGGATCCGCGCGGGTGCCAAAGCCCGCCAGACCAAATCCAAGGCCCGGATCGCAGCCTATGAGGAAAAGGCCAGCCAATCCGAGCGCGAAAAGATCGGGCGCGCGCAGATCATCATCCCCAACGGTCCGCGTCTGGGCGCGAAAGTGATCGAGATCGAGGGCCTGAAAAAGGGCTATGGCGACCGCCTGCTGATCGAAGACCTGTCCTTCGCCCTGCCCCCCGGCGGGATCGTCGGCGTGATCGGTCCCAATGGCGCGGGCAAATCAACGCTGTTTCGCATGCTGACCGGGCAGGAACAGCCCGACGCGGGCACAGTGGAATTCGGCGACACGGTGAAACTCTCCTATGTCGACCAGTCCCGCGATGCGCTGGATGCGAATAAAACCGTGTGGGAAGAAATTTCGGACGGGCTCGACGTCATCATGCTCGGCGATGCCGAGGTCAACTCCCGCGCCTATGTCGGCGCCTTCAACTTCAAGGGCGGCGACCAGCAGAAGAAGGTCGGGCTTCTGTCGGGCGGCGAGCGCAACCGCGTCCATATGGCGAAACTCCTGCGCTCTGGCGGCAATGTGCTGCTGCTGGACGAGCCGACCAACGATCTGGACGTGGAAACCCTGCAGGCGCTGGAAGC
>SKRW01000328.1 GCA_007118295.1 Paracoccaceae bacterium | reverse complement strand
TGCCCGGATTTAGAATCTTTCTAAAAATGTCTTGAAAGCGCCGAAGCGCTGGCCTACCTTTGCCCAAGCGGGGTAGCCAGCGTGTCGCCAGCCAGTCCCGTGTTGATATACCCCCATTTGCAACACGACACAGGAGGGGCCCATGACCCAGACAGCACAACACCTGACCGTTTCCGCAAAAGAAGCGATCTGCGAGGCACTGAACCAGTGTGTGGCCGAAACGGCCGTCACGACCATGCTCGCGCAGAACTTCCACTGGAACGTCACCGGCATGGCCTTTGGCCCGCTGCATGACCTGTTCCAGAAAATCTATGAGGATCATTTCACCGCGCAGGATGATCTGGCCGAACGCGTCAAGGCGCTGGGTGGTCATGCCGAGGGGCAGTTGGCCGCGATGCTGAAACGCTCGAAAGTGGCCGAGCATGATGGCCATGCCACGGCCCAGCAGATGGTCGAGGCATTGGCACATGCGCAGGAAACTGTTGCCGCGACGCTGGCAGGCACAGCGGCAGTGGCCGAGGAACATGGCGACCTGCTGACGCAGGATCTGGCCATTGGCCGCGGCCAGACGCATGAGAAATTCGCCTGGCTTTTGCGCGCATATCTGGGCTAGGGCTGCCTCAGGCTGGCGCTTCAGACCGGGGGCGTCACCCCCTTCTGCGCGCGCCGCGTACCAAGCGAAAGACGATGCCAATGCCAATCTATGTGGACGCCGATGCCTGTCCCGTCAAATCCGAGGTCGAGCGCGTGGGCACGCGCCACCGGATGCCGATCTTCATTGTCTCGAACGGGGGCATTCGCCCGTCAGAAAACCCCCTTGTGACATCGATCATCGTGGCCGAGGGACCGGATGAGGCCGACAAATGGATCGCCGAGCGTGCCGGACCCGGCGATATCGTGATCACCAGCGATATCCCGCTGGCCGCGCGCTGTGTCGAGGCGGGCGCGCAGGTTCTGAAACATGATGGCGATGAACTGACGTCGGCGAATATCGGCAATATTCTCGCGACACGCGATCTGATGACCGATCTGCGCGCCATGGACCCGTTCCGGCAGGGGTCCGGTCGCGCATTCCAGAAAGCTGACAGATCGCGCTTCCTGACCGCGCTGGAACGTGCAGTGCGGCGCTGCTCGCAGTGACCGCATGCCGATTCTGTGCTCCGCGCGAGCGCCCGATGCGTGGCAACAGGGGCCGGAAACAGAGGCGAGATGACAGGCAGCACGCGCAAACCGATCCCCGGAAACCGGACCCCGCTGGCAGCAGCGATTGGCCGGTCGCTGGACATCTACTACCGCGACACGGAACGCACGGCACGGATGGACCGGTTCCATGCGCACCTTGTCGGCCCCGGTGCGCGTGTCTTTGACATCGGCGCGCATCTGGGCGACCGGACCGGCAGCTTTCTCAGGCTTGGCGCATCGGTTGTCGCGCTGGAACCGCAACCGCATGTATTCCGTGCCTTGCGGCTGCTCTACAGGAAATCTGCCGATGCGGTTCTGCTGCCTGTTGCCGCCGGGGCCAGACAGGGCGAACAGGTGCTGCACCTGAATCTGCGCAACCCGACCGTTTCCACACTGAACACCGGTTTCATCACGGCCGCCGCGGGCGCACCAGGCTGGCAGGATCAGGTCTGGGAGGACAGCGTCACGGTTCCGGTGACGACGCTTGATGCGCTGATCGCGCGCTATGGCCGCCCCGATTTTGTCAAGATCGACGTGGAAGGGCATGAGCCTGCCGTGCTGCAAGGCTTGAGCACGCCCCTGCCCGCCCTGTCCTTCGAGTTCACGATGATTCAGCGCAATGCGGCACATGCCTGCCTGTCGCGACTCGCCGGTTTGGGCCGATACGAATACAACTACAGTCTGGGCGAGGAACATGCCTGGCACCATGACAGATGGCTTGCCCCCGAGGCGATGCACCGGACTTTGGGATCCCTGCCACAATGCGCGAATTCAGGCGATATCTATGCCCGTCAGGTGTGACGCCGCGCGCGCGGGTTCTTGCAATGCGGGCCATCCTTGACGCCTGATCCGGTTCGCGGCACGCTGTTTCGGCAGAAACGCTGCCATACACCCTGCAAAGCGCCGATAGTTGACCCATGTCAACGCGACATTGCGCGGGTTCTGAGAGGGTCGCGCCATGTCAAATCTGGCCCAAATTTCGCGCCCGGTTTTCGAGTTGCGCGATGTCACCCGTGTCTTTCGCACCGGCAGTGTTGCCGTGCAGGCCCTGCGCGGGGTCAGCCTGACGCTGGCCGAAGGCGAGATGGTGGTGCTGCTGGGGGCGTCGGGGTCGGGGAAATCGACGCTGGTCAACATTCTGGGTGGGCTTGATCTGCCAACCGAGGGGCAGGTGCAGTTCCGCGACCGTGATCTGACCCGCGCCTCTGACGCCGATCTGACCCGGTTTCGGCGCGACCATGTGGGTTTCGTGTTCCAGTTCTACAATCTGGTGCCAAGCCTGACCGCGCGCGAGAATGTGGCACTGGTGACCGAAATCGCACGCAAGCCCATTTCCCCCGAACAGGCGCTGGATATCGTGGGTCTGGGCGCGCGGATGGACCATTTCCCCTCGGAACTCTCGGGGGGCGAACAGCAGCGCGTGGCGATTGCGCGGGCCATCGCGAAACAGCCCGAGGTTCTGCTGTGCGACGAACCGACCGGCGCGCTGGACAGCAAGACCGGCATTCAGGTGCTGGAGGCACTGTGCGATGTGAATCGCAACCTTGGCACGGCCGTGGTCCTGATCACGCATAATGCCGATATCCAGCGCATTGCGCATCGGGTGATCGTGCTGGCCGATGGCCGCGTCATCCGCGACGAGGTCAACCCGGACCCGGTTGCCCCTGCACAGGTGTCGTGGTGAGGGCGCTGGACCGTAAACTGCTGCGCGACATGCGCCAGATCTGGGCGCAGGCCCTTGCGATTGCACTGGTGCTGGCCTGTGGGGTGATGGTGATGGTGGCCGCGCAAGGCACGCAGCGCACGCTGCTTGCGACGCAAGCGGCCTATTACGACCGTTTCCGCTTTGCCGATCTGTTCGTCACGACCACACGCGCGCCGCGCGCGCTGCTGGACGAGATTGCCGCCATTCCCGGTGTCGCGCAGGTCGATGGGCGGATCAGCTTTCATGCCGTTCTGGATATCGACGGGATGGACGCGCCCGTGATGGGACTGATCCTGTCGGTCCCGGCCCGGCGCGATGCCGGTCTGAACCTGCCGCTGGTGCGTCACGGGCGTCTGCCTGACCCGGACAGGCAGGATGAGGTCGCCCTGAACGAGCCGTTTGCGCAGGCGCATGGGCTGGTGCCGGGAGCGCGGTTTCGCGCCGTGCTTAACGGGCAGTTGCGCGAGTTGCAGGTGACCGGCTGGCTGCTGTCGCCTGAATTCATCTACACGACGGCACCGGGCGCGATCATGCCCGATGACCGCGCGTTCGGGCTGATCTGGATGAATGAACCTTCCGCCGCTGCCCTCAAGGGCATGCAGGGCGCGGTCAATGACATCGCGCTGCGGCTGATGCACGGGGCCGATGAACAGGCCATCATCGCCCGAACCGACCGGTTGCTGGACCCTTATGGCGGCACTGGCACACAGACCCGCGCGCGCCAGACCAGCCACGCCTTTCTGGACAGCGAGTTGCAACAGCTTGGCGCGCTGGCGGTGTTCCTGCCGCCGGTCTTTCTGGTGGTGGCGGCATTTCTGGTCAATATGGTGCTGGGTCGGCTGATCGCGCTGGAACGCCCGCAGATCGGGCTGATGCGCGCGCTGGGCTACACGCGTTGGGAAATCGGTGCGCAATATCTCAAGCTGGCGGGGCTGATCGGCATGGGCGGGCTAGCCATCGGCTGGGGCTTTGGCTGGTGGCTGGGCGAGGGGATGCTGGCCATCTATGGTGATTTCTTCCGCTTTCCCTTCTTGATCCGCGACCCGGCGCTGGGCAGCATGCTGATTTCAGGCGGGCTGGCGCTGGCCGCCACACTTATCGGGGCAGCGCGCGCGACCTATGCTGCCATCCGCCTGCCCCCGGCCGAGGCCATGTCGCCCCCTGCCCCGCCCCGATTTTCGCGCGGGCGACTGGACCGGGGAATCGCGGCGCTGGGCCTGCGTCAGACCAGCATGATGATCTTGCGGTCAATCCTGCGCTGGCCGGGGCGGGCCGCGATCACGCTGCTGGGGGTCTCCGTCTCGGTCGGGGTGCTGGTGTCGTCCTATTTCCTGTTCGATGCCATCGATCTGGTGCGCGAGCGGGTGTTCGAGCAGGGCAACCGCCAGCATATCACACTGACACTGGCCAGCACCCAGCCCGAACAGGCCGTCCGCGATGCCTATGCCTTGCCGGGGGTGCTGCATGCCGAAGGGGCCTATGCGGTTCCCGCGCGCCTGTCGCATGGGCATCTGTCCCGGCAAAGCGCGCTGCAGGGCCACTTCGCAGGCGCATCACTGGCGCGCGTCATTGATGACGTGGCAGGGCCGGTCACCCTGCCGGACCATGGTGTGATCCTGCCCGAGCTTGTGGCACGCGATCTGGGTCTTGTCCCCGGCGACCGCGTGCGGGTCGCGTTGCTGTCCCCGCCACGCGCCGTGCTGGACCTGCCGGTGAGCGCGATTATCCACCAGAGTCTGGGCGGCGAAGCGCATATCGCGGCGTCGGCGCTGTTTCAGGCAATGCAGGTCGCGCCACAGGTGAACCAGATCCATCTGCTGATCGATGCCGCGCAGATGTCGGCCTTGCAAGCACGGCTCAAGACATTGCCCGCCGTCGCAGGGCTGGCCGACTGGCAAGAGGTGCGCCGCCAGTTCGACGCCTCGATTGCCGAAAGCCTGTTGACCATGGTTGTGATATATACCGGCGTGGGCGTGCTGATTGCGATTGGCGTGGTCTATAATGCCGCGCGCATCCAGTTATCCGAACGCAGCCACGAACTGGCCACGCTGCGCGTTCTGGGCTTTACCCGTGGCGAGGTGAGTTATGTGCTGGTCGGCGAGATGATGCTGCTGGCCCTTGTCGCGGTCCCGCTGGGATGGGTGCTTGGATATCAGTTTGCGCAAGGCATGGTCGCGGCCATCTCGACCGATGTGGTGCAGATGCCTTTCGTCATTTCGCGGCGCACCTATGCAATGGCGGGCCTTGTCGTCCTGGTCGGCTCGCTTGGGGCGGTTCTGATCGTGCGACGCAGACTTGACCGGGTCGATCTGGTTTCGGCGCTCAAGGCGCGCGACTGAAAGCGAGAAAGGAAAAACAGGATGTCACGCATGCGCATCATCATTGGCAGTGGGGTCGCCCTGCTGTTGGGCGGCGCGCTGGTCTGGGCGCTGCGCCCCGAACCGCTGGCTGTCGATCTGGCGCAGGCCACGCGCGCGCCGCTGGAAGTACGGCTGAGCACCGAAGGCATGACCCGCGTGCGCGAGCCCTATGTCATAACCTCGCCCATCTCGGGCACCACGACACGCGCGCCGGTGCAGGTTGGTGATGCCGTTGTGCAGGGCGAGACTGTGGTCGCCGTGATCCAGCCCGCCTCGCCCGAACTGATGGACGCGCGGACACGCGCGCAGGCCGAAGCCGCCGTCGCCGAGGCCGAAGCCGCCATCAATGTGGCAGAGGCAAATATCACCCGCGCCACCCTCGCGCTGGAACACGCACAAAGCCAGTATGCGCGCGGCGAAGGGCTGGCGCGTGCAGGCACCATCCCCCAGCGCATGCTGGATGACCTGAGGGCAGAGTTGGAACAGGCGCGGCAGGCCCTGACCAGCGCCGAGGCAGAGCGCAGCCTGAGCATGGCATCCCTGACCCGCGCGCGCGCGCAACTTGTCGGACCTGACGCGCTTGATTTGCCGGGCGGAACCGCCGGGGAATGCTGCGTGCAACTGCGCGCGCCGCTGACGGGCACCGTGCTGGACATTCCCGACCGCAACGCGCGTCAGGTCACGGCGGGCATGGCGCTGATGACCATCGGCGATCTGCGGGATCTGGAAATCCGGGTCGATCTGTTGTCGAACGACGCGCTGCGCCTGCGCCCCGGCACATCCGCGCGCGTCACCCGCTGGGGTGGGGCAGACGATCTGGACGCCGTGGTGCGCCGGATCGAGCCTGCGGCCTTTACCCGTGTCTCGGCACTCGGGATCGAGGAACAGCGCGTGCATGTGCTGCTGGACATGCTGTCTGCGCCCGAAGATTTCGAAGGCTTGGGCGAGCAGTTTCGCGTCCATGTCGATCTGATCCTGTGGCAAAGCGACGATGCCTTGCAAATCCCGCTGGGCGCATTGTTTCGGCAAGGTGACTCATGGGCCGTGTTCCGGGCCGATGCACAGGGCGAGGTGGCGCGCGTCACCGTCGTGCCGGGCCAGCGCGGGGTCGAGCATGTCGAGATCCTTGAGGGGCTGGACGAAGGCGATCCGGTTGTCCTGTTCCCGCCCAATGCGCTGCGCGACGGGGTCAGGGTTGTGCCGCGCGACAACGCGCGCCTGTAGCCAGTGCGACACTGCAGGCGCGGTTCCCGCGCAAGGCCGTGCCCCGTCAGACGCTACTGGTCGCGCTGTGCAAAGACGAATGCGCCACCATGTCGGGGATAGCCTGCAGCCTCGTAGAACCCGACAGCACCCGGCGCAGATAGCAGCAGGCAGTTCCTGACCTTTGGGGCGGCCTGCGTCGTCTGCGCCAGCAGCGCCTTGCCGATGCCCCGCCCCTGATGCGACGCGGCCACGCACAGATCCGAACAATAGAGGCAATAGGCCCAATCCGTGATCGACCGCGCCACCCCGACAAGCAGGCCATCCTCGCGCGCAGTGACGATGATCTGCGCATTGCGCAACATCGCCTCCAGCCGCGCCGGATCCGTGGGGCGACGCTCTGCCAGACCGGATGCGGCCAGCACTGCTGCGAACGCATCACCGCTCAGATCAGGCTCTTGCGAAAAAGCGATCATCGCGCGGCCGCACGCTCCATCGCGGGGCGAATGCGGTTTTCGACAATGTCGCGCGTGATCGGTCCGGCGAAGCGCAGGATCACCGTGCCATCACCCGCCACGACATAGGTTTCGGGCACACCATACAGGCCCCAGTCCAGCCCCATGCGCCCGGTGGCATCTGCGCCGATCCCGGCAAAGGGGTCGCCCAGTTCCTCCAGAAAATCCAGCGCGCGGTCAGGCTGGTCGCGGTAGTTCACGCCGTAAACCGGCACTTCCTGCGCCAGTTCTTCCAGCAGCGGATGCTCGGCACGGCAAGGGGCACACCAGGATGCCCAGTAATTCACCAGTTTCACCTCGCCATCGCGCAAGGTCGCATCGTCGAACAGCGGCTTGTCGGCCAGTTGCGTCAGCATGACGGCAGGCGCAGGCTGGCCTTCGCGGGCGGATGGCAGTGAATCGCGATCCTCGCGCATGTTGCCAAACCAGAACAGTGCAGCCAATGCCACGAACAGCACGGGCGGCAGAAACATCAGCGGTTTGAACTTACCCATAATCGCTCCGATCACTCTCGATTTCCTTCAGCGCGCGCCGGACAGCCCGCCCGCGCAGCCAGTACCACAGTACCAGCCCACCGATCAGCCCCAGCGAGGCCAGATAGGCCAGCGACACTTCCAGCGCATAGCGTCCCAGATCCGGCATCATGCCATCCGCTCCCGTGCGACCAGCGCCTTCATCCGGCGCGCGCGTATTTCAGTGCGGGTTCCCGCCAGCACCAGTGCCAGAAAGATCAGCCCGAACCCCGTCATCGAGACATAGAGCGGGGCCTTGTAGGCCCAGTCCATCCGCGTGCCCGGTGCCACCGACAGTGATGCACCCTGATGCAGCCCCTGATTCCAGAAGATCGCCGCATAGCGCGACAGCACCGCAAAGACCGTGCCCACCAGACACAGCACCGCCGTCAGGTCAGCGCCCGTATCGGGGTCATCAATCGCCGCCCAGAGGGCGAGATACCCCAGATAGAACAGGAACAGGATCAGGAACGAGGTCAGCCGCGGGTCCCATGCCCACCATGTGCCCCACATCGGCTGGCCCCAGACCGCCCCCGTGATCAGCCCGATCAGCGTCATGATCAATCCCACAGGGGCCGCCGCCTTGGCCGCCAGCGCGCTGACATGGTGCCTGCGGATCAGCCAGACCAGCGAGGCCACCAGCATCATCACCCAGGCATTGATCGCCATCATCGCTGCGGGCACATGCAGGAACACGATCTTGACGGTCGCACCCTGACGAAAATCATCCGGCGTGAAAAAGAATCCCCAGATCAGCCCTGTAGCCGTCACAATCACAGCCGCCAGCGCGACGACCGGCAACAGCCAGTCGGTCGTGCGCATGAATTTCAGCGGGTTCGCATATTCCCAGATCGACGCCATGCTTTTCACCTATCTTGCCGCCGGGACGCGCTCAAGTCTGCGCGCCTGCGGATCACCTAAGGTTTATCCGCAAGACAAGGGCAGATGCAAAGGGCAACAATGCCACAGCCCCCGCCGTTATCCCCGCCAAGAGCGCCAGCGGGGTGCCGATGCTCAGCCCCTGCGCACCCCGGCTGACCACTTCTGCCCCGAAAACCAGCGTCGGCACATACATCGGCAGCACCAGCAGCGACAGCAGCAATCCGCCCCGCTTCAGCCCGACCGTCAGCGCCGCGCCAAATGTGCCGATCACCGAAAGTGCCGGCGTGCCGACCAGTAGCGAGACGATCAGCCAGCCATAGGACTCGCCCGGCAGGAACAGCAGCAACCCCAGCACCGGCGAGACCAGCACCAGCGGCAGCCCCGTCGTGATCCAGTGCGCAAGCGCCTTGATGCTGACGACCGCCTCCAGCGGCACAGGGGCCGTGGCCAGCAGGTCCAGCGAGCCATCCTCGAAATCCAATGCGAAAATCCGATCCAGGGACAGCAGGCAGGCCAGCAGCGCCCCCACCCACAAGATACCCGGCGCGATCCGCGCCAGCGTCTGCGTTTCCGGCCCCACACCCAGGGGCACCAGCACCGCAAGGATGAGAAAGAACGCCAGCCCCAGCCCAAAGCCGCCCCCCGCCCGCAGCGCCAGCCGCAGGTCGCGCGTCAGCAGCGCGATCACAGAAAGGCCTCGTCAAACCCGCCTGCGCCCGGCTCGGGCAGGCGCGCCTTGTTGGGGCGCAGATCAAGGAGGGTGGCTTCGGGCAGGCCAAGGTCGATATGCGTGGCCATCAGGGCCATCCCGCCCTGCGCCAGATGCGCGCGCACCACATCCGCAAACAGCGCCACCGATTCGGTATCCAGTGACACGGTCGGCTCGTCCAGCACCCAGATGGGCCGCCCGGTTACCAGCAGCCGCGCCAGCCCCAGCCGCCGCTTCTGCCCTGCCGACAGGTTCTGCGCCGGGCGCGCCGCCAGTGCGCGCAGGTTCATCCGCGACAGCGCCGCCACTGCCCCGCTGGTGCCATAGATCGCGGCCCAGAAGCCCAGATTCTCGGCCACACTCAGCGTCGCCTTGATCCCGTCGGCATGCGCGGCATAGGCAATCGCATCCGGGGCGCAGTCGATCTCGCCTGCAAGGGCGGGCTGCAATCCGGCGACCACCCGCAGCAATGTCGTCTTGCCGCACCCGTTCGGTCCGCGCAGCACCAGTGCCCGACCCGGCTCCAGCGCGAAACTGACCCCGTCCAGAAGCGGCACTCCGCCCCGTGCGACGCTAACGCCCGTTACGCGCAGCCCCATGGCATAGCCCCGCCCCTGTGCTTCATCTTGCCCCAAATACTCACTTCGTGCCCTCAGCCAACAGGCAGAACGGCAAGGGCGACGCGCCGTTGCTCGGACAAAAGCACATTATAGGTGCGGCACGCGGCGGGGCTGTCCATCGCCTCGACCCCAAGCCCTGCATCCTCCAGCCGGTTGCGCAGGTCCACCGGGATATGCGCAATCTCGCCGCCTGTGCCGATCAGGATCACATCCACCTGCCCGGCCAGCGCCAGCAGCGCGTCGGCATCGGCATATCCGCCCCAGTCGCGCACCGCGCCCGGAACGATCAGCAGCGGTGCCGGATGCGCCGCGCCCCCGATGCGAAAGAAATCCGGCCCATAGCCCTCGACAGGTCGGGCCGCCCCGAAATCGATTTCCGAGAGGCGCATTTCAGCCCTCCTTGACCCCGAATTGCGTGCCCGCCGTGTCGCCCGAATTTCTGGACCAATCGCGTTTCACGCCCAGCCGGAGCAGCACAGCCGAGGCCACGAAGACCGATGAATACGTCCCCACGATCACGCCCCAGATCATCGCGAACACAAAGCCCCGGATCACATCGCCACCCAGCACGAACAGCGCCAGAAGCGCCAGCAATGTGGTGACAGAGGTCATGACCGTGCGCGACAATGTCTCGTTGATCGACAGCGTCAGCACTTCTTTCAGCGGGCGTTTCTTGTATTTGATCAGGTTCTCGCGCACCCGGTCGAACACGACCACCGTATCGTTCAGCGAATACCCCACAATGGTCAGCAGGGCTGCGATGATGGCCAGATCAAAGCGGATCTGCAGCGCGCTGAAGATGCCGATTGTCAGCACCACATCATGCACAAGTGCTGCCACCGCGCCCACGGAAAACTGCCATTCAAACCGCAGCCAGATGTAGAACAGCACCGCCGCCAGCGCCAGCACGACCGATATGATGGCCGATTGCACCAACTCGCCCGACACTTTCGGCCCGACCGAATCCACCGCGGCAAAGGTCAGCGTCGGGTCGAGTTCGACCAGCGCCTCGCGGACGGCCGTGATCTGTTCGGGGGTGATCGCCTCGACCCCTTCCTGCGCCTGTATGCGGACCATGGCCACGTTGCGGTCCGGCCCAAAGGCGGGGTCGAACACTTCGGTGATCGCCACGTCCCCATAGCCCAGCGGCGCGATGGCGTTGCGATAGGCCGCGACATCGACCGGGGCCTGCGCCTCGGTGCGGATCGAGGTGCCGCCCCGGAAATCGATCCCGAAATTCAGGCCCATCGTGAAGAACACGATGATCGAGAGCACCATGGCCACCATTGACGCCCCGAACGTGGTCTTCCAGTGGCGGAAGAAATCAACCGAGGTATCCTGTGGAACAAGTTTCAGACGCACGGGGCAGCCCCTCTCAGATTACAAGTGTCTTCGGGCGCGCACGCTCGAAATAGATGACCATCATCAGTCGCGTGACCAGCAGGGCCGTAAAGACCGAGGTGATGATCCCCAGCCCCAGCGTCACGGCAAAGCCGCGCACGGGGCCAGAGCCCATAGCAAACAGGATCAGTGCCGTGATGAAGGTCGTGATATTGGCGTCCAGAATGGCCGACAGCGCTTTTTCATAGCCAAGCTCGATTGCGCGCGCAGGGCCTTTGGCCGTTCGCATCTCTTCGCGTATTCGCTCGAAGATCAGCACGGTCGCATCCACCGCCATCCCGATGGTCAGTACGATCCCCGCGATGCCCGGCAAGGTCAGCGTGGCACCGATCAGCGACAACAGCGCAAAGATCATCGAGATATTCAAAAGCAGCGCGATATTCGCGATCACGCCGAATATCCCGTAGCTGGCCAGCATGAAGACCAGCACCGCAGCCATCGCAACGATTGCCGCGATCCGGCCTGCATCAATACTGTCCTGTCCCAGTTCCGGCCCGACGGTCCGTTCTTCGAGAAAGTCCATTTCCGCAGGCAGCGCACCGGCGCGCAAGAGAACCGCCAATCGGCTGGTTTCCTCGACCGTGAACCGGCCCGTGATGATACCCGACCCGCCCGGAATATGGCTCTGGATCACGGGGGCGGACACGACCTCGCCGTCCAGCACGATGGCAAAGGGGTTGCCGATATTTTCGGCCGTATACAGACCAAAGGCCCGCCCGCCCGCCGGGTTGAACCGGAAATTGACGGCGGGGCGGCTGTTCTGGTCCATGCCGGGCTGGGCATCGACCAGTTGCTCGCCCGTCACCACAGGTGTCTGTTCGACAATGTAGTAGACGCCCGGCTCATCCATCGACGGATAGATCACCTGCCGCGGCCCCGGCACGTCATCCGGGTTCGAGGTGACATTCACGACCGGGTGAAAGGTCAGTCGCGCCGTGGTGCCGATCAGCGCTTTCAGTTCTTCGGCAGACCCGATGCCCGGAACCTGAATCAGGATCCGGTCCGATCCCTGACGCTGGATCGTCGGCTCGCGGGTGCCAGCCTCGTCCACACGGCGGCGGATGATTTCAAGCGACAGGCGCATCGTGCGCTCGTCGGTTGCCTGCCGCTCTGCCTCGGACAGGGTGACGACGATATCCTCGCCCTCGACCCGCACATCCAGATCGCGCCCCTGGCTGAAGCCAGTCAGCGATTGCGTCGGCTGCGCCAGTTCGCGCGCAAAACCGGCGGCTTGATCGATGGCATCCAGGTTGCCGATACGCACGCGCAATTCGCCCGGATCATCCGACGGCATGCGCCGCACGGCCCCGACGATACTGCGTTCCGTCGCTAGCCGGTCGCGCACCGTCGGCCACATGCCATCGATACGGTCCGCATAAACATCCGAGACCCGAACTTCGGCCAAGAGATGCGCACCACCGCGCAGGTCCAGTCCCAGATTGACCAGAAACGACGGCAGGAAAGACGGCCAGCCAGCCTTGTCGGCATCGAGCGCGTCAGAGCCTTGCCCGATCTCGATTGCGGTGGTTGCGTCAATATGCCGCTCCACCCGATCATAGAACAGGTTGGGAACAGCGAAAAGCAGCGCCAGCGCGCAGGTCGCCCAGATCAGGATGCGTTTCCACATCGGTATTTGCAGCATCAGCCAAAGGCCCCCGGATTAGGGTTTCCGTTCAAGGTGCGCTTAGTCTTTCGCAGCCGGTTCGGTCTTGGAAATCACATTCGCGATGGTCTGCTTGAGCACGCGCACCTTTACGCCCTCTGCAATCTCGACCTCGGCCTCGCCATCTTCCTTGACCTTGATGACCTTGCCGATGATGCCCCCCTGGGTCACCACCTGATCACCCCGGCGCAGGGCACCGACCATCGCCTGATGTTCCTTCATCTTTTTCTGCTGTGGGCGGATCAGCAGGAAATACATGATCACGAAGATCAGGATAAAGGGAATAATCGACACGATACCAGCGGCGGCACCGGCATCTTGTGCATAGGCGGGCGAAACGAACATGAAGGCTCCTGTAAATTGGCCCCCTCTCGGGCAGGCACTCGTTCGGCCCCGGTGACGGGGCGGGAATTTGCGCGCACCCTACTGGCAGGTCGGCTTATTGGCAAGGCAGGGTCGGTGCGAAAGAGGCCACAGTTGCGCGAAGATAGCGGGCGTCAGGCGCAATGCGTGCGCGCTGCCGCTACCAGCGGCCCGACAAGGCCCGCAGCAACAGCCCACCACGCCGCACAAACTCGGACCTGTGCAGCCCTCCGGCCCGCACAAGCGCGGGGTTGCGGCCCGCGTTTCGCAACACGGCACCGGCCTGCCAGCCGGTCAGCACCGCAGGCGTCGCGGGTTTTGGCACCCGCCCGCGCTGTGTGCGCGCGCGCGTCAACCGCGCCAATCCCTGTTGCGCCAATGCCCTGATCGCAGCGTCGCTGTCATCCACCAGCGGCACACGCCCTGCCGCCTGCAGCGCAGGCACCGCCGCCAGCCAGTTCGCCAACCCCGAGGCAAAAGCCATGTCGCGCACCACCGGTTCGGCATCATCGCGCGCGCCCAGAACGCGCGCGGCCAGCCACATCAGGTTTCCGGCAGTTGCGTCCAGATGCGCGACCAATGCTGCGTCATCAGCAAACGGGTCGCGTGCGATGTCCCAGTGCCGCGCCGCGATCATTGCCTGCCCCTGCGCGACGGGCAGCCCCTCGGCCCGCCACAACGCGGACAGGGGGGCTGCGACCTCATGCGCACGCGCGGGTGCGCCTGTGTCGATGTCGTCCAGCACATCGGCCCAGAATTGCAGCCGCATTTGTGCGATCAGCGGTTCCTGCGTGACATAGGGCGCGCGCGCGATTTCCAGATTGAAAGCATAAAGCGGCCAGAGTTTCGCGCGCGCCCCTTCCGGGGCGGCAAGGCTCGCGGCATGCCGGTCCGGGTCGCCCGCACGCACGATCTCGGCCAGATCCGTCATTGCGGGGCTACGACCATCAGCGCATAGGCAATCTCGCTGGGCGCGGCACGCCAGCGCGCGATTTCGGCCTCGGCCGTGTCAAGGGCGGCCGACAGCGTCGGCGACGCGCCGGGGCGCAGGCTGGCGATCCGCCGCTCCATCGGCAGGTAGTAGTTTTCCCACGCCGCACCGATCTGCAGGTTTTCGCCCAGCACGCGGTAGCCAGCCTCGGCCACGCGCGCGCGAATGCCCGCCATATCCGTGATCTGCGGGTAATCCACCGACCAGAAGGCCCGCGCCGCATCCGAGGGGCGCGGCAACAGGCATGGCTCGGAAAAGGCGACGGCGCCACCGGGGGCCAAGGCACTGCGCCACGCGCGCAAACCCTGCGTGATACCCAGAAAATAGATCGCACCCGCGCACCAGATCAGGTCATAAGGGCCGCTGAGTTGCGCCATGTCACCCAGCCGCACCTGCACGCGGTCGCCGAAAGGGGCCGTGCGCTTGCGCGCGGCCTCGACGAATTGCCCGGTCTTGTCCACAGCCTCGATCCGCGCGCGGGGCCGTTCCTTGGCCAGCGTCACGGTATCAGCGCCAGAGCCACAGCCCGCATCGCAAATCCGCGCTTCTGCCGGGGTTGCCGCGACCGACAGCGCCCAGCCCAGATCCGCCGCCGCCCCCGGCCCCTCGCGGGCCAGATCGCTATAGAGCGTCAGAAACGCCTCGTCCGGTGTCAGGTCCGACATGGTTCCACCCCATCACGCAGGAATTTCCAGATCACGGCATCCAGCAGCGCCTCGAAACTGGCATCGACTATGTTTGGCGACACGCCCACCGTGGACCAGCGCCGCCCCTGCCCGTCCTCGCTATCGATAATGACGCGGGTCACGGCCTCGGTGCCGCCTTGCGTGATACGCACCTTGAAATCGACCAGCTTCATGTCGTCAATCGCCGCCTGATAAGGGCCAAGGTCCTTGGCCAGCGCCTTGGCCAGTGCATTGACCGGGCCGCGGTCATGCCCATCAGCATCCATCGATTCAGACACCGAGAGCTTCTTGTCATCGCCGATCTTGACCACGACCACCGCCTCGGACAAGGACACCATCTGGTTATACTTGTTCTTGCGCCGCTCGACCGTGACGCGGTAGCGCTTGACCTCGAAGAAATCGGGCACCTGCCCCAGCGCGCGACGTGCCAGCAACTCGAAAGACGCCTGCGCGCTGTCATAGGCATAGCCCATATCCTCGCGCGCCTTCACATCTTCCAGAATAGCGCCAAGTTGCGCATCGCCCTTGGCAACGGCAATGCCCATATCTTCCAGCCGCATGCGCAGGTTCGACTGTCCGGCCTGATTGGACATCGGCACGATGCGGGCATTTCCCACTGTCGCGGGGTCGATATGCTCGTAGGTTGTGGGGTCTTTGAGGATCGCACTGGCATGCAACCCTGCCTTGTGCGCGAAGGCGGACGCGCCGACATAGGGCAGCGAGCGCAGCGGTACGCGGTTCAGGATATCGTCAAGTTTGCGCGAGATGCGCAAGAGCCCGGTCAGCGCCTCACGGCTGACCCCGGTCTCGAACCGCTCGGCATAGGCGGGTTTCAGCAGCAATGTCGGGATTAGCGTCGTCAGCGAGGCATTGCCGCAGCGTTCCCCCAGCCCGTTCAGCGTGCCCTGTATCTGGCGCGCGCCCGCTTCCACAGCGGCCAGCGAACAGGCGACGGCCTGTCCGGTGTCATCATGGCAATGGATGCCAAGATGTGAGCCGGGGATGCCGCTTGCGATCACGGCCTCAGTGATCGCGCGGATTTCACTCGGCAGCGTGCCGCCATTCGTGTCGCAAAGCACGATCCAGCGCGCGCCCGCGTCATGGGCGGCGTGGAGCGCTTGCAAGGCGTAATCGGGGTTGGCCTTGTAGCCGTCGAAGAAATGCTCGGCGTCGAAATGCGCCTCGCGGGATTGCGTGACGCAATGCTTGATCGAGGCGCGGATATTGTCGAGGTTTTCCTCCAGCGTGATGCCCAGCGCTGTTGTGACGTGGAAATCATGCGCCTTGCCGACAAGGCAGACCGCACTTGTCCCTGCATTCAGGACCGCCGCCAGCACATCATCATTCTCCGCCGACCGCCCCGCGCGCTTGGTCATGCCAAACGCGGTCAGGGTGGCTTTCGTCTGCGGCCTCGCGGCGAAGAACTCGCTGTCCGTGGGGTTTGCGCCGGGCCAGCCGCCTTCGATATAGTCGATGCCAAGCTGGTCGAGCATGGCGGCGATCTGGTGTTTCTCCGGCGTCGAGAATTGCACGCCCTGCGTCTGCTGGCCGTCGCGGAGTGTGGTGTCGTAGAGGGTGAGGCGGGTGCGGGTCATGAGTGGCTCCTTTGCAACCGGACCATCGCTCGCCCGAATTGCGCACCAAAGCAATCGAGTTGCGGGTCGCCCGCAACCGGTTTCGCCCCAGACCCGCCCCCTAGGGCGGGGACGAAATCGCGCGCGCCCTCGGGTCGGGGGCTACGCTGCGTCGGGCAATTATCAGAGACTAACAACATTAGAGCGATACCAATTTTCCGGCATCGAAATCAGGACCGATTTCCGTGGACACACCATCATTGGAAATCTTTACAATGACACCTGCCGCGATGAGGCGCTCCCTTAGTGCGTCTGACTCCACCCAATCCTTTCGTGCACGGGCATCGTCAATCCTCTGTGCAAGATCGTGAATTTGTCGGTCAATCATCGTCTGAAACCGCTGCAGTTCAGGATCGGTCA
>SKRW01000144.1 GCA_007118295.1 Paracoccaceae bacterium | reverse complement strand
GCCAGCGGCTGGTCCAGAACCCCCATGCGGTAGCGTGCCAGTAGCCGGTTCATGAAGGCACGGTCTTCCATCACGTCAAATTCTTCGGGAAAGCCGCCAACTTCCAGCAAGGCGTCCCGCCGGATCACCCATTGCACTGGGTAGAGATCCTGCCGGTAGCAGGCATAGGCCAACGCATTTACAAAGAATTCAGGCCGCCGAAAGGATGCGGGCAGGCTATCCTCGCCAAGGATACGAAGCTCTGGCCCTGCCGGTGTCTCGACGATCTGCTCGCGCAGGGCGGTCACGCGCGACAGGACGCCACCCAGTTCAGATACCGTGCCACTGGTGTCGTGATAGAATGCGGTCAGTGCGGACAGGAACTCTGGCGACCATGTGTCGTCATCATCCAGACAGGCGATAAAGTCCGAAGACAATGCCTGCGCTGCATGGTTGAATGCGGCTGCGCGCCCTAGGCCGGGGTCCAGATGCGCGCAGGTCAGCCGTTCTGTCAGATCAGATGACAATTCGGCTTTGGCCAGCGTGGCTTCGAGTTGCGCTTTATCGCCGCCGTCATTGACCAGCAGGATATTCCAGTTCCGGTAAGTCTGGGCGGCAACCGATCTCAGGGCGCGCAAGACAAAGAGTGGCCGGTCCTTTGTGCGGATAACGATCCCGACGGACGCTGTACCCTGCTTGCCAATCATACCACACCTGCCTTGCCCTACGGGTTTAGGTGTTCCGCGCACGAAACATATAAATTTATCTAATTTGCCAATCGATGGCCCTGTGATGCGCCGCTGTCAAGCGTCGCATATGGTTTCAAATCTTCTGCGTCTGCCCGTTTTCTACGCCCAGATGCCGCTCTCCGCGCTCTCGCGCGAGGGTGATCTGGCGCTGCCGCTCGCGAAAGGCCGCGCGGCGTTCGGGCGTGAATTCGTCCACGCAGTGGCGACATTGCACGCCTTCCTCGAAATCGGGGCGTCTGGTGTCCTCTGGCCAGAGGGGGCGGCGGCAGGCATGACACATGACATGCGGGCCAGGTTGCAATCCGTGCTCGACCGATACGCGCAGGTCAAAGACGAAACAGGCCCCGTTCCACAGGCTACGCTCGGGCGGGACTTCTTCCAGATATTTCAGGATGCCACCCTTGAGGTGATAGACATCCTCGACCCCTTGCGACAGCAGGTAATTGGTGGATTTCTCGCAGCGGATGCCACCCGTGCAGAACATGGCGATCCGCTTGTTGTGAAAACGGTGGCGGTTGGCCTGCCACCATGCGGGAAACTCGCGGAAACTGGTGGTCTTGGGGTCTATGGCCCCTTCGAATGTCCCAATCGCAACTTCGTAATCATTGCGCGTGTCGATCACGGCCACGTCCGGCGCGGAAATCAGAGCGTTCCAGTCTTGTGGGGCCACATAATGCCCGGTGCCCGCGCGCGGATCGACCTCGGGCTGGCCCATGGTGACAATCTCGCGCTTCAGCCGCACTTTCATGCGCCCGAACGGCATATCCTCGGCGGGGCTTTCCTTCCAGTCCAGCGCCGCACAGCCGGGCAGTGCGCGGATATGGGCAAGCATCGCATCGATTCCGACACGCGTGCCCGCGATGGTGCCGTTGATCCCCTCGCGCGCAATCAGCAGCGACCCCTTGACACCCTGCGCCCTGGCCAGCGCCAGCAGTGGCGCGCGCAGGGCGGCAGGATCGTCAAACCGGGTGAAATGATACAACGCGGCAACTGTCAGCATGGCGCTGCATTTACGGATTTGCAGCGCTGCGCGCAAGCCATCTGCATTGACGCGCAGACGCGCAGCGCGTAGCCATTCCCCAGACAGGAGGACCGTGCCATGAGCCATGCACTGATCGTGATCGACATGCAGAACGATTTCTGCCCCGGTGGCGCACTGGCTGTCGCAGGCGGCGACGAGATTGTGGCCGGGATCAACGCGCGCATGGCCAAGGCCGGTGCCGTGATCCTGACGCAGGACTGGCACCCCGCAGACCATACTTCCTTTGCCAGCCAACATGCAGACCGCGCCCCGATGGAGGTGATCGACGCCCCTTACGGCCCGCAGGTGCTGTGGCCCGATCATTGCGTGCAGGGCAGCGACGGCGCGGCGTTTCACCGTGACCTTGATACCACGCGCGCGGACCTGATCCTGCGCAAGGGGTTCCGGCGCGAAATCGACAGCTATTCGGCGTTTTTCGAAAATGACCAGAGCACGCCAACCGGGCTGGAAGGATATCTGCGCACACGCGGGCTGACCCGGCTGGAACTTGTCGGACTGGCCACGGATTTCTGTGTTGCATGGTCCGCACGCGATGCCGCGCGTCTGGGGTTCGACGTGCGCGTGCTGACGGAACTGTGCCGGGGGATTGATCTCGACGGCTCGATGGCGCGCGCCATTGACGATATGCGCGCAGCAGGCATCACGATCGGCTGAGCCATGGATATCGCGACCCGTGTCTATAACCACCGCTGGAAACTCGACCCCATTGTGCGGTCGCTGATCGACACTGATTTTTACAAGCTGTTGATGTGTCAGTCTGTCTTTACCAACCACCGCAATACGCAGGTGACGTTCAGCCTGATCAACCGCGCGGATCATGTGCCACTGGCACGCCTGATCGACGAAGGCGAATTGCGCGAACAGCTTGACCATATCCGCAGCCTGTCCCTGTCGCGCGGCGAGTCGACCTTTCTGCGGGGCAATACCTTTTATGGCATCCGCCAGATGTTCCGCCCCGATTTCATGGAATGGTTCGAGGGGTTCCGCCTGCCGCCCTATCATCTGGAACGCGTGGGCGAGCAATATGAACTGACCTTCGAGGGCGCATGGCCCGAGGTGATGCTGTGGGAAATCCCGGCGCTGGCAGTGCTGATGGAATTGCGTTCGCGTGCGGTTCTGGGGCGGATGAAGCGGTTCGAGTTGCAAGTGCTTTATGCCCGCGCCATGACCCGTGTCTGGGAAAAGATCGCACGCCTGCAACCGCTCCGGGATTTGCGCATCGCGGATTTTGGCACGCGCAGGCGGCATTCCTACCTGTGGCAGGACTGGTGCGTTCAGGCCATGATCGAAGGGCTTGGCCCCAGTTTCGCGGGCACTTCGAACTGTCTGATTGCCATGCGCCGCGAGGTCGAGGCGATTGGCACCAACGCCCATGAATTGCCGATGGTCTATGCCGCACTCGCCACCACGGATGCGGCCCTTGCCGAGGCCCCCTATCAGGTTCTGGCCGACTGGCAGGCCGAGCATTCGGGCAATCTGCGGATCATTTTGCCCGACACTTTCGGCACCGGGGGCTTTCTGGAACGCGCGCCCGACTGGCTGTCGGATTGGACCGGTATCCGTGTTGATTCGGGCGATCCGGCGACAGGGGCCGAAACCGCGATCCGCTGGTGGAAAGACCGTGGTCAGGACCCGCGTGAAAAGCTGGTGATCTTTTCAGACGGGCTGGACGTCGACCGGATCGAGTCTCTGCATGCCCGTTTTCACGGCCGGGTCAGGGTCAGCTTTGGCTGGGGCACGCTTTTGACAAATGATTTCAGGGGTCTGGCGCCTGATGACGGCCTCTCTCCGTTCAGTCTTGTGTGCAAGGCGGTCGCTGCAAACGGTCGGCCAACGGTCAAGCTGTCCGACAACCCGAACAAGGCGATGGGGCCGGATGCCGAAATAGCCCGCTACAAGCGCGTTTTCGGGGTCGGGGCGCAACAGGCGCAACAGGTTGTTGTTTAACCCCTGCTCACCATGACAGCAGATTCCAGCGCAGGGGCAAAATGGTCGCACCGATTTTAGGTGACAGACGCATGACACTGTGGTGCAATCAAACTGTTCAAACCAGAGCAGGAGGATTTTGAATGTCACTGAGTTCCCATATTGCAGAGCTTCGCCGCAAACACGAAAACTTGTCTGAAATGGTCGAATCGGCCCAGCGAAGCCCAGGAACTGACGACCTCGCGATCTCTGAACTCAAGAAACAGAAACTTCGACTGAAAGAGGAAATCGAGCGCCTCTCCCACAACTGAGCGTTCTTTCCACCAAACGAAAAACGGCCCGCATCTCGCGGGCCGTTTCCGTTCGTGTCGTATTTTCAGGCGAAGTATTGCGCACCATTGGCACTGATGGTCGAGCCACTGATAAAGCCCGCCTCATCAGCCACCAAAAACGCCACGCAGCGCGCGATTTCCTCGGGTTCACCCAGCCGACCGGCGGGGATGCCAGCGATGATGCTCTCGCGCACCTTTTCGGGCACAGCCATGACCATTTCGGTGGCGATATAACCGGGGCAGACCGCGTTTGCAGTAATGTTGAAACGCGCGCCTTCCTGCGCCAGACTTTTCACGATCCCCAGATCGCCGGCCTTGGTCGCGGCGTAATTCACCTGACCAAACTGGCCTTTCTGACCGTTGATCGACGAGATAACGACCACGCGCCCGAACTTGCGCTCGCGCATCCCCGGCCAGATGGGGTGGATGGTATTGAACACGCCTGTCAAGTTGGTGTCGATCACCTCTTTCCACTGTTCGGGTGTCATTTTGTGAAAGGGGGCGTCGCGGGTGATGCCGGCATTGGCGACCACAATCTCGATCGGCCCCAGATCAGCCTCGACCTGCGCGATTCCGGCCTTGGAGGCCTCGTAATCGGCAGCGTTCCACTTGTAGGTCTTGATGCCGGTTTCGGCGGTGAATTTCGCCGCTGCCTCGTCATTGCCGGCATATGTTGCCGCGACTGTGCAGCCCTGCGCCTTGAGCGCTTGCGAAATCGCCGCGCCGATCCCGCGCGATCCCCCAGTGACCAATGCCACGCGTGCCATGATGTCTCCTCCGTTCAGTGTAATGTGTTGCGAAACAAGTGCTATCGAAACAGCAAGGGTTGCGCAAGATTATTGCGCAACCGGAATTCAGCTTAGCGCTCCAGGCACATGGCGACGCCCATGCCACCGCCGATGCACAATGTCGCCAGACCTTTCTTGGCGTCGCGGCGCTGCATCTCGAACAGCAGCGTGTTCAGAATCCGGCAACCGGATGCGCCGATAGGGTGACCGATGGCAATCGCGCCCCCGTTCACATTCACCTTATCCACATCCCAGCCCATATCCTTGTTCACGGCGCAGGCTTGGGCGGCAAACGCCTCATTGGCTTCGATCAGATCCAGGTCCTCGGGCTTCCAGCCTGCCTTGGCCAGTGCCTTGCGGCTGGCATGGATCGGCCCGACACCCATGATCGACGGGTCCAGACCGGCGGTCGCATAGCTTGCGATCCGCGCCAGCGGCGTCAGGCCGCGCTTCTCGGCCTCTTCGGCGGTCATCAGCATCACCGCAGCCGCGCCGTCATTCAGCCCCGAGGCATTGGCCGCCGTCACGGTGCCGTCCTTGGTGAAAGCCGGGCGCAATTTCTGCATGGCCTCCATCGTGGCGCCGTGGCGGATATATTCGTCCTGATCGACGATGATATCGCCCTTGCGGGTCTTGACTGTAAAGGCCGCGATTTCATCGGCGAACTTGCCAGCCTTTTGCGCGGCTTCGGCCTTGTTCTGGCTGGCCACGGCAAATGTATCCTGTTCCTCGCGGGTGATCTGCCATTTCTCGGCGACATTCTCGGCGGTCTGGCCCATGTGGTAGCCGTTGAACGCGTCCCACAGGCCGTCCTTGATCATGGTGTCGATCAGTTTCATGTCGCCCATTTTCTGGCCCGAGCGGATATGTGCCGCATGCTGGCTAAGCGACATGTTTTCCTGTCCGCCAGCAAGCACGATGGCCGCATCGCCCAACTGGATATGTTGCGCGCCCAATGCCACTGCCCGCAGCCCCGAGCCGCAGACCTGATTGATCGACCATGCCGCAGAATCGATGGGCAGGCCCGCATTGACATGCGCCTGACGCGCCGGGTTCTGGCCCTGACCCGCCGTCAGCACCTGCCCCAGAATGGTCTCCGAGACTTCGGCCCCGTCCACGCCCGCGCGCTCTACCACGGCCTTGAGCACGGCAGCGCCTAGGTCATGTGCAGGGGTCGAGGCGAAAGCGCCCCCGAACGAGCCGACGGCGGTCCGCGCCGCGGAAACGATAACGACATTGGTCATGGCAACTCCTCTCCATTCTCGATACGGCGGGGGTGTTCAGAACAGCATGTCCTGTCCCCGTTTTCCGTCTTTCTTCTAACACGCTCGAAATGCTGCGCAACGAAACTTCCGTCAATGCTGGCGCAAACCTGACGCTGTGGCGGTCGTTCACAGCGTCGAGGGCGCGCAGAGGTTGTTCGCGTGTCAATCACAGACTGTTTCTCGATCTGCCGCCTCGGTGGTGGACTCGACACTTCCCCTTGCGTTAACGTGGTGTTAGGACATGACCATGGAAAAGCGTCTTGCAAAATATCATCTGGGGCAGGTCGTGCGGCATCGACGCCACGCGTTCCGCGGGGTGATTTTCGATGTTGATCCTGCTTTTTCCAATAGCGATGAGTGGTATAGCGCCATCCCCGAGGAAAGCCGTCCGCGCAAGGATCAGCCCTTCTACCACCTGCTGGCCGAGAATGACGAGAGTTTCTACGTCGCCTATGTGTCAGAGCAGAATCTGATGCTCGACGATTCGGGAGAGCCGGTAGAGCATCCGGATCTGGCCGAATTGTTCGGCGATTTCCGCGATGGGCAATACCCGCTACAGATCGCGCTGAACTGACCTCACCCTGAACAGGCCGACCCTTCTGCCCTTGGGATGTGCGCACATAGGTTTTGGTCTGATGCGTATCAGCATCTGGTCGGAGCGACGCCTGCAGGGGGTTGTCCTTGGCGTCCCGGCCAATCTGCATAAGGTGTGGCCGCCGGGTTTGCGCGCCTGCCCGTGACCTGGTCCAGTTGTCGGATGCGCGCATCGGAACGCGCACTATGCGCTGAATGACAAGGCCCTCAGGTGCGCCTGTGGTTCTGTCCCGCGCGACGGTCACGGGCCAAGCGCGCGCTTGCGCTGACGGGTTTCAGTTCCCGGCGGTCATGCCTTCAAGATGCAGAGCCTTGTCTGCATCCAGGTTCACCCGACCGCTTCGACCGGGACTGAAAACAAGAGGATGTTCTTTCCTTCCAGTCGCTCATAGTGGATTTGCCGGGCAAGGCTGCGGATGATGTACCAGCCATATCCCCCTTCGGGCAGATCACATGGTTCCGGGGGCGCAGATCCCAGAAACGCCGGATCGAAAGAGCCCCCCTGATCCGCGATCCGACATTCGAGCGCGTGCGGGGTCTGGACAAGTTGCAGCGAGATTACGCCAGGCTTGCCCGGATAGCCGTGGCGCGCGATGTTGGTCATGACCTCTGCCAGAACGAGATCGAGGTCCTGAACCCGGCATTCGGGGATCGGACAAGTGCTTAGAAAGCTGTGCACATCCTGCAACGTCTTGCGAATGTCATCGAGCGCCGCTGTGCACTCGACCAGCAAGAGCTGTCGTCGATCCGCCATCCTGACCCCCCTTCCGAACCTCTGTGCGCGGCGTGGCATGGCCCCTGTCTGTCAAGCGCAAGCGGCTATTCGGCCGCGCGGATCGCTTCTGTCGCGGGCGCACGCTCGTGAATGCGAAACACCGTGTCCATGCGTGTCAGGCGGAACAGCTTGCGGACGCTGACCGAAAGCGAAGCGACTTCCAGCGGGCGATCAGGCCCGAGGAGTTTCATCACGCCGACAATCGCACCCAACCCCGAACTGTCCAGAAACTCGACCTGTGACAGGTCCAGAATGACCGGCGCGCCGGGCAGGGCGATGGCGTCGCGGATCATTTCCTTGAAGGTGATGGCGACGGCTGCGTCCAGACGTTCTTCGAGCACGGCGATGACAAGCGCTTCGCCAGCACGACCAATTGTTACCTGCATCAGCCCCCCTTTCCTGTGTATCAATAAGGTGAGAGTATCGCGCAAACATTACCAAGACATTGCACGCGCAGCGAAATGGAGGGCTGAAATGGAACAGGTGGCAATCTTGGGCGCTGCCCGCACGGCCATGGGGGGATTGCAGGGCGTGTTTGCCGGGGTCTCGGCGGCGACGCTGGGCGGTGCTGCGATATCCGGCGCGCTGGAGCAGAACGGTATCGCGCCGGGCGAAGTCGAGGAATTGCTGATGGGCTGTGTGCTGCCCGCAGGGCAGGGGCAGGCCCCGGCGCGGCAAGCGGGCTTTCTGGCGGGACTGGGCGCGCGCGTGCCTGCAACTACCCTGAACAAGATGTGCGGGTCGGGGATGAAGGCCGCGATGATCGCGCATGACCAGATTGCACTGGGCCAGATCGGCATCATGGTCGCGGGTGGCATGGAAAGCATGAGCGAGGCCCCCTATCTGCTGCCAAAGATGCGGGCAGGGGCGCGGCTGGGACATGGGCAGGTGATTGACCACATGTTTCTGGACGGTCTGGAAGATGCCTATGACAAGGGCCGCCTGATGGGCACCTTCGCCGAGGATTGCGCCGCGCATTACCAGTTTACGCGCGAGGCGCAGGATGCCTATGCGTTGCGTTCGCTGTCCAACGCGCTGGAGGCACAGGCCGCAGGGGCGTTCGCGACCGAGATCACGCCCGTAACTCTCACGGGACGCAAGGGCGAGGTGGTGATCGACCGCGACGAACAGCCCGGATCAGCCCGACCCGAGAAAATCCCGCATCTGCGCCCTGCCTTTCGCAAGGATGGGACTGTCACGGCGGCCAATGCCTCGTCCATTTCCGACGGGGCGGCGGCGCTGGTGCTGGGGTCGCGCGCGGCGGCAGAGCGTCTGAGGGTGGCCCCGCGTGCGTGGTTGCGCGGGCATGCCAGCCATGCGCAGGCACCCGGCTGGTTCACGACGGCACCAGTGCCCGCCGCGCAGAGACTGCTGGCGCGGCTGGGCTGGTCGGCGGAAGATGTGGATCTGTGGGAGGTGAACGAGGCCTTTGCCGTGGTGCCCATGGCGTTCATGCATGAGATGGGCCTGTCGCGCGATGTGGTGAATGTCAATGGCGGGGCCTGCGCGCTGGGCCACCCGATTGGGGCTTCGGGGGCGCGGATCATCGTGACGCTTCTGAACGCGCTGGAGGCGCGCGGGTTGAAGCGTGGTGTGGCGGCCATCTGCATTGGTGGCGGCGAGGGCACGGCAGTCGCGATCGAGCGCGCCTGATATTTGGGGGGGCGGCCTTGCCCCCCATCGAGGGGGGACGCGGCCGCGTCGCGGCTACGCGCTCTGGATGACCAGAAAGGTTTGGACATGACGGATTATGACGCCTTGCGCGCGCGCATTCAGGCGCTGACGGCAGGAGAGACGGATCAGGTCGCGCTGATGGCGACACTGGCCTGCGAGTTGCATCATTCGGACGACCGGTTCGACTGGACCGGGTTTTACCGTGTCACCGAACCGGAGGTGTTGAAGGTCGGCCCCTATCAGGGTGGGCATGGCTGTCTGGTCATCCCGTTTTCGCGCGGGGTCTGCGGTGCCTGCGCGCGCACTGGTGACGCGCAGCTTGTGCCGGATGTCGAGGCATTCGACGGGCATATCGCCTGTTCCAGTTCCACCCGGTCCGAGTTGGTCCTGCCCGTGTTCGACGCGACCGGCCAGTTGATTGCGGTGCTGGATATAGACAGCAACCAGCCGGATGCCTTTACTGACGCGGATGCTACGGCCTTGTCGGCCATCCTGCAGGACGTCTTTTCGGAGAGCGGCGCATGACACATCTGTGGGTCCGGGCTGAACAGCGCCCGCAGGAAGAGCGTGTGGGTATCACCCCCGAGGGCGTGCGCGCGTTATGCGATGCCAGGTTCCGCGTCACGGTAGAGGACAGCCCCCAGCGGGCCGTGCCACTGCACCCCTACATCGAGGCGGGTGCCGCACCGGCCCCCTGTGCCAGTTGGCCCGATGCCCCGCGCGATGCGATCATCCTTGGCCTGAAGGAGCTGCCCGAAGACGCCACGCCCTTGCCGCACAGGCACATCATGTTCGGCCATGCCTACAAGGGCCAGCCTGCCGGGCAGGCGCTGCTGGCGCGGTTTCGGGCCGGGGGCGGGGCGCTTTATGATCTGGAATATCTGACTGACGAGGGTGGGCGGCGGGTGGCGGCTTTTGGCTATTGGGCCGGATATGCCGGTGCGGCGGTCAGCCTGCTGGCTTTCGCGGCGCAGGCGCGGGGCGGTGTTTGCGCGCCACTGGCCCGCTTTGCCGATCAGCCTGCCATGCAGGCTGCCGTTGCACAGGCACTTGATGGGCTGGACGCGCCGCGTGTCCTGATCATCGGGGCGCTGGGCCGGGTGGGCACCGGCGCTGCCGATCTGTGCCGCACGCTGGGGCTGGAGGTGACAGCATGGGATATGGCCGAGACGGCACATGGTGGCCCGTTCCCCGAAGTGCTGGCGCATGACGTGTTTCTGAACTGCATCCTTGCGCAACCCGGCGCACCTGTGTTCGTTTCACTCTCTGCCCTGCAAGACCCGCGCGCTTTGCGCGTTATCGGGGATATTGCGTGTGACCCGACCTCGGAATTCTCGCCGATCAAGGTCTATGACCGGGTAACCGACTGGGCCCGCCCGGTGATTCGCGTCGCAGGTCAGCCGACGCTGGACGTCATGGCCATCGACAATCTGCCGTCGCTGTTGCCGGTTGAATCCTCGCAGGATTTCGCAGCGCAGCTTTTGCCGCATCTGCTGGCGCTGCGCGATCCGGATGCGGGTGTGTGGGCGCGGGCCTATGCGCATTTCCGCCACCATAGTGCAGGGCCGATCTGATGGTGCATACGGATGCAATTGACTGGGATGATGCCTTTGCGAACGGGGCCTATATCGACGGGGCCGCAGACTATCCCCATATGTGGGCGAACAAGGCAGACGCTTTTCGCGCACAGGTGCGCGCAAGGTTGGACATCCGCTATGGCGACTCGTCCCGCGAGGCATTGGACCTGTTCCTGCCGGAAGGCTCCGCGCGTGGGCTGGTGGTGTTCGTTCATGGGGGCTACTGGCTGAAATTTGACAAATCCGGCTGGTCCCATCTGGCTGCCGGGCCAGTGGCGCAGGGCTGGGCCGTGGCAGTGCCAAGCTACACACTGGCACCAGAGGCGCGCCTGCCGCAGATGACGGGACAGATCGCGCGGGCCATCGAATGCGCCGCCGCCGAGATTGCAGGCCCGATTCATCTGGCCGGTCACTCGGCGGGTGGGCATCTGGTCAGCCGGATGGTCTGTGCCGATGTCGCCTTGGGCGTGCGGGCGCGTGTCGCGCATGTTGTCTCGATCTCTGGCTTGCACGATCTGCGCCCGCTACTGGCGACCCGGATGAATGATGAACTGGGCCTGACGGTCGAGAGTGCCCTTGCCGAAAGCGCTGCCTTGCAAGTGCCGGTTCAGGGCATTTCGGTGACAGCCTGGGTCGGCGGGCATGAGCGGCCCGAATTCCTGCGCCAATCGGCCATATTGCGAGAGTGTTGGGCGCGCGCCGGGGGCGATGCGCGGCTTGTGGTGGACGGGACGCGCCACCATTTCGACGTGATCGCAGGGCTTGAGCAGCCCGACAGCGCACTGACCGGCGCGCTTTTGCAGCCGTGAACTGCAGATATGCCGCGCTGCGATTGCTGAAAAGGCTTACTTTTCGCGACCAACCTGCGTAACAGTTTTGTGAGGGACTGGACCAAACAGGGAGAAACGGATGCACAGCTTCAGAACGACAGCATTGGCCATGGTGGCCGCCACTTCGGTGACACTGGCACAGGCCGAGACGATCACAGTTGGCATGATTACCACGCTTTCGGGCGGCGGCGCGGGCTTGGGTGTGGATGTGCGCGACGGGTTTCAACTTGCGCTGGACATGGCGGGCGAGCATCCGGTCAAGCTGGTGGTCGAGGATGACGCGCAACGCCCCGAACTGGCTGTGCAGATCGCCGAGCGGATGATCCAGTCCGAACGCGCCGATATCCTGACCGGGATCATCTGGTCGAATCTGGCCATGGCGGTTGTGCCCTCGACTGTGGCGCAGGATATTTTCTACCTCTCGCCCAATGCCGGACCTTCGGCGCTGGCGGGGGCGAATTGCCACCCTAATTACTTCAACGTCGCATGGCAGAATGACATGCTGCACGAAGGTGCAGGAGCTTATGCCAATGAGTTGGGCTATGAAAACACCTTCATCATGGCCCCGAACTACCCGGCTGGCACCGACGCCTTGGCCGGTTTCAAGCGCTATTTCGAGGGCAATCTGGCAGGGGAATTGTTCACCCAAGTCGGCCAGACCGACTATGCTGCGGAGATCGCGCAAATTCGCGCCTCTGGTGCGGACTCGATCTTCATCTTCCTGCCCGGCGGCATGGGCATCAGCTTCATGCGCCAGTATGAACAATCCGGCCTCGATTTGCCGATTGTTTCGGCTGCGTTTACATTCAGTCAGGATATCCTGCCTGCCGTCGGAGCGGCGGCGCTGGGCGTGTTCAATGCCAGCCAGTGGTCGCCCGATCTGGACAATGAGGCAAACCAGAGCTTCGTCAGCGCCTTCCGCGAGGCCTATGGGCGCATCCCGTCGCTCTATGCCTCTCAGGGCTTTGACACGGCAAACCTGATCCTCTCTGCTGCCGGAAAGGCCGATGTCAGCGACCGTGATGCCTTCCGCGAGGCACTGCGCGAGGCCGATTTCACATCGGTGCGCGGGGAATTTGCATGGGCCCCCAACCAGCACCCGATCCAGCGGGTCTATATCCGCGAAGTGGTCGAGGTAGATGGCGAGATCACCAACCGCATCGTCGGCACTGCGTTTGAAGAACACCGCGATGTGCATGGTGAAAACTGCAGCATGTAAGATTTTCACAGGGCCGCGCCATGCGTCGCGGCCCTGAGCCATCTGCAAAGGGTCCCCATGTCACTTGCACTTGTGCTCGAGCAGTTGCTCAATGGTGTGCAATTCGGCTTGATGCTGTTCCTGATGTCTGCCGGGCTGACATTGGTCTTTGGCGTGATGGGGCTGATCAATCTCGCGCATGGTTCGCTCTACATGATCGGCGCGTTTCTGTGCGCGGCGGTCGCGGGCGCGACGGGCAGTTTCTGGATCGGGCTTGTGGCCGGTCTGGCGGCAGCGGCGGCCGCAGGCGCGCTGATAGAGATCATCGTGATCCGGCGGCTTTATGACCGGGATCACCTGGATCAGGTTCTGGCCACCTTCGCGCTGATCCTGATCCTGTCCGAAGGCGTGCGCATGATCTTTGGCCCCTTTCCGTTATACCTCAACGTGCCCGATGCCCTGCGCGGCACGGTCAGTCTGGGGATCGTTGACTACTCGCTATATCGTCTGGCGCTGATCGGCTTCGGGGTGGCCGTGGCGGTTGGCCTGTGGGTGCTGATTGCGAAAACCCGCCTTGGTATCCGCATCCGCGCAGGCGAGTCCGACCGCGAGATGATTGCAGCCCTCGGCGTGAATATCCGCGCGCTCTATACCATTGTTTTCGCGCTGGGGGCGGCTTTGGCCGGGTTGGCCGGTGCGCTGGTGGGGGCAATCCAGTCCGTGCAGGTGGGCATGGGCGAGCCTGTGCTGATCCTTGCCTTTGTGGTCATCGTGATTGGCGGCATAGGGTCGATCAAGGGCGCGATGGTCGGTGCGCTGCTGGTCGGCGTGATCGACACGATGGGCCGGTTCCTGTTGCCGCGCATATTCGCAACCTTCCTTGATACGTCGCAGGCGATGGGGGTGGGGGCTGCGCTGGCCTCGATGCTGATCTACCTGCTGATGGCGCTGGTCCTGATCTTCCGCCCCAAGGGATTGTTCCCCGCCCATGGATAGCGCGCGCAAGGAATGGCTGCTCAACGCAGTGATGGCCGGGGCGCTTTTCGCGGTGCCACTCTGGGCGCTGATGGCGAATGAGCCGTTCATCATCACACTGGCCACGCGCATCGCCATTCTGGCGATTGCCGCAGTCGGGCTGAATATCGCGCTGGGGCTGGGCGGTATGGTCAGCTTTGGACATGCGCTTTATCTCGGGCTTGGTGGCTATGTGGCCGGAATTGCCGCGCATCACGCCTTTAACGGAACGCCGGTTTTCGCGGGACTGCCCGGCACCAATCAGATGCTGATCATCTGGGGTGTTGCGATGGTGGTTTCAGGCGCGCTCGCTGCCATTGTAGGGGCGCTCAGCTTGCGCACCTCGGGCATTTTCTTCATCATGATAACGCTGGCTTTCGCGCAGATGGGGTTCTTCTTTACCCTGTCATGGCCTGCCTATGGCGGCGAGGATGGCTTGCCCATTTTCGTGCGCAACCAGTTTCCGGGGCTGAACACGGCCCGCCCGTGGCATCTGTTCGTCATCGCCTATGGGGTACTGATACTGGCACTGGCCGCCTTCGCGCTGCTTCGTGCCGCGCGCTTTGGTGCCGCCCTGATGGCCATCCGCCAGAACCCCGACCGCGCGGCGGCCATCGGGATCTCGCCCTTTGGCATTCGGCTGGTCGCGTTTATCCTGTCGGGCATGATCACCGGGCTTGCGGGCGCGATGATGGCGGACCTCACACGCTTTGTCAGCCCGGCCATGATGGCCTGGACCATGTCGGGCGAATTGATCGTGATCATCATTCTGGGCGGGGTCGGACGGCTGTTTGGTCCAGTGGCGGGGGCGGCAATCCTTGTGGGATTCGAGGTGTTCTTCGGCGGGCTGACCGAACATTGGAAGCTCTGGCTGGGGCTGGTTCTGCTGGGTGTCGTGCTGTTTGCGCGCGGCGGGTTGATCGGGCTGATTGCCGGAAGGGGGCAGCATGGCTGACCCGGTTTTGGAACTGCGCGGCCTGACCCGGCGCTTTGGCGCACTCACCGCGACGGATGATGTGTCCCTGACCCTGCGGCGTGGTGAAATCCACGCGCTGATTGGCCCCAATGGTGCGGGAAAATCCACGTTGATGGGGTTGATCTCGGGCAAGATCGCGCCCGATGCGGGCGAGGTCTGGTTGGGTGGGCAGAACATCACCCGGCTATCGGTCGCACGACGGGCGCAACTGGGGCTGGGGCGCAGCTTTCAGGTGTCATCGCTGATTCCAGAATATTCTGCGCTCAGGAATGTCATGCTGGCGCTGCAGGCGCGTCAGGGCCACAGCTACCGCTTTCTGCGACCCGTGATGCGCGACCAACCCCTGCGCGCGGAGGCACGCGCGATTCTTGCGCGGGTCGGGCTGGACGCGCGGGCCTCGGTCGAGGCTGCCTTCCTCAGCCATGGCGAACGCCGCCTGCTGGAGATTGCCGTCGCGCTGGCGCTGGCGCCGCGCTGCTTTCTGCTGGACGAACCCATGGCGGGCTTGGGGTCCGAAGGCACGGCGCGGCTGGTCGGCTTTCTGCGCAGACTCAAGCAAGAAGCCCCCATCCTGCTGGTCGAGCATGACATGGACGCCGTTTTCCGCCTTGCCGACCGTATTTCGGTGCTGGTCTATGGGCGTGTCATTGCCACGGGCACCGGCCCCGAAATCCGCGCCAATGCGCAGGTGCGCGCGGTCTATCTGGGCGAAGAGGCCCCGACATGAGCGCGCTTCTGGAACTTGAGGGTCTGCAGGTCTTTTACGGCGCATCGCAGGCCCTGTTCGGGGTCAGCCTGCAGGTGAATGAAGGTCAGGCCGTGGCGCTGATGGGGCGCAACGGCATGGGCAAATCCACCACCATCGCTACCGCCTGCCGGATGCTGCCCCTGCGTGCGGGCCGCGTGCGGTTCGCAGGGCAGGATATCAGCGACTGGCCGTCCTTTCGCGCAGCGCGCCTTGGCCTGGGGCTGGTGCCCGAAGGGCGGCGGTGTTTTCCAAATCTCACCGTGTCCGAGAACCTAATTGCCGCCGCGCGTCCTGGGCCATGGGACATGGCCCGCGTGCAGGCGTTTTTCCCCCGCCTGCAGGAAAGAGCGGATCAGCTTGCCGCGACACTCTCCGGGGGCGAACAGCAGATGCTGGCCATTGGTCGCGCGCTCATGACCAATCCGCGCCTGCTCTTGCTCGACGAGGCGACCGAAGGGCTCGCCCCGGTGATCCGTCAGGAAATCTGGGCCGCCATCACCCGCCTCAAGGGCGAGGGGCTGTCCATCCTGCTGGTGGACAAGACCCTCTCGGAAATCCTGCCTTTCGCGGATCAATGCGTCATCCTCGAACGCGGCGCGGTGGCGTGGCAGGGGTCTCCGCAGGACTTCACCCGCGATGTTGAAGACACCTATCTCAGCGTCTGATTTCATCTTGCCGGAAATACTCATGGCGACGGCCCAAAATGTGCAGCGGGTGGTCTGGTGGGCAACAGCTCTCAAGGGGGCACCGTTCAGATCAGGCGTGCCTTCTGAACTGCCAGAATCCCTGCCATGATGACCAGAACGCCCAGCACATCGAAGACCCCCAGCGCCTCGCCCAGCAGCAAGGCCGCGACAGCGACGCCGAAAAATGGATTGAGGAAGTGGAAACTTGCCGCGCGCACCGCCCCGATCCGGCCCACAAGCAGGAACCAGACCCATGTCGCAGCCAGCCCCGGCACCAGAACCGTGTAGCTGAACGCGCCGACCAGTCGCCATGTCCACGTCACTTCGGGCACTTCCAGCACGACGGCAGGCCCGATCAGGATCAGCGATCCCACCAGCATCTGCAACCCCACGATCATCAGCAGGTTCCCGCCAGCGCCTGATGCGCCGCGCACGCTCAGGGTGGCCAGCGTCAGCGAGATGACACCCAGCACGCACAGCATCACACCGAACAGATCGACCCCGCCGCCCAGCCTTGCGCCCATGATCACGGCGACCCCGACAAAGCCCATGACCAGCCCCGCCACGCCAAGCGGACGCAATCGCTCGCGAAACACCAGCCATCCCGCCAGCGCCACCAGCAGTGGCATGGTCGAGGCGATGATCGCGGCGAGCGACGCCTCGATCGTCTGCAT
>SKRW01000153.1 GCA_007118295.1 Paracoccaceae bacterium | reverse complement strand
CTGATGGGAAAAGCAGAAGCGCAAGCGTCGATGAATGTGCTGTTGCACCTTATTGAAGCGGCTCATGCGCTGTGGCTGGCAAGTGGCGAGGCAGGGGTAAAAGCGGACCTCCTGCGCCTGTTGGAGACAGTGCTTGCGCTTGACAACCATTGTCAGTCGGGTTTTGCCAGCTTCTATGGTCCGGGACCGCCCGACTACACGTTGTCGCTGGGGCATGACATCGAAGCCTACTGGCTGACAGTGACCATCGCCGCCGGGGTCGATGCCGAACTCGGGCAGCGGGCCGCTACGCGGCTGGCTGCCATCCCTGAAACGGTGGCCGGGTACGGGATCACGCGCGACGGGGCGTTGATTGCCGGTCGGGATCTGAGGGGAAAGCTTGACCGGAACAAGCTGTGGTGGGTGCAGGCAGAGGCATTGGTTGGCTACTTGGTCGCCTTCGAGCAAACCGGAGATCTGCGCCATCTGGACCGGGTTGAAAGGCTTTGGCGCTTTGTCGAGACCCGCCTTGCCGACCGTGCAGGTGAGGATTGGCGCCAACTGCCGGTAGGGATTTTGGGCCGGAACCGCAACCTGCCGCGCGCGGACGCGTGGAAATGTCCCTATCACAGTACACGCGCTTGCCTCGAACTGATGACGCGCGCGCGCCGGTTGGCGATGCTCGCTGGGCCAGATGTCCAATACCCGGACCACCCGACCGGCAGCGCCGATTGACCTTCCCGCCACACGCACCGGATGCCTGCCTTTCACCACAGACAGGCGCGGCATGTTCATGGCCCGGTCACCTTCCGCATACATGTTTCTTGGCCTTTGCGAGCATGGCACGGGACGAAAAGCGCTTGATCAACAGGCAAAGTCAGGTGATCTTGAGACCAGACGCCATGTCTCTTGGGAATGATGCGTGATAGGCACGACTCATAACGTATTGATTACTGGCGCTGCCGGGCATCTGGGCGGCAAACTTATGGATCATCTGGCCACTGATCCTCGATTCGTGGTGTCTGGGCTCGATATTCATCCGGGTAACCGGGAAAACCTGTATGCGGCGGATCTGGGTGACGATGGGAGCTGGGTCGGTTGCCTTGATGGGGTTGATACGATTGTCCATCTTGCCGGGGACAGCGCGCCGGAGGCATCATGGAAATCAGCGATCCGCAACAATATGGACAGCACCGCGCGGCTTTTTCATCATGCCGCCGAAGCGGGTGTCTCTCGGGTCGTTATCGCCTCTACGAACTGGGTTCAGGGTGGCTACCGGTTTCGGCCGGACCGATTGACGCCCGCACTCGACCCGCTGCCGGTAAACGCCTATGGCGTTTCCAAACTATGTTGCGAAAGGCTGGGCGCTTATTTTGCACAATATCGCGGCTTGTCCGTGATATGTATGCGTATCGGCTGGCTTCAGAGAACCCAAGATAACCGGCCAGGCCCGCATATGGACATGGGCCGTTGGGGGCAGGATATGTGGCTGAGTGACCGCGACTATCTTCAGGGCATGACCGCTGCGGTCATGGCACAAGGGGTTGATTTCGCGATTCTGAACCTGATATCAAACAATATTGGAATGAGATGGGACATTGAACCGACGATCCGGCTGATAGGATATAACCCGCAGGATTCTCATAAGGCCGAGATATCGCTTGGCGCGCAATTGAAGTCCGCCGCGCTGAAACTGGCAAACGTCACGGTGCCAAAATTTTCGCAAAAATACATGAGGAGATGGTGAATGGGACGTCTGCGATCATGGCTGATTTTCTTGCCTATATGTTCGGCTCAGGCATCTGATGGATCGAATTTGTAGTCATGACAGGTCGTTTTTCCAGATCCAGTCCGGATATCGTGCACGAGGATTTTGACGGCGATCTCGTCATCCTGAACTTGCAGACCGGCGAGTATTTCGGACTGAACCTTGCGGCCGCGACCCTGTGGAACGAGATCATGGCCGGTCGCGATCCGACGCTAGCCGCAGGCGATGCGGGGACCCGTTTTGTCGGACGCTTGCAGGAACTGGGACTTGTGATCGCGTCAGATGACCCACCCGAAACCACAGCGCCACTCAGTCTCGATGCCGTCCCTGTTGTCGACGTCTATAGCGACCTCTCTGATCTGATACTCGCCGACCCGATTCATGACGTGGATGAGGCCGCAGGATGGCCGAAGCGGCCTGATGAGGGCTGAGGCGCGGTATCCGGTCAAAGAGCGAAGGATCGTTTTCGACGAACACAATCTGGTCGCCGCCATCGAGCGCGTTCTCCCAGATTTCGAAGCCATCTGGCAGGCCACACCGCATCAGGCCGAGGTCACTGTCGCGCATGGGCGATTTCAACTTCGCTCGCAGCATCCCGACTATCTGACGCAAGCCAGCCGCGCTCTTGCCAGCCGAGGCGCACCAACCAGAACCACATGTCGAATAGCGATCGTGACCCTTGCCAACCCCGCGTTGACCGCCCCGGACTGGCCAACCAGCACATTCCGCGAACGACCGATGGAAGCCCTCTTGAGTGAAACGCCCTATCGGCTTCACTATTTTCCCGAGCTGCAATTCTGGCAGATCTATGATCGCGACCGCGCCATCGGCCTGCAAATCATGCCGACGCATGACGGGTTTCCGCCTTGGGACCCCGGATCGCCGCTGCGCAATTTCCTGCAATGGCATCTGGGCGAGGAAACCGGGTCGCTGCTGCACGGTGGCACTCTGGGCCTTGGCGACCGGGGTGTCCTGCTGGCCGGCGAAGGCGGTTCTGGCAAATCATCGACAGTGCTGGCCGGGATATTCGGCGGGTTGTCCTCTGTTGGCGATGATTATGTCTATGTGGAAACCGACACATTGATTGCGCGCCCCTTGTTCGAGACGCTCAAACAGGACCGCGCCGGACTGGAACGCCTGAACCGCCATACGCATCCTGCGATCCCGCAAGAAGACAACTGGCAAGGCAAGCGTCAATTCTACATGCCGGACGTGGCCGCATGGCCCATGCCCGAAGCCCTGCCCCTATGTGCCCTGCTATTGCCACAGATCACCGGAGGAAACCGGACTGCGCTGGCGCCCGTCACGAGGAAAGAGGCGTTTCTGGCACTCGCGCCCTCAGGCGTGACACAGATCCATTGCGACCGGCAGCGGCTGTTTCGTATTGCAGCCGAGGTTTCACGCCAATTACCCGCCTATCGGCTGACCCTTGGCACCGACCCGCAAGAGATCGTTTATGTACTGCGCCGTTTTCTGGAGGATCGCTGAATGGTCGTGACCGTCATCATCCCCGTCTATAACCGGCGCGAAACATTGCCTTTCGCCGTGGCATCGATCTTGCGACAAAGCTGCGCCTTGCCGCTGGATGTACTGATTGTCGATGACGGATCATCCGATGCTACGCCCGAGGTGATCGAGGACCTGATGCGGCATCATCCCGAAATCCGTGCGGTAAGGCGCGCGAATGGCGGCGTCGCAAAAGCGCGCAATACCGGGCTGGACAATCTGCGGCCAGATACTGCCTTTGTGACATTTCTCGATTCCGACGACGTGATGGCACCTGACCGGTTCACCGGCGATCTGGCCATCCTTCTTGAACACCCCGAGGTCGAGATCACCTATGGTGACATGATCATGACCTTCGGGATCGACATGAACAGCTTTACGGTGCCCTCCGGGGCAAAGCATCTGCGGCTTACCTCGATACATCTGTCCTGTTGCCTGTTCAGGCGAGCGCTGATCGACCGGATCGGGGGGTTCGACGAAAGCATGCAACAGGCAGAGGACACCGATTACATCTTGCGCATATTCGAAAGTGGCACGACGTTCCGGCAGACCGAGACAGTCTGTCATCTCTATCTGCGCCACGAGGGGAACATGTCCAGCGATCACAACGATAACCGGCTCTGGTTCGCGCGTGCACTCCTGAAATCCATCCGGCGCCGGAAACTTAATCCCGGTCTAAGGCTCATCAAGCCGGAGTTCAACATCGAGTTGCCGAGGGATTTCTGGGAAGCATGAGCTACGCTGTCGCGATACCCGCCTATAACGCTGCCGAAACGCTGGCAGAGGCGCTGCAGTCGGTGCTGTCGCAGACCATCCCCCCAACCGAGGTGATCTTGGTTGATGACGGATCGACCGACGAAACATCCGGGATCGCCCGCAAGTTTGGTGGCGTGGTACAGGTGCTGAGAACAGAAAATAGCGGCTGCGGTGCCGCCACGACACGGGCAATCCGCGCGACAACTCGCAGCATCGTCGCAACGCTGGATGCAGACGACCTCTGGCTGCCCGACAAGATGGCGCATCAACTTGCAACTCTGCAGGACGCAACCGAACCTACGCTGATCTTCTCGCGCGTCCGGCAGTTCCGGCATGGCACGCCGGATGATGGCACCGGAGAAGAGCGTGACGGTTTGAGTCGGTCGACACTAGTGATGCACAGAGCGCATTTCGAGCAGGTGGGCGATATCTTCGACCCGCCGGGCGGGTGTGGTGACATGGTCGATTGGCTGGGCCGGGCACGGGGCGCGGGGTGCCAGTTCAAGATGATCCCGCAGGTGCTTGCACTTCGACGCATCATCGCGACGAGCCTGACCTACAGGATGGATGATGAGCGCAGGCGTGGCTTTCTGGTCGCCGCACATCGTGCACTGCTGCGCAAGCGCGCCGGGGAAAAGCCAGAATGACGATGCCGTATCGCGCCTTCCCCGATCTGTCATGGGCCTGGCCACGCGGCGGGCGTCTGATGCTATTGCGGGCGGCCCTGATCCCGGATGATGAGCAGGCGTTACAAGCCCTTACAGATTGGCTTGCTGCACAAGATCTCGATGATGCCGGTTACCCCGAACACCGGCTGCTTGCCGCAATCGCGACGCGGTTCGGCACAAGGCTTGCGCATCTGCCAGAGTATCCCCGCCTGATCGGCTTGCAGCGCCTGAACTGGACACGCTCGCGCATGGCCGTCGCAGCGGCGCGCCCGGCGCTGGAGGCGATGGTGGAGGGCGGACTGACGATTGTACTGCTGAAAGGGGCATGTCGGATCGCCCTTGACCCTGCAGAGCAGAAGGCACGCACCTCCTATGACCTTGACCTGCTGCTGCCTGGCGAGGATTTCTGCAAGGCATTCGAAATTCTTGCCGCGCGTGGGTGGATGTCGAGCCGGGGTGAAAGCACGCTGGGCTTGCGGGCACGGCTGTCCTCCGTACAGGCGCGCAATTTCAAGAAAGGGCAGT
>SKRW01000139.1 GCA_007118295.1 Paracoccaceae bacterium | reverse complement strand
GGCCCCGTGGCTCAACTGGATAGAGCAGCCCCCTCCTAAGGGGCAGGTTACAGGTTCGAATCCTGTCGGGGTCACCATGACAATGCACAAGGGCACAGCCCCCCATTGCATCCCGGCCCTGTGGTGCGTGATCCAAGGCCCCGCGGTCGAAATTCTTTTGGCCCAAGCTCTATAGTTCAGGTCGAAGGGATACACTCAGATATCTGGGCCGGGCTGTTCATCCAACGAATTATTCATCATCCACGTCACCAGCATCGCAGGCGGGCGACAAGAAAACTCGGCAGTTGTCAACAGGCTCAGACATAATTGCGCATAATTTCATGGGTTTTTATGACGGGACAGACTGATGCGAAGACAATCGCGGGTCCTGTCCCGGTCCGGATTACCCAGCGTCGAAACCGGCGTGCCGAGATTTTCGGACGCAGCGCTGGCCAGCCTTTCGGCTGGCTTCGCGGGCAGTGTCTCTGTCGCTGGCACCGCCGGATACAACGATGCCCGTAAGGGTTTCATGCACACTTACCAGAGCTTTCCGCAGATCATCGGCTTTTGTGTCTGCGAAAGCGATGTGGTGGCAATGCTGGCCTTTGCGCGCGATTGCGGGCTGCGGGTTGTCGCGCGTTCGGGCGGCCATTCGACAGCGGGCTATTCCGTCAATGATCAGATTGTCGTCGATACCAGCGGCATCGCGCATGTCCTGATCGACCGCGCGGCACGGCGCGCCCGTGTCGGCGCAGGTGCGAATTTCCGCAAGCTGAAGCTGATGCTGGACGGCACCGGTCTGCATGTTCCGGGCGGCGGCTGCGAAACTGTCTGTGTCGCGGGATACATGCAGGGCGGTGGCTATGCTTTCACCTCGCGCTTGTTCGGGATGAACTGCGATCTGGTCGAAGCGGTCACAATGGTGCTGGCCGACGGCTCTGTCGCGCGGGCCAGTGCAAAGAAGAATGCAGACCTGTTCTGGGCCGTGCGTGGCGGCACCGGAAACCAGCCGGTGTTCTGATCGAGATCGAATACCGGTTGGTTGAACTGGATGAATTATTCGGGTTCGGGTTGCGCTTTCCCCTGACCAGCTGGGCCGAAATCAATACCGCCAGCCGGGTCCTGAGCGTTTTGCAGGCAGGCTATACTGATGGCGGGGCACCGGATGTCGGCCTGCAGGCGTTGTTGATGAATTTGCCCATTTCGGACGATCCGGCGGCACAGCCCCCGGCCTTGGTGATCCGCGGAGTGTTCAAGGGCACGCAGGCACAGGCCCGCGCCACGCTAGGGCCGCTTCTGGCGCATGTCACCGACGAGGCGCAGCAGATCGAGATCTGGCAGCAGGGCCGCTATCTGCATCTCAACGAGATCCTTTTGCAAACCGCAGACCCGCCCGGCATCGACATGCCTGCCGTGTCGATGAATACCAGACCTTTGGTCGATTGCCGTATCATCGCGCATCATCACGACCCCGAGCGCTGGCGCGAGATCATCACGCTGATCCTTGCTGCCCCTGACAAGACCAGTTTCATCTCGATGGAATGCTATGGCGGCGCGATCAACGAAATCGCCCCGGATGCAACGGCCTTTGTTCATCGCACCGACAGTCTGGATATGTTCGCGTGGTCCTTCTGGACATTCGAGGATAACCGCGAAGATGCGACAGCCTGGCTGGATGAGTTCGGGCAGATCGCAGAGGGTATGGGCGCGGGGCGGCGCTACCAGAATTATGTGCGCCCGGGGAATACAGACTTCGGCACTGCCTATTTCGGCGCAAATCTGGAACGATTGATCAGCCTCAAACGCTTCTATGACCCGGATGGGCTGTTCGAATACGAGCAAAACCTGTTGCGCTGCGAGGGCGCATGATGGGCGCGGGGCAGGACAAAGCAACCGCCTGTCACTGCCGGGATGCAGGCACAGCCCCCTGTGCACCCTGGTGTGGCCGCGACCCGAAACAAGGCCGGATCGTCGGCCTATATCTTGACCCGCCAATGGCCATTGCCCGTGTCGACGGGGCGCGCGAACCGATGGATGCGTATACATGGGCCGTTGACGAGAACCCGCATCGAGGCGTGCAGACCCACATCACCCCCGCGTGCTCGCTACACCCCATATCCGAAAGCGGTGACGGGCATTGGCCGCACCGGTTGGTCGCCCATATGCCTGCACGCATCACCTTCAAGGACGCGCAGGGGCGTATCAAACCCGTCGCGCCCTTCTTCGAGCTTTGGGCGCGGGTGCAGGATGCGGATGGCAGCACTGTGGCCGTTCCAGTGACCGCCCCATTCCTGCAAGCGCGGGGTGCGACGCTGCGCGATCTGGTCTTCACTGTGGATGCCGGGAACCGCAAGGCGCAGTCACGCACCAAACTCGCGTCCTGCGCGGCCTTTGCCCATGTCGTCTTTGCAGGCGACAGCTACGCCCCGCACCGGCTGGAGGCGATCGGCCCGCGCACCCGCGATCAGGTGCCGCTGGTGCGCCCGGATGCGCCGCTGCCGCTGGGAACGGTCCAGACTTTTCTGCCCAATACCGAAGATTGGTCCTGTCAGACGCGGCTTGATCAGGTGCGCCTGCGCTTCACGCCGGGCAAGGGCGACACATTCGGCCCGCCGGATGCAAGCATTGCCACTGCGTCGCCCCGCACACCGGGTGACTTTGAACCGGCCGTCACCGAATACGGCACCGCCCAAGCGATGACGCGACCGGAAAACCGCATTCTCAGCCCGGACAAGCCATGGTCCGGGTTCAACTTTCGTACAGGCGGCACGCCCAAATGGCCGACCCCGCAAGACAGCTATGATGGTGCGCGCGAAGGCGCGGGCGATGGCTGGGGCACGATTGACGACACTTGCGATCTGATCGTGCAGGCCGCGCTGACCATCGGGGGCCGGATGTTCAGGGCACAGGCCCGCGCCTTTGCCGGTCCGCCCGATTTCGCGCCCGACCGTCGCCCGATGTATTCCATCCGTGACGAGTTGGAAGACCGCGAACTGCCCGGCCACGCGCCCGATATCGACACCACGCAAGACGAGATACTCGACCTTTTCCGCCGCATCTTCGAGACCGCAAGCCTTGTCAGTCTTGACCAGCGCCGGGCATGGGCGCTTGGCGGCAATGCCGGGATGCTGGGCGGCTCTGGTCCCGATGACCCGGATTGGGATGCAGGGCTGTCGCCGCGACTGGGGCCGAAAAGCATGCGCGCCGAAGATGCGCCCTATGCCCAGATCACGCCGGACTATACCCCCGGTCAGGGCGATACCCGCGTGCCAATTGCCGGGCCGCATGACACATGCCCTATACGATTGTGGTGCAGCAGGTGCATGCGCGCATGGTCGACAGCCCGGTCTTGCGCGAATTCCTCGCGCGGCGGCCAGACCGGGTGCGCCAGATCATCCGCCCGCCCTTTGGGCGCGTCGCCGATCTGCCCGCGCGTGTCGGTGTCCAGAAACCGGCCCAGGTGCCGGTGGGCAAATGGGATGCGCCCGCGCCTGACAGTGCGCCTTACCAGCGGCCTGCTGACGCGACAGTACCACGCTACCGCGACCCGCGTGATGTGATGGACATTGCTTATGAAATGCGCATGCCGCCCTTCATGCGCCACTCGATGGGGGTGCCGCTCAGCATCACTCGACGGCAATATGACCTGCTGATGGGCTATCTTGACCGACTGGAAACGGACCCAAGCTGGCGGGCCGATACCGTGGGCGAGACTGAAGGAGGCGACAGTGACTAAACCGCCCGAACCGCTGACCCGCGCAGCCGTTCTTGGCCCGCCCTATCCGCAGCCGGTGCTGGGCAACCCCTTGTCTACCTTGATGGAATCGGGCGTCGGGAATTGCTACCCCGGACTGGAATTCGACATCCGCCAACTAGATGTGCGCTTCTTCCCCGGACTGACCTTTGAATTCCTGCGGCAGTTGAACGGGCCAGAGGGCGGCGCGCTTGGTGAAGGGGACTGGTATCTGCACGCTGTCACTCAGCATGACAGGCGCATAGAGCTTTACGATTTCAATGTCTTTCAGAACGCGGTCCAGATGACCCCGTATGAGGGCGAAACATGCTGGTGGATCATTCGCGGAATCGAGGCGGATGTCGATCTGACCATCGAATTGACACAACGCGCCCCAAACGGACAGCCCATCGGCAACCCGGTTGTGTTGCACGGGCGGCGGCGGCGATTTCTGGATGGCGCGGGCATGATCCCGGATGTCTACCGTGCGGGCGAGTTGACCGCGTCGATGTGTAGCCCCTGGACGCATGATTTCCGTGATTGTGCCTGCCAGTACTGGGCCTCCAACCACCCCGATGTGGTGCTGGGGCCAGTGGTCGGACCTGCGACAGAGGACGGCACCTCGGCAGAGGATGCAGCACAGCCTGTCACCTTTCTTGACTGGATGCGCCGTCGCGGCCCGACGCAGGATGTCGCCGCTGCGGCCACACAGGAACGGGCGCGCCCCGAACGCTATGCCCCCTATGAGATCAACCTGCGCTGGGAAGAGCTTGATTTCGTCCTGCACGGGATCGAGACCGACGGCACGCCTGCGCTCGCGCCATTGACCGCGCTGCACGCGCCCTACCCCACGCTCGAAGAGGCCATCCGCGACCTGACCGAGGAACTGGCCCCGCTCGAATTCACCTTGTCGATGCTCTATCTCTACGCCTTTTTCTCGATGCGTGCGCCCGAAGAGGTCAGCGTGACCGAGCGCGCGACATGGCCCGATCTGTCAGACGATCTGCGCGCGGCGCGGCAACTTGTGCTTTCGGTGGCGCCCAGTGAGATGACACATATGCGCTGGGTCAATCAGGTGCTCTGGACGCTGGACCGGGCCAGGCTTTACCCGCACCGGCAGTATCAACCCATCATCCACCCCCATCTGGCAACGGACCCTGCCCCGGATGACACCGATCTTGAAGCGCGCGTCCGGACGCTGCGCGCAGCAACCCCCGATGTGATAGCGGATTTCAACGCGGTCGAGCGCCCGGCCGGCAGGCTGGACCGCGAATATGCCGGGCTGGTCGATCACCTGCGCGAGAATGCCGACGCCTACCCGGCGGGGCTCTATGAACTCGCTGTGCGCATCGACAGCGACGGGTTGCAACACTACCAGAAATTCCGCGAGATGCAGATCATCCTGTCGCGCTACGCGGCCTGCCCCGCGCTCTATCTGCGCGATGTCACACTGGCCGACCCCTCTGATCCCGCCCTGGCGCGAGCGCTGTCGC
>SKRW01000024.1 GCA_007118295.1 Paracoccaceae bacterium | reverse complement strand
GTCAGAGTTAACCGGGTACAACCGTGGTATCGCCTGTTTCAAGCCGAAATGAGCCAAATCCGCGGCAATGCAAGGGCCATTCCGTGCAGGTCGGTGATTCGTAAGATGCGCTGCAACGACGCGTAAATCATGCCTCTCGCCTGATGATTTCTGTCGCCTTGCAAGCCCAAAACGAAACAAAATACCGAACGTCCCCATTTTGTTCATGACGTTGCGACAAAGTTCGTCTTCCTAACATGATTTCGACACAATTCGCCACATTTACGGATGCTGCCAACCATCAAAAAGCCTAAGGAAAGGTTAAAGAACATCGTGCGCTGATCACCGACGTCCCAGGCCAACTTGTGACGGTCATAAGCGACCCGCGCGAATTAATTGGTAGGACGGTTACATGGGAACTCCGGTTTCAACAACAAAGACTCTGACCCATCGCGGATCAGAGACGACAGCACAGCACGCGGCGATCTATGCGGTGCGTGGCGGGGCATACCGGGCGGTTGGCAAGCGCCTGCTGGACCTGATGCTGATCGTGATGATCTTGCCAATCATCATGCCGATTATCGTGATGGTGGCATTGGCGCTGCTGGTGGCGGGCCACTCTCCGTTCTATTCCCAGCAGCGGCTGGGGCGCGGCGGGCGCGTGTTCCGGATCTGGAAGTTCCAGACAATGTATCCCGATGCCGACAAGATGCTTGCTGCACTGCTGGAGGTTGACCCAGTGCGCCGGGCCGAGTGGCAATCGACGCAGAAACTCAAGAGTGACCCGCGCATCACGCGCATCGGTTCCTACCTGCGCAAAACCTCGATCGATGAATTGCCGCAATTGTGGAACGTGCTGAAAGGCGACATGAGCCTGCTGGGCCCCCGCCCCATGATGCCTGACCAGAAACACCTCTATGGTCCGGCATTTCCGGTCTATGCGTCGCTGCGTCCCGGCATATCGGGGATGTGGCAGGTGTCCGAGCGCAATGAGTCGCATTTTCAGCGCCGCGCCGAACTGGACATCGAGTATGCGCGTGACCTGAGCCTTGCAACCGATCTGCGCCTTGTCTGGCAGACCCTGAGAACGGTCCTCTACAGCACCGGATATTGAACCGCCATGCGGCTGATCTTTCGCCACAGGACGAACCGGGGCAACAATTCTCGGGACTTGCATCGAGTCGAGGAGGGTGTCAAAGCCGCACTCATGGCACCGCGTAGCGTCACCCTGCCCACACGGGCCAACAGCAGAGCTGTTATCTGGTTGGTCGGGTTGACCTGCTTGCCCGAAATCCTGTTCACGCTGATCGAAGCGTCGCCGTTTGGCGGCGGCAATCTGCGCGGAACGGCACTGATGCTCGGGGCTTTCTGGAACGGATTGCTGAACGGCTGGGAACCGATCTATGTCTTGCAACGCGAGACGATGTTCATCACCTATGCGTTTCTGCATGGTGGCCTGCTGCATCTGGTCGGCAACATGGTTGCTGTGCTGGCGCTGGGAGGAATTGCTGTGGCCCGCATCGGCGAGCGGGGCTTTCTGCTGCTCTATGCGCTGACGGCGATTGGCGGCGCGGGTGGGTTTGCGCTGCTGTCATCCAGCGAGTCGCCGATGGTGGGCGCATCCGGTGCCGTGTTCGGCCTGATCGGAGCGTGGAAATTCTGGGAGTGGCAGTTGCGCCAGCATCTTGGCAGTTCCATGCGCCCGCTGTGGCGCTCGCTGCTGGGGTTGGCGCTGCTGAATGTCATTCTGTGGGTCGCACTGTCCGGCCTGCTGGCCTGGGAGGCGCATCTCGGGGGCTTTCTGGCGGGCGTGATCTTTGCCGCCATCGTCACCCCGACCATGCGCTACCGGGTCTGAGCGTCAGGCCGTCGCAAGCGCCGTGATGATCGCGCCGAAATCCACCGCCTTGAGCGATGCCCCGCCCACCAGCGCGCCATCGACATTGGCGATGGCGAAAATCTCGGTCGCATTGGCCGGTTTGACCGACCCACCATATAAAAGCGAGATCGCAGTATCCGGCACCGCGGCGCGCAGCGCGTCATGCACCTCGGCAATCTGGTCCAGTGTGGGCGTGCGTCCGGTGCCGATGGCCCAGACTGGCTCATAGGCAATGACGGTGTTGGCCGCAGTGGCACCTTCGGGCAGCGATGCCCCGAGTTGCCCAAGCACCACATCAAGGGTCTGCCCGGCATCGCGCTCTGCCTCGGTTTCGCCCACGCAGATGATCGCGACCAGCCCAGCCTGATGCGCAGCACGCGCTTTGGCTGCGACATCGGCAGATGTCTCGCCGTGATCGGCCCGTCGCTCGGAGTGACCAAGAATCACATGACGCGCCCCTGCATCCGCCAGCATCTGTGCCGAAATATCACCCGTATGCGCGCCTGCCGTGGCCGCGTGACAATCCTGCCCGCCGACCATGACGGCACTGCCCGCGACGGCCTCGGCCATGGCGGCAATCAGCGTTGCAGGCGGGCAGAGCAACACCCCGCAGCCAGGTTCGGGAAAGGCATTGGCAAGCGCGCGCGCCTCGTCCAGATCGGCGCGCGTTCCGTTCATCTTCCAGTTTCCGGCGGCAAGCTTGCAGGCGTCAGGCATGGTTGCATCTCCTTTGCGCCAAGAGTTACGCGCAAGCGGGACAGGATGCAATCACGTGCCCGAGCGGGCTGCGTCCATGCGGGCCTTCAATGTGTCCACATCGTCAAACTTGATCGATTCACCGCAGCCGCAGGCATCGGTGACATTGGGATTGCGGAAACGGAACGCGCTTTCCAGCAAGGTTGTCTCATAATCGATTTCGGTGCCAAACAGGAACATCTGCGCCATCGGCGCGATCACGACGCGCGCGCCCTCCTGCTCGATCACCTCTTCGTGCTCACGCACCTCGCGGGCGGTTTCCATCGTGTATTCCATGCCCGCGCAGCCGCCCTTCTTGACACCGATGCGCAGCCCTTCGGCCCCTTCGCGTTCCATCAGACGCCGTATCTGGCGCACGGCCGAAGGCGTCAATGTCACTGGCGATTTGCCGGGAATTCCAAACATCTGTCTATCCTTGTCCGAACTCGTCTTTCAGGTCGCCCGATTTTGCCTGCGCAGGGTCGGTTGGCGAGATGCCGCACCACCGCAACGCAGAAAAGCCGGTCACATGAACCCCAGTTCCAGCCGCGCCTCATCCGACATCATGTCCATTCCCCATTGCGGGTCAAACGTCATCTCGACATCGACACTCTGCACACCGGGCACCGCACTCACGGCATCTGCCACCCAGCCCGGCATCTCGCCCGCCACCGGGCAGCCCGGTGCCGTCAGGGTCATGATGACATTGACCTCGCCCGCCTCTGATATGGTGATGGTGTAGATCAGCCCAAGATCAAAGATATTGACCGGAATTTCCGGGTCATACACTGTCTTGCAAGCCTCGACCGCAGCATCGTAAAGCGGGTGATCGGTGCTTGATGGCTTGATCAGCAGATCGCCCTCGTTCGCGTCAGACATGGCAGGCCCCCTGAACTGGCGCCAGCGCGGCGCGTCTATTCCTGACCACTTATATAGGATTTATCGCGCGCCGCGTCCAGTGGCACCGATCACAGCACATATCGGCTCAGGTCGCTGGAGCGTGCAAGATCGCCAAGATGCTTCTCCACATAGTCTGCGTCAATGGTGACCTTCTGCCCTGACCGGTCCGGCGCATGAAAGGACAACTCCTCGAACACGCGCTCCATCACGGTATAGAGCCTGCGCGCGCCGATATTCTCGACTGACTGGTTCACGTCGGCGGCGATCTTGGCCAGCGCGGCAATCCCGTCTTCGGAAAAATCGACCTCAACCTCCTCTGTGCCCATCAGGGCGGTATACTGGCGGGTCAGCGCATTGTCGGTCTCGGTCAGAATACGCACGAAATCGCCTTCGGTCAGCGGGCGCAATTCGACCCGGATCGGCAGGCGCCCCTGCAATTCGGGCAGCAGGTCAGAGGGCTTGGCAATGTGAAACGCCCCGCTCGCGATGAACAGGATATGGTCGGTCTTGACAGGCCCGTGCTTGGTGCTGACGGTCGTGCCCTCGATCAGGGGCAGCAGGTCGCGCTGCACGCCTTCGCGGCTGACATCGCCACCGCGCGCATCCGACCGCGCACAGACCTTGTCGATCTCGTCCAGAAACACGATGCCGTTCTGCTCCACTGCTTCCAGCGCGCGGGCCTTGACGGCCTCGTCATCCAGCAGCTTGTCAGCCTCTTCGGCGATCAGCATCTCGTGGCTTTCGGCCACAGTGACCTTCTTGCGCACAGTGCGCCCGCCCATGGCCTTGCCGAAAATCTCGCCCAAATTCAGCATCTGCCCCCCGCCCGGCTGGCCCGGCAACTCGAACATGCCGCCCATCGGGTTCGATGTATCAGTGACTTCGACCTCGATCTCGGTATCGTCCAACTCGCCCGACATCAGCTTGCGGCGGAACATCTCGCGCGTGCCCTCGCGCGCGCTCTCGCCTGCCAGCGCCTCGATCACCCGGTTCTCGGCGGCCTTGTGAGCGCGCGCCTTGACCTCTTCGCGCATATGCTCGCGCGTCATCAGAATGGCAGAGTCCACCAGATCGCGGATGATCTGTTCGACATCTCGCCCGACATAGCCCACTTCGGTAAATTTCGTGGCCTCGACCTTGAGGAAGGGCGCGCGCGCCAGCTTGGCCAGCCTCCGGCTGATCTCGGTTTTGCCGACGCCCGTGGGCCCGATCATCAGGATATTCTTGGGATAGACCTCTTCCTGCAGGTCGGCGGGCAGTTGCTTGCGCCGCCAGCGATTGCGCAGCGCCACGGCCACCGCCCGCTTGGCATCCTTCTGGCCAATGATGAAACGGTCGAGTTCAGAAACAATCTCGCGCGGGGTCAGGTCGGTCATGGGGTGTCCCTTCTTGTGCTTGCGCAGAGATAGAGGCTTGGGGGGCGGAATTGAAGGGGGGTTGCGGAATGTGTTGGCATATTGTATATACGGCACACGCCGCAGAAGACGGCACCGACCAAGGAGAGATACAGTGATGCCGGCGAACAAAGAAATTGAATCTCTTTATGGTAATCAAATTCTCTTGGGACGAAACAAAGCGCAAATCAAATATCCGGAAACATGACATTGACTTCGCAGATGCAGTCGAAATCTTCGCCACCGACCATCTGACCCTTCCTGCGCGCAGCGATATCGAGGCTCGATGGATCGCAGTCGGCGCTTTGTCAGATCAGGT
>SKRW01000017.1 GCA_007118295.1 Paracoccaceae bacterium | reverse complement strand
GCGCAGCGTCGCGGCGGGCTTCGAGCCGGGCGCGCGCCTCGCGCGCCTCGGAGGCCATGCGTTCGGCCTGACGTTCGGCTTCGGCGGCGTCGCGCGCGGCATGTTCGGCCTGTGCGACGGCGTCGCGTGCTGCCGTCAGGCGCGTGGTGCTGCGGGTGATCTCTTCATCCAGCGCGGCGCGTCTGGCGGCGAATTCCTCGGGTGCGGCGCGGGCGTTGCGCAACTCTGTCTCGGTCTGGGTCTTGCGTGCCGCCAGATCGCCGATGCGCTGGTCTGCTGTTTCCAGCCGGTGCCGCCAACCGCTGAGCGATTTCGCGATTTCCTGCAGGCGCGCGGTGCGGGCTGTCGCTTCGCGGCGCATCTCGTCGGCCTGTGCGCGTCGCGACAACATGGCAATGCGCGCGGCCTCGACCGATTGGCGCAAGGTGTCCGTCTGCGCGCGCGCGGTTTCCAGGGCAGGCAATTCGGCGGCCTGTGCTTGTGCCTGTGCCAGTTGGCGGGCAAGGTCTGCGCGCTCGGACTCCAGCCGCTCAAGCTGTGCGGTCGCTGCCTCCAGCCTGCTTTGCGCGCTGTCGCGCGCTGTCTCGATTCGTGACAAGGCGCGCGAGGCTTCGGTCAGGCGTTGGTCCGCCGCGCGCCGGGCGGCGCGGGCGTCCTGTTCGGCCTTGGCCAGCGCATCAAGCCGGGACTTGTGCCGTGCATGTGTATCAGCCGCCTCGGCCCTGCGAGCCTCGGCGCGGTCAAGTTCCTGACGCTGGCTTTCAAGCTGGTTGACCTGTTGTAGCCGCAGCGCCGTGGTGTTGGGCGCGTCCGACGCCGCCATGTGCAGCCCGTCCCAACGCCAGACATCCCCGGCGAGGGATACCAGACGCTGACCGGGGCGCAGGCCGGGTTGCAGGCGCGGGCCATCGGCAGGCGCAACGATCCCGGTTTGCGACAGGCGGCGGTCAAGCGTGTCGGTGCCGGTGACATGCGGGGCCAGCGGGGCGCTGTCTGCTGGCAGCGCGGGCGCATCAGGATAGGGCGGCAGTCCAACCCAGCCTGACCCGTCATCCGCTAGCGGCGCGCGCAGGTCATCGGCCAGTGCAGCGCCAAGCGCCTGTTCGTATCCGGGGGCAACGCGCAACTGGTCCAGCAGGCGCGAGCCGTCGCCCGCATCGCGTTCCAGAACACGGGCCAGCGCCGACACTTCGGCGCGCAAAGTTCCTGCCTCGCCCTCGGCCTCGGCCAATGCGCCGCGGGCGTCAGTCTCGCGGGTCTGGGCTTGTGCGCGGGCGTCTTCGGTGCTGGTCAGTGTGGCCTCGGCATCTGACAGCAGGGCCCTTGTGGCCTGACATTCGGCCTCGGCATGTGCCAGACCGGCGCTTTCCTCTTGCAGGCTGGCCTCGGCTTGCGCGCGCGCGGTCTGCGCCTGCGAAAATGCGGCCTCGGCCTTGGTATGTGACCGGGTCAGGTCCGCGACCTGACGATCTGCGGACTGGTGCCGCGCGGCCAGACGGGCGGCATCTTCGGTCACGCGGTCCAGCGCGGCCTCGTGCTCCTGAAGCGCGCTGGATGCTTCGCTTGCGGCCTGCGCGGCCTCGGCCACGCGTGCGCCCTGACCTTCAGACGCCTTGGTGATCTGCGCCTGCTCCCACTCAAGCTGCGTGATCATGTCCTGCGCGTCGCGGTTCAGACCGGTTTCGCGGTCGATGTCGCGGGCGAGTTGGGTGATGCGGGATTCCAGGGTCTGAACGGCCTCGGCGGCGCGGGCCTGTGCGTCGCTCAGGCTGTCGCGTTGCACTTCGAGCCGCTGCAGGATCGCCCCCGCGACCGCGTCTTCCTCGCGCAGGGGGGGCAGGCGGTCTTCGGCAGCGGCGCGCGCTTTGCTGGATTGCCGCGCTGCGGTTTCGGTCGCTGCACTGTCGCGCAGGGCAGTCTGAAAAGCCGCTTCGGCGGCAAGCCGGGCCATGTCGGCTTCACGCCAGCGACGATAGAACAACAGCCCCTCGACCTGCCGCAACCGCGCGCCTATCTGGCGGTAGCGCTCGGCCTGCCTTGCCTGTCGCGCAAGCTGGGCAAGCTGCTGGGCAAGCTGGTCGATCACGTCGCTGATGCGTTCAAGGTTGGTTTCGGTCGCGCGCAGGCGCAACTCGGCCTCGTGGCGGCGCTGATAGAGGCCCGAGATACCGGCGGCTTCTTCCAATATGCGCCGCCGTGCCTTGGGACGGGCGTTGATCAGTTCGGATATCTGGCCCTGCCGCACCAGCGCGGGGCTGTGCGCGCCGGTCGAGGCATCGGCGAACAGCATCTGGACATCGCGCGCGCGGGCCTCCTTGCCATTGATCTTGTAGGCGCTGCCTGCATCGCGGGTGATGCGGCGCACGATATCCAACTGGTCGGCATCATTGAAAGCAGCGGGTGCCAGCCGGGCGAAATCGTCCAGATGCAGGCTGACTTCGGCAAAGTGACGCGCACCGCGCGTGTCGGTGCCCGCAAAGATCACATCCTCCATGCCCGCGCCGCGCATGGCTGTGGGCCGGTTTTCGCCCATCACCCAGCGCAATGCCTCCAGCAGGTTCGACTTGCCGCAGCCATTGGGCCCCACAACACCGGTCAGCCCCGGATGGATCACAAGATCCGTCGGGTCGGTGAAGCTCTTGAAGCCATTGAGGCGAAGGCGCGAGAATTGCACGACGGACCTGTGAAAACCGGAGTTCCGGCAATGTCGGGGAAGAGAAGGGGGTCTGTCAAGCGCGCAGCGCTGTATCTCGGGCATTTAGCGGGCTTATCCACAAGATATTGAGATCGGGTGATGCGCGGGTGGTGCGACAATTCGCCCTGATGCATCTTTCCCAAAATATCGACATATTGCATTTAATGAATGTAAAGGAGACTGCCATGACACAATCGGTTGCGCGTCCGTCGGACAGCTATTCGCCGCTCTATTTTCTGGCCTCGCTTGGGGCAGGGGGGCTGGCTGTCACGTTTTTCATGTGGCTGATGCACTGGGTGCCGCATCCCGGTCAGCCTGTTCCGTTGTTCGAGGATGTCGCCGCGGCCTTTACTTCGGGCGGGCTCTTGATGCAGGGCATGATCCTGCTGGCAGCCGCCGGGATCGCGGTGTTCGGCTTTCTGAACCTCAAGCTGCTGGTCTGGAACCTGCGCCGCTATTCGGCGTGGTCGAAAACCGAGGGCTTTGCGGCATTCAGCAAGACCAATGCCCAAAGCCAGGTGATGGCGATGCCGCTTGCACTGGCGATGTCGGTCAATGTGCTGTTCGTGCTGGGCATGGTCTTTGTGCCGGGGCTGTGGTCGGTGGTGGAGTATCTGTTCCCGCTGGCGATGGTGACCTTTCTGGCCATCGGGGTTTATGGCTTCAAACTCTATGCTGCCTTTCTGGGGCGTGTGCTGACCGAAGGCGGATTCAACTGTGCGGCCAACAACAATTTCGGTCAGGTGTTGCCTGCCTTTGCCTTTGCCATGGTCGGGGTCGGTCTGGCCGCGCCTGCCGCACTCAGCACAGTGCCTGCGCTGGCCGGGCTTGGTCTGGTGCTGTCGACATTCTTCCTGATGACCTCGGGTCTGATCGCGGTTGTCGCCATGGTGCTGGGCCTGCGCTCGATGATGGAGAACGGGGCCAACCCCGAAACCGCGCCGACGCTGTCGATCATCGTGCCGCTGCTGGCGGTGCTGGGTATCCTGAGCCTGCGTCAGAGCCACGGGTTGCACGAGCATTTCGGCTCGGCTGAGATGGCGGGCGAAACGCTGGTGACGCTGGCCCGCTTCCTGTCGGTGCAGGTGCTGTTCCTGCTGTTCGCCGGTCTGATCCTGATCCGTCAGGGCTATGCAAAACGCTTCCTCTTCGGGCGTGAGAATTCGCCGGGGTCCTATGCGCTGGTGTGCCCCGGTGTCGGTTTTGCCGTGCTGCTGCATTTCTTCGTCAACAAGGGGTTGGTCGATGCGGGTCTGATCGACAAGTTCGGTCTGGTGTTCTGGGCGCTGACCGCCATCGCGCTGATCGCACAGGCCGCCATGATCTGGCTTGTGTGGCATCTGAACCGGCGGCATTTCGGTGCGCCCAAGACTGCCGAAGCTGTTCCGGCAGAGTGATTTGACCGAAAGGACGAGACAGGCTCCGCGCGACGCGCGGAGCCTGTTGCATGTCAGAACCTGCTTTGCTGGCCCGTCAGACCCCCAGACAGTAACGCAAGATGGCCTTCTGGGCGTGCAGACGGTTTTCGGCCTCGTCGAATATGACGGATTGCGGGCCATCCATCACGGCACTTGTCACCTCTTCCTCGCGATGGGCAGGCAGGCAATGCATGAACAGCGCGTCGGGTTTCGCATGGGACATCAGCGCGTCATTGACCTGATAGGGGCGCAGCAGGTTATGACGGCGCTCGCGGTTGGACTGGCTGTCATGCATGCTGACCCAGGTATCCGCCACGACCAGATCGGCCCCGTCGACCGCGCGTGCGGGGTCGCGCACCATCTCGATTCGCGCGCCCTGCGCGCGCGCCAGCGCCACGAATTCGGGGTCCGGGTCTAGCGATTCGGGCCCGGTGAAGGTCAGATCAAACCCGAACTGGCCCGCTGCATGCAGAAACGAGGCGCAGACATTATTGCCATCCCCGGTCCAGACGACCTTTTTGCCCGCGATCGGGCCGCGATGTTCTTCATATGTCAGGACATCGGCCATGATCTGGCAGGGATGCGTGCGATTGGTCAGCCCGTTGATGACCGGGACAGAGGCAAATTCCGCCAACTCGTGCAGGATCGATTCCTCGAATGTGCGGATCATGATGAGATCCACATAGCGCGACAGCACACGGGCCGTGTCAGCGATGGTTTCACCATGGCCAAGCTGCATCTCCGAGCCTGACAGCACCATCGTCTGCCCGCCCATCTGACGCACGCCCATGTCAAAACTGACACGCGTGCGGGTCGAGGGCTTCTCGAAGATCAGCGCGACCATATGGCCTTGCAGCGGCTGGTCATCGTCATGGGTGCCCTTCGGGCGACCAGCGCGCGCATCTTTCATGCTGCGGGCCTGATCGATCATGTGGCGCAAGGCGGTCTGCTCGGTGGTATGGATATCGAGGAAATGGGGCATGGGTCGGGCCTCTGGCGGGCTGAGGGAGCGAGGGCTCTGCCCTCGCGCTCCCGGGATATTTTGCAAAGATGAAATCAGATCGATTGCGCGGCGCGGTCGAGCCGGTCGAGCGCCTGTGCAATCTCGTCCTCGGTGATGGTCAGGGGGGGCAGCAGGCGCACCACATTGTCGGCGGCGGG
>SKRW01000052.1 GCA_007118295.1 Paracoccaceae bacterium | reverse complement strand
GTGGCCATGGCCACAGGCTGTTCGACCAACGCCGTGGTGCATCTGATCGCAATGGCGCGACGCGCGGGCGTGCCCCTCTCGCTCGACGATCTGGATGCGCTGGGGCGCACCACGCCACTCATCGCCAATGTCCGACCCTCGGGCAAGGATTACCTGATGGAGGACTTCTTTTACGCAGGCGGTCTGCGTGCCCTGATGAAGCAGATCGCCGCAAAGCTCGATCTGTCCTGCATGACGGTCAGCGGCAAGACACTGGGCGAGACCCTAAAGGGCGCTCAGGTCTTTAACGACGACGTGATACGCCCGCTGTCAAACCCGGTCTATCAGGAGGGGTCGCTTGCAGTGCTGCGCGGCAACCTCTGCCCCGACGGTGCAGTTATCAAGCCCGCCGCCTGCGACCCGAAATTCCATGTGCACGAAGGTCCCGCGCTGGTCTTCGACAGCTATCCGGAAATGAAGACGGCGATCGACGACGAGAACCTCGACGTGACACCGGATCATGTGCTGGTGTTGCGCAACGCCGGGCCGCTGGGAGGGCCGGGATTCCCGGAATGGGGAATGCTGCCAATACCCAAGGCGCTGATCCGGCAGGGCTATCGCGACATGCTGCGTATCTCGGACGCGCGCATGTCGGGCACCTCTTATGGTGCCTGCGTTCTGCATGTGGCACCCGAGGCCCACGCGGGCGGCCCTCTGGCGCTGCTGCGCACTGGTGATATCGTGCGGCTCGATTTGCCAGCGCGACGCCTCGACATGCTGGTGCAAGATGCAGAACTCGCCGCCCGCCGCGCAGCCCTTCCCACGCCTGAACCCCGGTTCGAACGCGGCTGGGGCTGGATGTTCTCGAAACACGTGACACAGGCCGACAGCGGCTGCGACTTTGACTTCCTCACTCGCGAATTCGGACGCGCCTCAGGCGAGCCGGATATCTTCTGAAGGATCACATCATGACGCTCGATCAAGCCCTTAGCGGCATTTCCGGCATCCTTGTCACCCCTTATGACGAGGCAGGCGAAATCGCACCTGCGCGACTGGCACCTATTATCGACCGCGCGCTGACTGCAGGCGTGCATATCCCGGTGGTCAACGGCAACACTGGGGAATTCTACGCGCTGACCACTGACGAGGCCGTCACCATGGCGCGCGAGGTTGTGGCGATGGTGGCGGACCGGGCCCCGGTTCTGGTGGGCGTCGGTCGCGGCGTGCGCGATGCAGCAGTGGTAGCGCGCACTGCCAGTGACGCCGGTGCTGCAGGTGTAATGGTCCACCAGTTGCCTGATCCTTTTGTCGCACCGCGCGGAATCGTCGATTACCTGCACGCGATCAATGATGCATCGGGCGGCTTGCCGATGATGCTCTATCTGCGCAATGACACCATCGGCACGAAGGCGATTGCCGATCTGTGCGCCGTGCCCAATGTGCGCGGAGTCAAATGGGCCTCGCCTAACCCGATGAAACTGGCCGAAGCGATCTCGGCCTGCGATCCGTCGATCACCTGGGTGGGCGGGCTGGCCGAGATCTGGGCTCCCAGCTTCTATGCCGTGGGGGCGCGCGGCTTTACCTCTGGGCTGATCAACGTCTGGCCAGAGCGATCCATGGCGATCCACGCATCGCTGGAAGCGGGCGATTACGCCAGTGCAAACCGCCTGATCGCAGGTATGCGGACCTTTGAGGATATCCGCGCCGAAGAGATGAACGGAACCAATGTCACCGGCGTCAAGGCAGCGTTGCAGGTCATTGGCCTTGATTGCGGCGCGACGCGCCCGCCCTCGGCCTGGCCACTGACCGAGACACAGCAGGTGCGGATGATGCGCTTCCTGGGTGACAACAACCTTATCAGAAAGGCTTTCCATGACTGATTACATTCTCTCGGACGCGACACGCGCGAAACTTGAAGGCGTGTCTACTGCCTCGGTGGCGACCGCGCTGTTCAAGCGCGGATTGCGCAACCAGTTCATCCAGGGCGTTCGTCGACTCAACCCGAAAGGCGCGACGATGGTCGGGCAGGCCTTTACCCTGCGCCACATCCCTGCGCGCGAGGATCGCAACGGGATCGAGGTGTTTCGCAATCGCGATCACCCGCAACGCGTCGCGATCGAAACATGCCCCACAGGCCATGTCCTGGTGATGGATGCTCGTGGCGACGCCCGCGCCGCCACCGCAGGCTCGATCCTGATTACCCGGTTGGCGCTGCGTGGCGCGGCCGGAGTCGTGTCGGACGGCGGATTTCGGGACGCGGCTGGGATTGCGGCGCTCGACATGCCTGCCTATTGCGCCGGACCGTCCGCCCCAACCAACCTGACGCTGCACGAAGCGCTCGACATGAATATCCCCGTCGCCTGCGGCGGCGTTGCGGTTTTTCCCGGTGATGTTCTGCTGGGCGACGGCGACGGTGTCATGGTAATCCCCGCCCATCTCGCGGACGAGATCGTGCATGAATGCGCCGAAATGGAGCTTTATGAGGATTTTGTTCTGGAAACCGTCCATACTGGTGCCAGCATTCTTGGCCTCTATCCGATGACGGATAGCGAGCACCAGGCACGCTTTGCGGACTGGCGCACAAGCACCGGGCGCTGACCCCTAAGGCCGCGTGATCGCCGCGTGAGCTGACTGGGTTGGTGGTCTCTCCTGCGGCTTTCTGTATTCGAGGGTTACGCCGAACGAGCGGGTGCCGAGCCTCAAGAACGGTTGAAAGACCATAGAGCTATTGTCATCTGTGGTGTTTTGGACTTGTCATGAGGCGCGCGATCCGGGCTTGATGGCTTGACGCCATTGATGGAATCGACGCCCTCGGTGACGTCGGCGAGATGGGCGAAGCCGCGCAGCTTGTCGCTGCGCATTGAACCAGCTTGAACATCACGCGCAGGATGCCATGGTGAGCATCACTGGCACCGCACACGGGCAGAACCCGCCAAGGATCAGAGCAGGCTGGATTTGCGGGAAGACTGACCGTCGCGCGCCCCGTAAGTTACAGTCACTTACTTATGTTCTTATCACTCACTTTGGCAAGGCCAAAAGCATGGGGTGTGATCTTGCGGCATCGCGGCCAAGCATAAATCAAGCCAGTGCGCCCGCAGCAGCACACAGGGATATCACACGACACGCCCCTTTTCGCGCCAGATTGTGTGCACCTGCGACCAGTCCGGGATGTCAGGCGCGTAAAAACCCACCACCTTGCCTGTCGCGATCCGGGGGAACAGGCGCATCGCTTCCAGATGGGCACCTGTTGTCAGATAGGCGCGCATTGCCTGTCGGTCGGTCCAGACCGATAGCGTGTGATGCACACCCTTGATGCGGCGCGCCTCGGTCGAGATATTGCCCGGTGCGCTCCGCGCCTGTGCCATGGATCGAAGCGCATTCAACCAGAACGCCGGGACGCGCCAGACCCGCCGCACCTGCAAACCGGTAATGGAAATGTAGACTTCGGGCGTCATCATTCTGGTCCTTTCAGGGTTGAAATCTGGCGCTCCGCAAGGTGGCATGCGGGCACGGCGTTTCTGCGCGCAAGCCCCTCCTTGGGTGACGGCCTTATCCCGATTTCGGTCCAACGCTTGCCATATCATGTGAGAGATGCTAACTTCGGTCAAGCGAAAAGTAAACAGCACTAACTTGACCAGAAAGTCGACCCGATGCCGGATGAAGCGCCCTCAACCGCCCATGCGCATCGCGTGACGCCCAAGGTTTCGTACCATCACGGTGACCTTCGTGCCCAGTTGATCGCAGCAGTGCGCGAATTGGTCGAGACATATGGCCCAGACGGGTTTTCCGTGGCCGAAGCGGCCCGGCGCGCAGGCGTCAGTTCGGCAGCGCCCTACAAGCATTTCAAGGACCGGCCCGAAATCCTGCGCGGTGTTGTCAGCGAAGCCATGGACCGGCTGCGCGCCGCCATGGAGGCAGGCGCTGCGGCCCATCCCGTGGGTTCGCTGGAGGCGGTAGCGGCTGTGGGACAGGCCTATGTCGATTTCGCAAGGGCCGAGCCCGGTGTCTTTCGTCTGGTTTTCAGCCTGACCGAAGGGCACGAGAACGCCCCCGACCTGCTGACAAAAGGCGCGAGGTGTTTTGGCGTCGTCGTTCACGCCGTCGCCGCATGTCTGGACCTGCCGCCCGACAATCCGGATGTCCAGCGGCGCGCCTATATGCTCTGGTCATTCGTTCACGGCCACTCTTTTCTGCATATCGACATGAAAACCAAAGTCACGACTGCCGAGATTGATGACTGGGACTATCTTTTGGGGATCAGCCACGCGGTCCTTGCCTCCGCGGCGCGGTCGTGACGGTGGGGTATTGCTGGATATTCGGCACGCTATCGAGGACACGGGCCAACAGCCCGCGAGACCTGCGCGGACAGGCTGTCGCCGAGATTCTGGCCCGGATCCGTGGGGCCATCACCGGTCGGACCGTTTCAGTCGAAACGCTGTTGCGCGCGATGGACCCGGCTGCGCAACCCGTTCTGCTGCTGTTGCCTGCCCTGATCCTCGTGACACCGCTGAGCGGCATTCCGGGCCTGTCATCGCTGGGCGGGCTGTCAATTGCGCTTGTTGCGTCGCAGATCCTGCTGCGCCGCCCGGTAATCTGGCTTCCTGCCTTTGTGCTGCGGCGCGAGTTGTCGGCTGACCGGTTGCAGCGGGCACTGGTCCGGCTGGATCGGCCCGCACGCTTTATTGACCGCAGATCGGTAGCGCGGGCGGAATGGTTTTTCGACTTTCCGGGTCGTCAACTGGCGCTGGTCACATGCCTTGCTTGTGGGCTGGTGATGCCGTTTCTGGAACTGGTCCCGTTTTCAGCAACGACACTGGCCCTTGTCGTGACAATTCTGGCGGCGGCGCTTCTGGTGCGTGACGGGCTGCTTGCGGCCGTGGGGCTGGGCGGGTTTGCCCTTGCAATCGTGCTGATCGCAAAGCTGGTCACAGCGTGACAAGCCGCGCAGGCCCAGCGCCTTTGACGCCGCGGGGCCATGCCCGGAATGGTCTGTGCCCCGAATGCGACGGGCGCGCCCTTATGGCAGCGGGATATGCTCGTCACGGTCCTGCGCGGGCAGATCGAACTGACCCTGCCCCCATCTGGCCGCGCGCCACTCGTCTTTCGCGGCCTCGATCCGGTCCTGCGAGGAAGCGACGAAGTTCCACCAGATATAGCGCGGACCATTCAGCGTAGCGCCCCCCAGCGCCATCAGCCGTGCCCCCTGCGCGCCGGCGCGCACAGTGATCCTGTCGCCGGGCCGGAACACCATCATGCGGCCCGCCTGATATGTTTCGCCTGCGATTTCGACGGACCC
>SKRW01000099.1 GCA_007118295.1 Paracoccaceae bacterium | reverse complement strand
GATTTCGGTCAAGCTGCCCTGATCGCGGCAGGCTGGATGGTGATGTATTTCATCGCCGGGGCGCCGATGTTCCTTTTGCTGGGATTTGCCGGGCTGGTACTGGCCGGGGGTTACACCGCCTATCATAATTCAGAGCATTTTGCCCGCCGGATTGATGGCTTTCTTGCCGCCGAGGTCGACCCACGAACCCAGATGGGCTATGCACAAAACGCCATATCGGAAGGTGGCTTTTTTGGAACGGGTGTAGGCGAAGGGCGCGTGAAATGGAACCTGCCAGATGCGCACACGGACTTCATTATCGCTGTTGCGGCGGAAGAATATGGCCTGATCCTTGTGCTGTTCATCATCGGGCTCTATGCCACGATCCTCTTGCGCTCGCTGTTCCGGCTGATGCGCGAACGTGATATGTTCATCCGGCTCGCGGGCACCGGGTTGGTGGTGGTGTTTTCGTTGCAGGCGATGATCAACATGGGGGTTGCCGTGCGGCTGCTGCCGTCGAAAGGCATGACTTTGCCACTTGTCTCTTACGGGGGGTCGTCCCTGCTTGCGACGGGGATAGCAATTGGTATGCTGCTGGCTTTCACGCGCACCCGCCCGCAAGGCGAGATCGGCGAGTTGTTGTCGCGCCGCGCACATAGCTGAGGACAGCCGCATGGCCAAGCCGCCACTTCTGATGATCGCTGCCGGAGGCACGGGGGGGCATATGTTCCCCGCGCAGGCGCTGGCCGAAACGATGCTGGCGCGCGGGTGGCGTATCAAACTTTCGACCGATGAGCGTGGCGCGCGCTACGCGGGCGGCTTTCCCGATGCAGTGACGATCCAGCAAGTCAACGCCGCGACCTTTGCGCGCGGCGGGCTGACCGAGAAGCTCAAGGTGCCCTTTCGTCTGCTGGGGGGCGTGTTGCGTGCGGCCCTTGGCATGGTGCTTGACCGGCCGCGCGTGGTGGTGGGGTTTGGGGGCTATCCCTCCATCCCGGCGCTGTCGGCGGCATGGGTGCTGCGCGTGCCGCGTATGATCCATGAACAGAATGGCGTCCTTGGGCGCGTCAATGCGGCCTTTGCCAAGCGGGTCAACAAGCTGGCTTGTGGCACCAGCCCCACCCAGATGCCCGACGGGCTGGAGAGCGAATTTACCGGCAATCCGGTGCGCGCAGCTATTCTGGAACGTGCGGGCGCGGGCTACATTCCGCCGGGCGATTACCCGATGGACCTGCTGGTGATCGGCGGCAGTCAGGGCGCGCGCATCCTGTCGGATGTGGTGCCGCAGGCCGTGGCGGCCCTGCCCGAAGAAATCCGGCGCAACCTGTCGGTTGCCCATCAGGCGCGCGAAGAAGATATCGACCGCGTGGTCGCAGGCTATGAGGCGGGGGGCGTTGCGGCTGAAATCGCGCCTTTCTTCACGGATATCCCGCGCCGCCTGTCCGAATGCCAACTGGTCATCAGCCGCGCGGGCGCGTCATCCGTGGCCGATATTTCGGTGATCGGGCGCCCGTCGATCCTGATTCCCTATGCGGCTGCGACGGCCAACCATCAGGCAGCAAATGCAAAGATGCTGTCCTCGGTCGATGCGGCTGTCGTCTATCCTGAATCTCAGTTCACCGCGCAGGCCCTGACCGAAAGCCTGATATCGATCCTGACCAACCCGAATGCCGCCAAGTCGATGGCGCAGGCCGCGCTGTCGGCGGGCCGTGCAGATGCGACCGAACGTCTGGCCGCAATGGTCGAAAGCCTTGCCCGAAAGGAAAAACCATGAGCCCCGCAACCAAGCTGCCCAATGATATCGGCCCGATTCATTTCATTGGCATTGGCGGGATCGGCATGTCGGGCATCGCCGAGGTGCTGATGACGCATGGCTACCGTGTGCAGGGGTCGGACATGAAACCCAGCCCGATTACCGAGCGGCTGGAGACACTGGGCGCCGAGGTGTTCATTGGCCAGCGTGCCACCAATATCGGGCAGGCCGAAGTTGTGGTCGTGTCAACTGCGATCAAGCCTGACAACCCCGAGATGCAGGAAGCGCGTCGTCTGGGGCTGCCCGTGGTGCGCCGCGCCGAGATGCTGGCGGAACTGATGCGCCTGCGCTCGAACATCGCGGTGGCAGGCACGCATGGCAAGACGACCACAACCACGATGATTGCCGCCATGCTGGACGAGGGCGGGCTGGACCCCACGGTTATCAATGGCGGGGTGATCCACGCCTATGGGTCCAATGCGCGCGCGGGCGAGGGCGAGTGGATGGTGGTCGAGGCGGATGAGAGCGACGGAAGCTTCAACCGCCTGCCCGCAACCATGGCGATTGTCACCAATATCGACCCCGAACATATGGAACACTGGGGCAGCTTTGACGCGCTGCGCAAAGGGTTTCTGGATTTCGTTTCGGGTATCCCGTTCTACGGGCTGGTGATCTGCTGCACGGACCACGCCGAAGTGCAGGCGCTGGTCGCAAAGATTACGGATCGGCGCATCGTGACATTCGGCTTCAATGCGCAGGCCGATATCCGCGCCATCAACCTGCGCTATGAAAAGGGCATCGCGCATTTCGACATCGCATTACAGGACGAAGGTCGCGTGATCGAGGGGTGCACCCTGCCCATGCCGGGCGATCACAATGTGTCCAATGCGCTCGCCGCGGTGGCCGCTGGCCGTCATCTGGGCATGAATGGCCGCGAGATCCGCGCCGCCCTTGCCGGGTTCGGCGGGGTCAACCGTCGCTTTACCCGTGTGGGCGAAGTGGGCGGTGTCACCCTGATCGACGATTATGGCCACCACCCGGTTGAAATTGCCGCCGTCCTGCGGGCCGCGCGTCAGGCACTTGGTGGGACGGGGCGCGTGATCGCGATCCACCAGCCGCACCGCTACACGCGCCTGTCACATCTGTTCGAGGATTTCTGCACCTGTTTCAACGAGGCTGATGTGGTTGGTATCGCACCCGTCTATGCCGCAGGTGAAGACCCCATTCCCGGTGCAAGCCAGCATGACCTGCTGGACGGGTTGCGCGCCCATGGCCACCGCGCCGCCTTTGCTGTCGATACCGAAGACCAGCTTGAAGCGCTGGTGCGCGCCCATGCGCAACCCGGTGACATGGTGGTCTGTCTGGGCGCGGGCACGATCTCGGGTTGGGCGCATGCGCTGTTGCCGCGCTTGCAGACCCGTGCGGCGTGATGGCTGATCTGACCCCGTACATCCTGTTGCTGGCGACGATTCTTGCAGGCGGCAGCATTGGCTATCTGCTGATGAGCAATGGCTGGCGCAGGGCCTATGGGGCGGTGCTGGCAGGGCATGTGTTCGCGCTGATCGGTCTGTGGCTGGCTGTGCAGTCGCGCAGCCAGATGGATGGCATGGTGCACTGGGTCTTCCTGATCATGTTCGTGCTGCCCTCGCTGATCGGTGTCGCGTTGGGCGGCGGCGTGGCCTGGTTCCTGCAGCGTCGCGCGGGGCGCTGAACGCTTGGTCAGCGCGACTATATTTCTTGCATCCCGCGCGTGATTGCCCAAGAATGAGGCAGCGTCTTGCCTGCGCGTGTGACATCTGCGCCCCAACCGGTGACAATGTCCTGGGCTGCGCTTAACCGGTAAGCACCACGTCAACAGGAGACTCTCTGATGATCCACCGCACGCTTTCCGCTGCAATCGGCCTGTCGGCCCTTGCAGTCGCCGCCCATGCGCAAACGGCAATGCCCTTTGCACTGGACTGGCGCTTTGAGGGGCCGTCCGCGCCCTATTTCGTGGCCATCGACAAGGGCTACTTCGCTGAGGCCGGTCTTGAGGTCGAAGTGACGGCCGGGCAGGGCAGCCTTGATGCGATTCCGAAAGTCGCAACCGGGGCGTTCCCCGTGGGCTTTGCCGATATCAACAGCCTGATCAAGTTTCTGGACCAGAACCCTGACGCGCCGGTGATCGGGGCAATGATGGTCTATGACAAGCCCCCCTTCGCCATTGTGGGCCGCAAGTCGCTGGGCATTGAACAGCCGTCTGATCTGGAGGGCCGCATTCTGGGCGCGCCGCCCCCAGATGGCGCTTTCGCACAATGGCCGATTTTCGTGTCGACAACCGGCATCGACGAATCTCTGGTGACCATCGAACCCGTGGGCTTTCCGACGCGCGAACCGTCGTTGGCCGAAGGCACGGTCGATGCTGTGACCGGGTTCAGCTTTACCTCTTTCCTGAGCACAGCGCGTCTGGGTGTGCCGGAAGATGACCTGACCGTCATTCTGATGGCGGATCATGGGGTGGACCTCTATGGCAACGTGATCATCGTCAACACCGATTTCGCCGAGGCCAACCCCGATCATGTCAAGGGCTTCCTTGAAGCTGTTGCCAAGGGTTGGGTGGACACGATCGCTGACCCCGCCACGGCTATCGAGAGCCTTGTCAGCCGCAACCCGGCCATGGATTCCGAACTGGAGTTGCGCCGTCTGGAACTGGCGCTGGCCGATTCAGTCGTGACCGACTGGGTGCTGGAAAACGGCATGGGCACAATCGATGCAGACCGCTTTGCCAACTCCATCGAGCAGATCAAGCTGACCTATGAATATCAGACCGAACCGGACGCAAGCCTCTATTTCACCGATGCGTTCCTGCCCGAGGGCGGATTCGCGCTCGAATGATGTTCGGCGGGGCGCGCGCATGGCGCGCGCCCCTCAGATAACTTGTCTGTCAAAGGCCCCTCATGCAAAATCTTATTGAAATCAAGGGCGTGCGCCACGCCTATCAGACCGACTCGGGGCCGTTGCCCGTGCTGGATGGTCTGGATGTCAGCGTGCCCGAGGGGGGCTTTGTCGCGGTTGTCGGCCCTTCGGGTTGCGGAAAATCGACCCTCACACGGCTGATCGCAGGGCTGATGAAGCCTGACGCGGGCGAGGTCTGGCTGCATGGCGAACGGGTCAAGGGGCCGCGCGCGACGGTCGGCATGGCGTTTCAGAATCCGGTCCTGCTGGAATGGCGCTCGATCCTGAAGAATATCCTGCTGCCGCTGGAAATCGTGCCCACCAAACTCAACCGCAAGCAGGCCGAGGAACGCGCGCGTTTTCTGCTGGCGCTGGTGGGGCTGGAAGGGTTCGAGGACAAGCGCCCGTCCGAATTATCGGGGGGCATGCGGCAGCGCGCATCACTGTGCCGTGCGCTTATCCACCAACCCGAGGTTCTGATCCTGGATGAACCCTTTGGTGCGCTCGATGCCTTTACCCGCGAAGACCTGTGGCAGACCATGCACAAGGTCAAGGAACGCGAACCCTTTACCGGTGTGCTGATCACCCATGATCTGCGCGAATCGATCTTT
>SKRW01000235.1 GCA_007118295.1 Paracoccaceae bacterium | reverse complement strand
CTGGGCGCGCTGGACCTGCCCGTCTCTGAAAGCTTGCAGGCGCTGGAGCGCGCGCGCAGCGACGCGGCGCAGACCCTGCGCGACACCGAGGCCGATTGCGAACGGCTGGCCGGGGGCATTGCGCGGCTGCGGGCCGAACCTGGGGCCACGGAAACCATCAACCCGGACGCAGCGGCAGAGGCGCGCGCCAGCCGCGAGGCGGCATGGGCCGTGCACCGGCAGGCGCTGAGTGACGCGACCGCGCAGCAATTCGAGCAGGCCATGCGCGCCGATGACAAACTGCAGGCTGTCGCGCTGGAACAGGCGCGTATGGCCGAACGTCTGGTGCAGGTGCAGCGCGAAAAGGCCGCGCTGGCGCATGCACAGGCGCAACGAGGGCAGGCGCAAGCCGCGCTTGCGGAGATTGAGGCGCAGATCGTGGATCTCTGGGCGCGGATCACCCCTGCGCCGGGTTCGCGCAGGCTGACGGACCTGATCGCATGGGCCGACCAGCGCCGCGCAGCACTTGACGCAATCGACCAGCGCAGCGTCGCAGAGGCCAGCCTTGTCGCTGTCACGCAGCGACTGGACGAGGCGCGCGCAGCTTTGCGTGACATGCTGTCGTCCGCGGATGCGGGGCTTGCCGATGCCGATTACGCAACCCTGCTGGCAGAGGGCGAGGCACTGGTGCAGAGTGCCGAACGCATGGCGCTGCAAGCGCGCTTGCGCGCGGATCATGCCGCGCGCGAGGCGGATCTGAATGCCGCCACAGAGGCGCTGGCGGATTGGCGCACGGCACTGGAACAGGCTTGCGCCGAATGCTGGATCGGCACGCCCGCGCCGGATCTGGCAGAATTGCGCGTGATCCTGTCCAGTCTGGCCGAACTTGCCACGCTGACCCCGCAGGCCGATGCCCTTGCGCGCCGGATCGCCCGGATCGAAGAGGATACCGCAGGGTTTCACGCAGATCTGATACGGATCGCACAGGCGCTGGATCACCCGGCAGAGTCCGACCCGCTGCGCCTGTGGCCGGGTTTGCGCGCGCGGTTGCGCAATGCGGCGCATGCGGCCCAAGAGGACGCGCGCCTGAGTACGGCAGAACAGACGACACGCGGCCAACTGGCCACACTGGAGACGCGCGCCGAGGCGCTTGCGCAAAGGCTGGCCCCGCTCAGAGAGCGGTTTGGTGCGCACCCTCTGGACGAGATGGCGCGCAGGCTGGACGCCATCATGCGCGCGACAAGCCTTGCCGCCGAAGCCGCGTCCCAGTGCGACGAACTGGCAACGCATCTGGGCTGCACCGAGCTTGCCCCGGAACTGGACCGGCTGGCGACGCTTGAGGCAGGCCCGCTGCGCGCCGAGGCCGAGGGGCTGGCCGCCAGCCTGCGCGCGCAGGATCAGGCCGTGCAGACGGCCTATGCCGAACTGGTGGCCTGCGAGCGCGCGCGCGACGCCGCCGGACAGGATGGCGACGCCGCCCGGCTGGAGGCCGAGCGCCAGACACTGCTGCTGGACATCGGCGAGGAGGCGCGGCGCTATCTGGCGCGGCAGGCCGGGATTCTGGCGGTCGAGCAGGCGCTAAGGCTTTACCGCGACACGCACCGTTCCGGCATGATGGCCGAGGCCGCGCGCGCCTTTGCGCATCTGACAGGCGGGCGCTATGCCGGACTGGCCACCCGGCCCGAAGGCGCGCGCGAGATCCTGATCGCGCAAATGGCGGGCGGGGCCGCAAAACCCGTTGACACATTGTCCAAGGGCACGCGGTTCCAGTTATATCTGGCCCTGCGCGCGGCGGGCTATCTGGAACTGGCGCACCATCGGCCCAGCGTGCCGTTCGTCGCGGATGACATCATGGAAACCTTTGACGACACCCGCGCGCGCGCCGCCTTTGGCCTGCTGGCGCAGATGGGCATGCAGGGGCAGGTGATCTATCTGACGCACCATGCGCATCTGTGCGAGATCGCGCGCGCCGCCTGCCTCGATGTGCAGGTCCACGATCTGAGCGCGTTGACACCGTAGGGTGTGTGGTTCTGCCGCAAGGCAGGTTCACGCACCAAGGCTGGCAAGCTGTCGGGTCAGGGGGGGATGCGCCGCCTATGATGCGGGCAGGCCGAACTGCATCACGATCCTGTCCACTGGTCTGCCGCAGGCAAGCGGCACGGCGCGCAGGCGGTCCTGCTCCATAAACCCCATCGCCCGGCAATACCCCAGACCAACTGCATTATCGGCGCGGATACAGGCGATGATCTCGTTCAGGATTGCGGCTGATGCGGGTGCATCCGCGCGCTCGAAGGGCCGGATGACCCGGCCTGTCATGCGGACAGGCCGTGCGCGCCCATGTCGAGGAATTTCTGCCGTCGTTCGGCGCGCAGCGTCGCGGCGTCCTTGCCGTCCAGCCCCTTGAGCATGTCGGCCAGCGCCGCGCCCACGGCCGTGATCATCACGGACGGGTCGCGCTGTGCGCCGCCCAGCGGTTCGGGGATGATGCGGTCGATCACGTCGAGTCTGCGCAGATCCTGCGCCGTCAGGCGCAGCGCCTCGGCGGCTTCGCGCATCTTTTCGGCGTCTTTCCACAGGATCGAGGCGCAGCCTTCGGGGCTGATCACCGAATAGACCGAATGTTCCAGCATCGCGATCCGGTTGGCCGTGGCAAAGGCCACTGCCCCGCCCGAGCCGCCCTCGCCGATGATGACCGACACCAGCGGCACCCCAAGGCTCAGGCATTTCTGCGTTGCGCGCGCAATCGCTTCCGCCTGCCCGCGCTCTTCGGCGCCCTTGCCCGGATAGGCGCCGGGCGTGTCCACCAGCGTGATGACCGGCAGGCCGAAATTGTCGGCCATGTCCATCAGCCGGATCGCCTTGCGGTAGCCCTCGGGCCGGGCCATGCCGAAATTGCGCTTCAGGCGGCTTTGGGTATCATGGCCCTTTTCCTGCCCGATGACCATCACCGCCCGCCCGTGCAGCCGCCCCAGACCGCCGATCACGGCTTCATCCTCGGCAAAGCCGCGATCGCCGGCCAGCGGTGTGAATTCGTCAAACAGCGCGTCCACGTAATTCTTGCAATGCGGCCGGTCGGGATGGCGCGCGACCTGACATTTGCGCCATGGCGTCAGCCCCTTGTAGAGATCGACCAGCAGCTTCTGTGCCTTCTGGTCCAGTGCTGCCGCCTCGCGCGCGACATCCATGTCGGGATTGGCGGCGGCCATGGCGCGCAGCTCGGCGGCCTTGCCCTCGATCTCGGCCAGCGGTTTTTCGAATTCCAGATAGTTCATTCCGGCAGTCCCCTGCAGTTTGGCAGCTTATGCGCGAGGCGCGCAGAATTTGCAATCTGGAAGGCGCGCGACTCGACTCTGCAGCGTGGCCGCCCTAGATTGGAACATAAAGTGAACATACAAGTTGCCCATGCCCCGCCGTATCCTCTCGCTCTGGTTGCCCCGCTTCGGGCCGGACCTGTCGCTGCGCCGCCGCCCGGTGGCGGGGGCCTTTGCGCTGGTGGCCAAGCTGCGCGGGGCGGACCGGCTGGTGGGCCTCGCGCCCGAGGCCGAGGCGCGCGGGCTGGTCCCCGGCATGGGGCTGGCGGATGCGCGCGCGCTGTGCCCCGATCTGCTGACGCGCCCCGCCGACCCGAGGGCCGAGGCACAGGCGCTGAACACGCTGCGCCGCTGGGCCACGCGCTATTGCCCCTGGGTCGCCTGTGATGGCGCGGACGGGCTGGTGCTGGACATCACAGGTGCCGCGCATCTGATCGGGGGCGAGGCCGCGCTGCTGGCGGACCTGACCGACCGGCTGGCGCGGATCGGCTTTGACGCGCGGGCCGCCATTGCCGACACGCGCGGCGCGGCCTGGGCGATTGCGCATTACGGGCGCGTGGGCAGCATCGTACCAAAGGGGGGCGCGGAACGGGTGCTGATGCCGCTGCCGCTGGCCGCGCTGCGGCTGGAGCCCGATGTGGTCGAGGGGCTGGAGCGGCTGGGCCTGCGGATTGTCCGCGATCTGGCACAGATCCCGCGGGGCAGTCTGGCGCGGCGTTTCGGGCCGGGGCCGATGATGCGGCTGGATCAGGCGCTGGGGTCGCTGCCCGAGCCGGTCTCGCCCCCGCCCGAAGCGCCCAGCTTCGCTGTGCGCCTGTCGCTGCCCGAACCCATTGGGCTGATAAGCGATATCGAGGCCGGGATTGCCCGTCTGCTGGAACGGCTGTGCCAGCATCTGCAGCGCGCGGAACAGGGCGCGCGGCGGCTGTTGCTGGAATTGTCGCGCGTGGACGGGTCGCGCATACAACTGGAGATCGGCCTTGCCCGCGCGATGCGCGACGCACGCGCGATGCAGCCGCTTCTGGTCCGCGCCGTGGATGGGATGGATGCGGGCTTTGGCATTGACATGATGCGGCTGAGCACGCCACAGATCGAGGCGCTGCCCATCCAGCAGATCACCACCTCGGGCGCGCAGGCGCAGGATGATCTGGCCGACCTGCTGACACGGCTGTGCAACCGTGTGGGCTTCGAGCATGTGACCCGCCATCTGCCCGCTGACAGCCATATCCCGGAAAAGGGATTCACCATCGCAGCCGCCGCCTATAGCGCGCCCGCGCGGGACTGGTCCGCGCATTACACCACGACCCCGCCCCGCCCGCTGACGCTGTTTGCGCCCGAACCGATTGCAGGGCATGGGCGCGCAGTCCCGCGACGGTTCAAGTGGCGGGGGCAATGGTGGCGGGTGGTGGCCGCGATGGGTCCGGAACGGATCAGCCCGGAATGGTGGCTGGACGATCCGGCATGGCGGACAGGTCTGCGCGACTACTGGCGGGTGCAGACGGACCGGGGCGCGCGGCTGTGGCTGTTCCATACGCCGCAGCGCGATGGCTGGTGCGTGCAGGGTGAATTTGCCTGACCCCGGTCGCGCAGGTTCTGCCCGCCAATCCCCGCCGCACCCACAAGACGCGGCGCTGGATGTCTGCGATGGCAAGGGGTGTGTATGACCCCACTTGGCAGGATGAAGTCATGACGCGCAGGCCAAGATCGCCAGATGCCAGCACCGCGCGGGCGGGAGTGCGTGTTCCATAGGCGGGTTCAGGGTGCCTTGAAACCGACGCTTGCGGAAGATGGCCCTCAGATGCGCCATGTCCTGTGCGCGACCCAGTGACATGGTTTCACCGGATATACCATCTATGCCCCGACGCTCGGACTCCCCGACGCCCGGACGCCCGGACGGGGCCGCGCACAATCTGGCCTGGGTCTGTCAACTCTGCCTTGATCCCATCAGGCGGAGCGATTGCGCCACGATCAGGGCAGCGAGGGGCAGGATGATGAAGATGCGCACGATATGGAAGGCCGTCACCACAGCCAG
>SKRW01000237.1 GCA_007118295.1 Paracoccaceae bacterium | reverse complement strand
CTTGCAACCCCTTCTGTACAGAACAGATCCTTGATCCCGACAGGAATGCCGCACATTGCAGGCGCGTCACCTGCCTTGATCCGGGCATCGGCGGCCTGTGCGCGTTCCAGTGCCAGTTCCGGCGTGTGATGGACAAAGGCGTTCAACTGCCCTGCCCCTGCGATGGCGTTCAGGCAGGCCTGCGTCAGGTCGGTCGCGGTCACATCGCCTTTGCGCAGCCGGTCGCGCGCCTCGGCAATCGTCAGCTTGTTCAGATCGCTCATTCCACCACCTTCGGCACTGCAAAGAACCCTTCGCGCGCGTCGGGCGCGTTGGCCAGCACCCGCGCGGGCATGTTGCCATCCGTCACACCGTCCTTGCGTCGCTTCAGCCGCATCGGTGTGACCGATGTCATCGGCTCCACGCCGTCAACATCGACCTCGGTCAACTGCTCCATGAAGGTCAGCATATGGCTTAGGTCCTGCGCGAGTGCGGGCAGATGGTCTTCAGGCACGGCAATGCGGGCAAGATGGGCGACCTTGCGCGCGGTCTCCAGATCGATCTCGGACATGGGCGCTCCGGCAATGGGATGAGTTCCCGCGCGGTTTAGCGGCACCTTGCGTCAGGTGCAAGCGCGCCGCTCAGCCCATCGCATAGCCTGCACCCCGCACTGTGCGGATGGGATCATCCCCGCCCGTGGAACACAGCGCCTTGCGCAGCCGCCCGACATGCACATCGACTGTGCGCGTGTCGATATAGATTTCACGCCCCCAGACCCGGTCCAGCAATGCCTCGCGCGTCCAGACCTTGCCGGGGCGTTCCATGAAGGCCCCGAGCAGGCGAAATTCGGTTGGCCCCAGATGCAGCGCCGCATCGGCGCGCGTCACACGGTAAGTGTCAGGGTCCAGACGGATATCGCCGACTGCCAGCACCTGCCCTGCAACTGACGGGCGAAACCGGCGCAGGTTGGCACGCACGCGGGCGATCAGTTCGGCCACCGAATAAGGTTTGACGATATAGTCATCCGCACCGGTATCAAGCCCGCGCACGCGGTCACTTTCCTCTGACCGGGCAGAGACCATGATGACCGCAGAATCGCGCCCCGCTGCCGTCGCCTTGATCTGGCGGCAGGCTTCGAGCCCGGACAGACGCGGCAGCATCCAGTCCAGAAGCACCACATCCGGCCCCTGTTCGGCCACGGCCAGAACGGCCTCTTCGCCATCGCGGGCTGTGGCAATGCGAAATCCGGCCGATTTCAGATTGTAGCTGAGCAGCGCAATCTGCGCAGGCTCATCATCCACGATCAGGACCAGCGGTGTATCGGTTTCGGCCATCACTCAGGCATCCGGCGTCGAGATTGTCGCGGTCGACAATCCCTTTTCGCGGCTTTCGGCGTGACGCCCTTCGGCCACGAAGATCACATGCTCGGCGCCATGCGTGACCAGATCGCCCATCCGTTCGATGTTCTTGGCGATAAAGACATAATGCAGGCAGGCAGTGATATTGCGCGGGTCTTCCATCATATGGGTGATGAATTCGCGAAACAGCGCATTCGTCATATCATCGACCTCGACATCGCGCGAGATGACGTCGCGGGCCAGATCCACATCCATGCGCGCATAGGCGTCCAGCATGTCTTTCAGCATCTGCCCCACAAGACGCGCCTGACGGCGCAGCGCACCGGCGGCCCCCTCGATGACATGCGCCTGCGCCAGAACGGCGACGCGTTTGGCCATGTTCTTGGCATAATCGCCCAGACGTTCCAACTCGCCCGCCATCTTCATCACCGCGACAGCAGACCGCAGATCATCCGCTTGCGGCTGGCGCAGGGCCAGAACACGCACGACATGGGTGTTGATCTCTTCCTCGGCAGTATCGATGGCGCGATCCCCTTCGATCACGCGCTGGGCCAGTTCGATGTCACGCGATTCCAGCGCGCGCGAGGCGTCCATCATTGCGGCTTCGACCTTGCCCCCCATGGTCAGCAACGCCAGCCGGATCGCTTCGAGATCGCGGTCGAATGCTGTGAGTGTATGAGGTTTCATGTTCCTGCTCCTTGGTGTTGCGCCGTGATACCGCGCCTACGTGACAGTTCCATGACAAATTTCTGCACATACGCAACCTCGTTTGTGAAGCTTGCCAGTCACGGGGCCAGTGACGGGGCCAGTAACGGGGCCAGTAACGGGGCGCTCCGCCAGATGTGATTGCACATTTCCACAACCATCTCACACTATGCCATGAAACATCGCCCCGAGAGGTCCCATGCTGCGCATTGTCACCCTCGCTGCCCTGCTGGCCCTTCCGGTCCCCGCGCGGGCCTGCCCGGCCCCGTCCGGTGCCGACCTGCGCCTGCATCTTGCGTCACTGAACGCGCAGCGCGCGCAATCTGGCCAAGCCCCCCTGGCCCATGCGCCGGACCTGGGGGGCGTCGCGCAGGCACATGCCTGCGACATGGCGCGCCGGAACTATTTCAGCCATACCAGCCCCGACGGGCGCGGGATGATGGCACGCGCACAACAGGCAGGGCTGGCAGGCTATTGCGCGATGGGCGAGAATATCGCGAAAGGCCAGCCCGATGTGCCCAGCGTCATGGCAAGCTGGATGCGTTCACCCGGGCATCGGCGCAATATTCTGGGTGGGGACTTCACCCATGTGGGCTTTGGCCGCGCGCCGGGAGCGCATTGGGTGCAACTCTTTGCAGGGCGCTGCTGACAGGCGGGCCGATTGCCGCGCGGGCCGCACTGAGCTATGTCTGCAACAAAGCCCCGAGGACCAAGGACACGCCCATGCGCGACACTGCCCCGCAGCCGATACACCTTGCCGATTATCAGCCGCCTGCCTTTCTGATCGACCATGTGGCGCTGAGTTTTCGTCTTGCGCCCAAGGCCACGCGCGTGCGCGCCGAAATCCGCTTTCGCCCCAATCCTGCGGTGCCCTCGGGGCATGACCTGCGCCTTGATGGCGAAGGGCTGACGCTGATGTCTGCCGCGATCAACGGCACCGAAACCGATGCACAGCCCGATGCCACGGGCCTGACCATCCCGCACGCAGCCCTGCCCGAAGGGGCCTTTGACTGGACCTGCGAGGTCGAGATCGCGCCAGACGGCAATACCGCGCTGGAGGGGCTGTATATGTCAAACGGCATGTATTGCACCCAATGCGAGGCCGAGGGCTTTCGCAAGATCACCTTCTACCCCGACCGCCCCGATGTCATGGCCCCGTTTCGCGTGCGGATCGAGGCCGATCTGCCCGTACTGCTGTCCAACGGAAACCCGGTGGCGCAGGGGCCGGGCTGGGCTGAATGGAACGACCCCCACCCCAAACCCGCCTATCTGTTCGCACTCGTCGCAGGTGATCTGCGTGCCACGCGCGACAGGTTCCGCACGATGGACGGGCGCGAGGTCGCGCTCAACATCTGGGTGCGCCCCGGTGACGAGGCCAAGACCGGCTACGCGATGGAAGCGCTGAAGCGCTCGATGATATGGGATGAACAGGTCTATGGCCGCGCCTATGATCTGGACGTGTTCAACATCGTGGCGGTTGATGATTTCAACATGGGCGCGATGGAGAACAAGGGCCTGAATATCTTTAACTCGCGGTATGTTCTGGCCTCGCCCGAAACGGCGACCGATGCCGATTACGCCAGTATCGAGCGGATCATCGCGCATGAATATTTCCACAACTGGACCGGCAACCGCATCACCTGCCGCGACTGGTTCCAGCTGTCACTGAAAGAGGGGCTGACGGTTTTTCGCGACCAGCAGTTCATGGGCGACATGCGCAGCCATGCGGTCAAGCGCATCGACGATGTGCTGACGCTGCGCGCACGCCAGTTCCGCGAGGATGACGGCCCGCTGGCCCACCCGGTCCGGCCCGAAAGCTATGTCGAGATCAACAATTTCTACACGGCAACCGTGTATGAGAAAGGCGCCGAGTTGATCCGCATGTTGCACCTGCTGGTCGGTGAGGAAGGCTACGTTGCCGCGCTGGACCTGTATTTCACCCGCCATGACGGGCAGGCCTGCACGATCGAGGACTGGCTGGCCGTGTTTGAAGAGGCCACAGGCCGCGATCTGTCGCAATTCAAGCGCTGGTATGAACAGGCCGGCACCCCGCGCGTCGATGTCACCGAGGAGTGGCAGAGCGGCACCTACACGCTGACCTTGCGCCAGCACACGCCGCCCAGCCCCGGCCAGCCGTTGAAAGAGCCGCTTCTGATCCCGGTTGCGATGGGGCTGCTGGCACCGGACGGGTCCGAATTGCTGCCGACACAGGTGCTGGAACTGAACGCGCCCGAGCAGAGCTTTGTCTTTGACGGGCTGCCTGTGCGGCCAGTCGCGTCGCTGTTGCGGGGATTTTCGGCCCCGGTCGTGCTGCGCCATGATCTGACCAGCGAAGACCGCGCAGTGTTGCTGGCCCATGATTCCGACCCGTTCAACCGGTTCGAGGCCGGTCGCGCACTGGCGCGCGATATCCTGCATGCGATGGTTCTGGACGGCGCGAAACCGGGGCCGGATTATCTGGACGCGCTGCACCGGATGCTGACCGATGAGGGGCTGGACCCGGCCTTTCGCGCGCTGGCGCTGCGTCTGCCGGGGCAGGATGATCTGGCCGCATCGCTGCACGCGGCAGGCCATGTGCCCGACCCCGACGCGATCCATGCCGCGCGGCAAGAGGCCAGCCGCCTCATCGCAGCCGCGCTCGCGCCCGAACTGACGCAGATCGTTGCGCGCATGACCACCCCCGGCCCCTATAGCGCCGATGCCCGCGACGCAGGCCGCCGCGCGCTGCGGGTGCAGGCCGTTGCCCTGCTGGCCTATGCCGACAAGGGGGCCAAGGCGGCCGAAATATTTGCCCGCGCGGACAACATGACCGAACAGATGGGGGCCTGGTCTGCATTGCTGGGCATTGGCGCGGGCGCACCCGAGGGCGCGCAATTCTACCGCCAATGGGCGCAGGACCGGTTGGTGGTGGACAAGTGGTTTGCCGCACAGGTGGTTCACGCCCCGCCTGCACAGGCTGCTGCCACGGCCCGCGCGCTGAGCGAACACCCCGATTTCGACTGGAAGAACCCCAACCGCTTTCGCGCGGTGATCGGGGCGCTGGGAATGAATACGGCGGGCTTTCATGCCCGTGATGGTGCGGGCTACCGGCTGGTGGCCGATTGGCTGATCCGGCTGGACAATGTGAACCCACAGACTGCCGCGCGCGTCTCGACCGTGTTCGAGACATGGCGGCGCTATGATGACGCCCGGCAGGCCCTGATCCGGGCCGAGTTGCGCCGCATCATGGATCAGGACCCCCTGAGCCGTGACATGACCGAGATGGTCGGGCGGATGCTGGG
>SKRW01000191.1 GCA_007118295.1 Paracoccaceae bacterium | reverse complement strand
GGAGCCGGATCGGATCCAGATCATGTAGCTTGAACCGGACCGTGTTCACTCCGACCGGGCCTGCAACCTGGCATGCTGGAATATACCCAGTCAGGACGGCGCCAAGGATTTCGCCGGTTGACCGCCCAGTCCGCTTGTGTCCGGGTACACCCGATGGCTTCAGGGAGTTGGGTGAGGCAGACGCTGCCGGCGACTTCCCGGCATAGGCGCTCAGCCTCTGCGGCGGGGAAAACCAGCCGGTTCGCCGCGGTGTCCCAGTTGTCGGTCGAGGCGAAGCCAGCCTGAACACCCTTGAAAAAGTCGCGTAGGTTTTGAACAAAAAACTCTCCGGTAAACCCGCATCAGTTCACGGTAACCACAGCAAGCATGAGAATGTTGACGTCGGATTTGCCGATCTTCCAGTTGGTCCGGTCCATGCAGAGATAACGATTGTATCATCGTCGCACTGATTGGCCTTTTGACCTAAACAGGCTGATCCTATGGCCCAATTCTTTGGCCCAACACAAGATCGCAGCTTTTCTTGCGCGCATTATGGCCAAGTACTGGCGAACTCGATGGCCGAAGATGCAAATTATTGGCGAGACTGGCCAAGCTTGACCACCGTCCGCAATGAGCTCACAGTTGATATCAGAGGCAACGCTGGCGTCTTGATCGTCGCTGGCTCTGTTGCAGCAGTGTCATCCTAATTCGTAGCGTTATACATTTCACCTATTCGCCGCCAGACATCGCACACAAGTGGTGAACTGGTATCGTTTAGGCGCGCCGCAATCAAGGTCATCGGTATCGACGGTAGTGTTGTGCTCAGGTCAACCAAACACCCCGCAGTGATGTCGGCCCTTGCCAGTGGCTCAGGTATCCATGCGACAGCGAAGCCAGTGCGCGCGAACTCCAACGCGGCCAATGTGAGCGCTGTCTCCAGCCGGGGTCTCACACGACCCACGCGCGTCAGGCGCGGAAAGATAACCCTGCGCTGCACCTGTCCCAAGAACACATCGGCAGGATACGCGATAACTGGCAATTCTCCGCGCTCATAAGATTCGTTCAGAGTTTCCAGATGATCGCGCGCGTAGACAGGGATCAGCGCTTCTGCGCCGAGGTGCAGGATATCCATGAACTCTGCGCCTGGAATTTCCTGCGCGCCCGCGACATCATGGATAAAGGCGATATCTGCGCGCCGCGTCATGATCTGCGCCAGGCAATCGTCGCGATTGGCCGACCTCAGCCGTGTGTCGATATCCAAATCTGCGAAGCGTCCGATGATCAAGGGTGTCGTTGTGGCAGCAATCGCGTGTTGCGAGGCGATAATGATGCGCCGCCGCCTGGTCCCCTCGACATCGCGCAAAGCTGCGGCCAGATCGCGCAATCCTGCCGACAAATCGCGCATCCTTTCAAGCTGATCCTGCACATGGGGGGACAACCGCGCGGGACGCGCGGTCCGGTCAAACAAACTGGCACCGAGCGCGTCTTCAATCTGGCGAATACGGCGGGAGAAGGCAGGTTGCGAAATGTTCCGTTTTTCACACGCGCGCTGAAACGAGCCATGCTCCGACACCGCCAGAATATCTTCGATCCATTCAAGACGCATGGCCATCCTTAACATGCAGTTTGTGCATATTAATGCGAGATATTGGCATTTGAACAAGGATAAAATCAGTGATCTACATATTTAATCGAAAAAACTAGGAAGAACACCATGCATCTCGCGCGATTTCCAAGATATCGGCTTGGCCATTTCCCCACTCCGCTGGAACGTCTTGACCGGCTAAGCGCGAACCTTGGTGGGCCGGAGATATGGATCAAGCGGGACGATTGTACGGGTCTTGCATCCGGTGGCAACAAAACACGGAAGCTGGAATTCCTGGTGGCAGATGCACTCGCTCGGGGTGCCGATACGCTGATCACTCAGGGCGCCACGCAATCCAACCATGTGCGCCAGACCGCTGCCGCCGCGTGTCGCGCAGGGCTTGCCTGCCATGCGCTGCTGGAACGCCGCGTCACCAATCAGGGCGCGGATTACGAGGATTCAGCCAATGTGCTGCTGGATGTGATGATGGATTGCAGCTTCGATTTCCGCCCCGAAGGCCTGGACATGAATGCCGAGGCTGAGGCTCTGGCAGAGAAACTGCGCCAACAGGGCCGCAAGCCCTATGTCATCCCCGGTGGGGGGTCGAACCCAGTGGGTGCGCTGGGCTATGCCGCCTGCGCCGAGGAGCTGGTGGCCCAGGCCGATGCCGAAGGGCTGCGGATTGACCATATCGTCCATGCCACCGGCAGCGCGGGCACGCAAGCCGGGCTGCTGGCAGGGTTGTTCGCAATGAATGCGCCGATCCCGGTGACTGGCTATTCCGTCCGCGCCCCCCGCGAAAAACAGATCGACAATGTGCATGCGCTGGCCGTGCGCACAGCCGAACTGATCGGCGCGCGCGGTAATCTGCCGCGCGAGATGGTGGTGGCATTCGACGAACAGGTCGGCCCCGGCTATGGCCAGCCCACCGAGGAAATGGTCGATGCCATGCTGCTACTTGCCAGGATGGAAGGCATCCTGCTGGACCCGGTCTATTCCGGCAAGGGCTTTGCCGGGCTTGTCGCCATGATCCGGCAGGGCGCGTTCAGCAAGACAGACCGCGTGGTCTTCCTGCATACAGGCGGTTCGGTCGCGCTGTTCGCCTATGGCCATCTTTTCAATACTCAGAAGGCTGCCTGAGCAGCCCGCATCCCCTGATCTCGTGACCTGTTCAACAATGGAGACTTCTGATGACATCGCCCACCAAGCTACTCGCCCTGTCCATGACTGCGGCCCTACTGGCCAGCACCGCTCAGGCTGAAACCATCCGCCTGTCCACCTATGTCAATGAAACCGATATTCGCTATCAGGGTTTCGTCAAATTCGCCGAACTCGTGTCGGAAAAGACAGATGGCCGCATCACTGTCGATATATTCCCTTCCTCGACCCTGCATGGTTGGTCCGATGGTGTGGACGCGCTGCAAGGCGGTGTTGCTGACATAAGCTGGATTTCAGCTGACACGCGACTGCCCTGCTACCGCGTCACCTCGCTTTACCCGGCGGCGATTGATCTGGAAGATCAGATCGGTCTGGACGCAGCCTATGCTGAACTGATCGCGCCCGAGGCCGCCAATGTTGGGCTGATCCCGATTATAAATTCCAACTATTCCTACGATCAGGAATGGTGGTTCCAAGGCCCCATCGACAGCCTCAGCAGTCTGGACGGGATGCTCGTGCGTTCCATCGGGCCACTGGTCAGCCTGATGATTGAGACATGGGGCGGCCAGCCCGTCTTCATCGCACCGGGCGAAGTGTTCCAATCCGCCGAACGCGGGGTCGTGAACGGGATCAACATGGGCGTGGCCACTTACAGTTCCTGGCAGTTGTGGAACGTCATGCCCTATATGGTCAATGCCAGCCTGTTCTACGGCAATATCCAGTACATGATGAACCTCGACCGTTTCAACAGCCTGTCGGAAGAAGACCAGGCAGCCCTGCTGGAAGCGGGGGCGGAAACCGAAGCCTGGTTGCAACCGATGTATGAAGACTGGATTGATGCGCAGGTCGGTAATGCCGTGATGAAGGGCGGCGGCGCGGCTGTCTCGATCTCGACTGCGGAACGCAATGCGATGATTTCGGAAATCGCCGCCAAATGGACCGAGGAAGTTGACGCGGCTTGCGGGCCGGACCTGGCCAACCAGATCCGCGCGCTGTTTGCACAGCACCAGCTTTAAGGCAGTATCACCGACAGGCGGCAGGTCATTCACACCAGCGACGGAGGTTTCTCATGCTCAGACTTGTAGACCGGGCAACGAAAATCTTCGAATGGCTGGTAGTCGGGCTTGCCGCAATCGGCTCGCTCATCATCGTGGTCCAGATGTTCTGGATCAGCTATGGCGTCTTCATGCGCTATGCGATGGGACGGCCCGACCGGATGGTGACAGAAGCGACAGCGCTTTTGCTGTTTCCAGTGGCCTTGCTGGGTCTGGCCTATGCGATGCGCGAGGATTCCTACCCGCGCGTCACGCTTCTGACCGATGCGCTTAACCCGATGGTGCAAAAACTGATCGCGCTGATGAACGGCGCGATCATGGCGCTGATCGGCGTGTTCTTTTCGATCACCACAATCAACGCCACGATCCGGGCTTTCAATTCCGGGTCATCCTCAGAAATCCTGAACTGGCCGCGTTACCTGTTCTGGGGGGTGGCCGCGGCATCGCTGACCGTCTTCACGGTCTATGCCTGCCTGCGGCTGGTACAGGTCGCCCTGCGCCCGCCCTCCACACCAAGTCCCAAACTCGACCCCGAGAAGGAAGCGCCCGATGGAATGGTATGAGGTCGCCCTTGGCCTGATGGGCCTGTTGATCCTGCTGATCGCACTTGGCCTGCCAATCCCCTTCGCGCTGGCGGCAGCCTCACTGCCCTTTCTGTGGCAGATCCAGACCTTCAATACCTCGCTCGTGTCGGCGCAGTTGAAACTCTGGGGGGTGTGGATCAACTATATCCTGCTGGCGGTGCCGCTATTCGTCTTTCTGGGCGAATTGATCAGCCGATCCAATATCGGGGCCAACCTCTATATGTTCCTGCACCGCGGCGTGCCGATCCGGGGCTCGGCGGCCTATGGGTCCATCGGGGCCTGCGCGGGCTTCGGGGCAGTATCGGGGTCCTCGATGGTGGGCTCGCTGACCATCGGCGGCGTGGCCCTGCCCGAAATGCTGCGCCTGGGCTATGACCGGCGGCTTGCCAGCGGTGTTCTGGCGGCGGGCGGCACGCTGAGCGTGCTGCTGCCGCCCAGCCTGATCCTGCTATTCTATGGTATCGTCACTGACCAATCCATCGGGCAGTTGTTCATGGCGGGCGTCATTCCGGGGCTTATGCTGGCCTCGCTGTTTGTCGTCGTGGTGCTGATCTGGGCGCGCCTGCGCCCTGATCATGTGCCCGATCGCGACTCCGGCCCGCGACTGCGCCTGATCCAGATCGCAGTATCTCTTGGTCCGATCATCGTCATCGGCGGCGTGATCACCGTGGCCATCTATGGTGGCATCGCCACGCCGACCGAGGCTGCGGCCATCGCGGCCCTTGTCACGGTCATTCTTGCTGTAGGCGTGGGCGGACTGCGCTGGCAGGGCTTCTGGGACGCCCTGATGGCCACCATGCGCACGATGGGCTATCTGGGGCTGTTGCTGTCGGCAGGCGTGCTGTTCGGCTTCGTGCTGAACTATTACCGCGTGCCTCAACAGTTCACGTCGTTCTTCCTGACATTCGAGCTGTCGCCCTACATGGTGCTGGCGATGGTCATCCTGTTTTATATCGCCCTTGGAATGTTCCTCGAACCCGTCTCGAT
>SKRW01000263.1 GCA_007118295.1 Paracoccaceae bacterium | reverse complement strand
TTCTGGGGCTGGTGCATTTTCTGCTGCCCTTCATGGTGCTGAATATCTATGTCAGCCTTGACGGGATCGACACCAATCTCGAAGACGCCGCCACATCGCTGGGGGCCACGCGCTGGCAGGCGTTCACGCAAGTGACGCTGCCCCTGTCATTGCCCGGACTGGCTGCCGGGGGGCTGCTATGCTTCGTGCTGGGTGCGGGCACCTATATCACCCCGCTGATCCTTGGCGGGCCGCGTGACGCGATGTTCGCCAATCTGGTGTTCGAGGCGATCATCACGCAACTGAACTGGCCGATGGGGTCTGCGCTGTCGCTCTTGTTGCTGATCGTGCTGGGTGCGCTGGTGGCGATCTACAACCGGTATCTGGGCATGTCGCAACTGACCAAGGGCTTGGGCTGATGGGCGGGGGCGGAAAAATGGGTTGGTCTGTCATTCGCGCCTATACGATACTGGTGTATCTGTTCATGTTCCTGCCTGTGGCGGTGGTGGTGCTGCTGTCGTTCAACCAGAACCAGTTCGGCAGTTTCCCCATGACTGGGGTGTCATTTCGCTGGTTCGAGGCGCTGTGGAACAATGATGCGGTGATGCGCGCGTTCCGCACGTCGCTGATCCTTGGCCTGCTGACGGCGTTGATTTCCACCACATTGGGCGTGCTGGCCAGTCTTGCACTGGTGCGCTACGCGATTCCCGGCAAGAACCTGATCACCACGATCCTGATTGCGCCCATTCTGGTGCCCGAAGTGGTGCTGGCGGTGGCGCTGTTGCTGTTTCTGAACTGGCTGGGCATCGGCAAGAGTTTCGCGCTTCTGCTGGCCGGGCATGTGATCTTCACCCTGCCTTTCGTCATTCTGGTGGTGCAGGCGCGGTTGGTGAGTATCCGGCGCGATGTCGAAGAGGCCGCCCTCAGCCTTGGTGCGTCACCCATCCAGACGTTCTTCTCGATCACGCTGCCGCTTCTTATGCCTGCCGTCGCGGCTGGTGCGCTGTTTGCCTTTACCATATCCTTTGACGACATCACCGGCACGCTGTTCTGGAAGCCCGGCGGCGTCGAAACCGTGCCCACGCAGATCTTCTCGATGCTGCGCAATTCGATCAGCCCGGAAATCAACGCGCTGGGCACAGTGATGATTGTCATCACCGTGGGCCTGCCTTTGCTGGGGGCCGCAATCGCCCGCAGTCTCGCCATGAAACGCGGCATGTAAGAACCGCGCGAACCCTGACCTGAAACCGACAAGGAGATACAAGACATGGACAATACCAAACGCTATGAGCGCCTGCTGGAACGCTATCGCAACGGCGATCTGGATCGCCGCAGCTTTCTGGGCCTGATTGGCGCGGCGGGTGTCGCTTATGGGGTGCAGACGCCCTTTGCGCGCATGGCCTTTGCGCAGGATGTGACACAGGTGCGCTTCGATGGCTGGGGCGGCGTCGTCTCGGAAGCCTTCCGCCGCCACGCTTTTGATCCCTACACCGCCGCCACCGGGATCAACGTGGTCGATGGCACCTTTGCCGGGGGCGACGAATATCTGGCGCAGGTGCGCTCCAGTCAGGAAGGCGAATACAACATCGCCCATCTGTCAGGTGTGTTCGACTATGCGCGCTATGTGAATTTCGGGCTGGATGTGGAACTGAACCTCGACAACATCCCCAACATGGAACTGGTCATGGATGCGTTGACCAATGCGTTCCGAGGCATCACGCCCGACCACCTGTCCGCCGTGCCCTACAACTATGGCACCACCGGGCTGGCCTATAACCGGGCCTATATCTCGGATGAAGAAATCCGCGAGAAAGGGGCCTCGATCCTGATCGACCCGGAGTATCAGGGCAAGATCGGCGGTTGGAGCGACTGGCGCACGCGGCTGTGGTATGCCGCCCTGCAAACCGGCCAAAGCCCCAATGACATTCAGGATATGGAAGCGGCATGGGACGCCATTCGCACCCACCGTGATCTGGCGCTGAAATACTGGGGGTCCGGGGCCGAGTTGATGAGCCTCTTGGCCGAGGAGGAAATCTATGTGACCGAAGGCTGGTCGGGCCGCATCGCGGCACTGCAGGAACAGGGCCATGACATCGGCTACTACGACCCGCCCAGCAGCTTTGGCTGGCAGGAATGCCTGTTCGTCATCAAGGGCTCGCCGGTCGAGGCTTGCGAGGAATTGCTGAACTTCATGCTTGCGCCCGAAACGTCCATTGCCGTGGCCGAAGGGCAGAACTACCCGCCCGCGCTGGATGGCACCAAGGTCGATCTGGGAAGCAAAATCCCCACCCTGCCCGCCTATGACCCATCGGGCACGCTGGAAGCGCTGACCTTTGCCGACCCCGTCTACTGGAACGGGAACGAGGCCGAATGGTCCGAAACCTTCTCGCGCGTTCAGCGCGGTTTCTGAAGGAAAGGCAAGGGGGGACTAGTCCCCCCTTGAACCCCCCAAGAGTATTTTCGGCAAGATGAAGTGGCAGTCGGATTTTGCTGGCGGCTCCATCCAGAGAAAGGCGCATCATGGGCGCGGTCAGTCTGAACAATATCGTCAAGCGCTTTGGCACGTTTACAGCGGTCGAGCAGACGTCGATGCAAATTCCGGAGGGCAGCTTTACCACGCTGCTTGGCCCCTCTGGCTGCGGCAAGACCACCACCTTGCGCATGATCGCGGGCCTGCTGGACCCAAGCGAGGGTGAAATCATCATCAATGACAAGCGCGTCAATGATGTGCCGATCCATAAGCGCAATCTGGGGCTGGTGTTTCAGAATTACGCGCTGTTTCCGCACAAGACCGTGGCCGAGAATGTGGCCTTTGGCCTGCGCTACCGCAATGTTGCCAAATCCGAGATTACGCGCCGCGTGGCCGATGCGCTGGAATTGGTGCAACTGCCGCAACTGGGCAACCGCTACCCCAAGGCCTTGTCGGGCGGGCAGCAACAGCGCATCGCGCTGGCCCGCGCCATTGTCATTGAACCCGATGTGCTGCTGCTGGATGAACCCCTTTCCGCGCTCGATGCCAATCTGCGCGAAGATATGCGGGTTGAATTGAAGAATATTCAGGCGCGCATCGGCGTCACGACTGTTTTCGTGACCCATGACCAGTCCGAGGCGCTGGCCCTGTCCGACCAGATCGTGGTCATGTCAAATGGCCGTGTCGAGCAGGTCGGCGCGCCGGAAGAGGTATATAACACGCCAGCCAGTGAATTCGTCGCCCGCTTTCTGGGGGCCTCCAACATCCTTGGCGGGCAGTGTCTGTCGCGCGGGGCGGACGGGGCCGTGCTGGACGTGCCGGTCTTCGGCAAGGTCACAGTTCCATCGGCCAAGGCCCCGCATCTGGCGGGTGAAGGGGCGGCCAAACTTGTGATCCGCGCCGAGAAACTGCTGCTCTGCGACGCTCCGCCCGAAGGCGGTGCGTTTTCAGCCCCCGCCACAGTGGAAACAGTCGACTATCAGGGCCAGTCGGTGCGCTATTTTGTCCGCGCGGGCGAGGTGCAGTTGCAGGCCATCAACATGATCGACGAACGCCCCTTTCCTGTGGGCGCGCAGGTGCATATGACGCTCAGGCCGCAAGATTGCGCGGCCTTGCCCGGATAACCGCCATGAGCCATCTTTTCTATCAGTCCAGCCAGCGCCGCCCCGTTCTGGAACAGGCGCGCGGGGTGTATATGTGGGACGTGGACGGCAAGCGCTATCTGGACGGATCAAGCGGCGCGATGGTCTGCAATATCGGCCATTCCAACCCCAATGTGCTGGACGCCATGCGCCGCCAGATGGAAAAATCGACCTTCGGCTACCGGCTGCATTTTGAGACCGAAGCCTCTGAAGCGCTGGCCGCCAAGACAGCCGCGCTGTGCCCCGAAGGGATGAACAAGGTGTTCTTCGTCTCGGGCGGGTCGGAGGCGGTGGAATCGGCCATCAAACTGGCGCGCCAGCACGCGCTGGCAGTCGGCCAGGGCACCCGCTGGAAGGTCATCAGCCGCGCGCCCAGCTATCACGGCTGCACCTTGGGCGCGCTGGCGATCACGGGTTACGCGCCGCTGACAGACCCTTTTGCGCCGATGATGCGCGAGATGCCCAAAATCCCCGCCCCGCGCGCCTATCTGGACGGGCTGGACCCGCACGACCCTGCCACCGGCGCGCATTATGCCGCGATGCTGGAGGCCGAGATACGCGCCCAGGGACCAGACAGCGTGCTGGCCTTTGTGGTCGAACCCGTTGGCGGGGCGTCCACCGGTGCGCTGGTGCCGCCTGCGGGCTATATGGAAGCCGTGCAGGAGATGTGTCGCCGCTACGGCGTGCTGCTGATCCTTGACGAAGTGATGACCGGTGCAGGCCGCACGGGCCGTTTTATGGCACTGGAACACTGGGATCTCGCGCCCGATATCGTGGTGCTGTCCAAGGGCTTTGCCGCTGGTTATGTGCCCCTTGGCGCGATTGCCGCGCGCGATGATCTGGTGCAGGCGGTGCTGGACGGGGGCGGCTTTCTGCATGGGTTCACCTATGCGGGCAACCCGCTGGCCTGTGCGGCGGGCGCGGCGGTGATTGATGAAATCACGCGGCTTGGACTGGTGCAAAATGCCGAAACCATGGGCAAGGGGTTGCGCAATCGGCTGGACGCGCTGATGGCCCGCCACCCGCTCATTGGCGATGTGCGCGGACAGGGCCTGCTGCTGGCCTTTGAGTTCATGGCTGACCACGACACCAAGGCCCCGCTGCCCGCGCATCTGAACGCGCATCAGCGGCTGGTGGATATTGCCTATGACATGGGCCTGATCGTCTATTCGCGCCGCACCCGCGACGGGGTCGAGGGCGATCACATCATGGTCTGCCCGCCCTTGATCGTGACTGACGCGCATCTGGACGAGATTACCGAAACGCTGGATGCAGCCCTGACCCGACTGGCGCAGGATATCGCGCCTGCCTTGTCGGAAATGGCGTAAGCGCATGTCAGGCATCATCATCACCTGCGCGCTGACAGGCTCTATCCACACGCCCAGCATGTCACCGCATCTGCCGATAACGGGGCCGGACATTGCCCGGCAGGGACTGGAGGCCGCACAGGCCGGTGCATCCATCCTGCATCTGCATGCGCGTGACCCTGCAACCGGGCAACCCTCGGCGTCACTGGACCATTTCAATGGATTTGTGCCCGCACTGGCCCGCGACACGGATGCGGTGCTGAACCTGTCCACGGGCGGCAGTGCGGTCATGTCGCTGGCGGATCGACTGGCCGCGCCCTTGGCGATTGCACCGGAAATGGCCTCGCTCAACATGGGCACGATGAATTTCGCGCTCTATCCGATGCTGGGGAAAGAGCGCGACTGGTTGCACGACTGGGAAAAGCCGTTTCTGGAAAATACCGATGATCTGGTGTTCAAGAATACGCCGCGCGACATTGTCCGCATCCTGACCAGCCTCGGGGCCGAGCGCGGCGCGCGGTTCGAGTTTGAATGCTATGATCTCAGCCACCTCTACATGCTGCGCCATTTCGCGGACCGGGGGCTGATAGAACCGCCCTTCTTCATCCAGTTCGTCTTTGGCGTGCTGGGCGGCATGGGGCCGGATTCAGAGAATCTGACCCATATGGTGCGCATTGCCGACAAGCTGTTCGGCAGCGACTACCTCTTTTCCGTGCTGGCGGCGGGCCGGTTTCAGATGCCGCTGATCACCCAATCGGCCGCAATGGGAGGGCATGTCCGCGTCGGGCTGGAGGACAGCCTGACCATTGCGCGCGGACAGCTTGCGCGCTCGAATGCCGAGCAGGTGATGAAAATCCGCGAGATTGTCGAGCGTCTGGGCCGCACCATCATGACCCCCGATCAGGTGCGCGCCACGCTGGGGCTGAAAGGGGCGGGGCAGATCAATGCGTGATGCGGCAATCCTGTTTCGCAACGTGGCCGACAAGGCCGATCTGGCACGGCTGGAGGCAGGTTTGCGCGTGCTAAGTGCTGATATCGCCGAGGAATACACCACCGACAGCGCAATACTGGCGCAGGCGGTTCTGGGCGCGCAACCCGCCGCGCAGGGCCTGCTGGCAGTGCATGGCGGCCAGACGCTTGGCGCGGCGCTTTTCAGCCCATTGTTTTCCACCGTGCGCGGCGCGGCGGGAGTCTATGTCTCTGATCTGTGGGTCAGCGCAGAGGCGCGCGGGCACGGGCTTGGTGCGCGGCTTCTGGCGCAGGTCGCGCGTGATGGGGCCGCGCGGTGGCAGGCCACATGGCTCAAGCTCGCGGTCTATGACCACAGCCATTCTGCACAGCAATTCTATCAGCGGCTGGGCTTTGAACCCGCGACCGGAATGCAGGAAATGCGCCTTGGGCCGCAAGCCGTGGATGATCTGATCAAGAGGACCGCATGAAAGCCATATTCGACGACCGCCAGAGCCTGCATGATCCGCAGCACTACATGGCCAATGGCAGAACCTATCCCAGCCCCGAAGCGCCCGAACGCATCAGGCATCTGATGGCGGGCGCACAGGCGGCGGGCTGTCAGTTCCAGCCGCCCGAGGATGCAGGGCTCGGCCCTATTGCCGCCATCCACAGCGCCGAGTATCTGTATTTCCTGCAAAACATCCATACTCGCTGGCAGCGCATCCCCGATGCAGGCCCAGAGGTGATCCCGAATATCCACCCCGCCAGCCGTCATGACAACTACCCCAAATCGGCGCTGGGTCAGGCGGGGTATCATCAGACCGACACCTCTTGCCCCATCGGGGCGCAGACATGGGAATCGGCCTATTGGTCCGCGCAATCCGCGATCACCGGGGCCGATCTGGTGGCGGACGCGGAACGCGCCATCTACGTTCTGTCCCGCCCGCCGGGTCATCACGCCTTCACCGATCTGGCGGGGGGGTTCTGCTTTCTGAACAACTCCGCCATTGCCGCCGAACGGTTGCGCGCCCACGGGCTGCGCCCGGCCATCCTTGATGTCGATGTGCATCATGGCAATGGCACACAGGGCATATTCTACGCCCGCGATGATGTGCTTACAGTATCGCTGCACGCCGACCCCGACCGCTTCTATCCGTTCTACTGGGGGGCGGCACAGGAACGCGGGCAGGGGCGCGGCATGGGCTGTAACCTGAACCTGCCGCTTCCGCGCGGCACCGGCGATGCCGAGTATATGAAAACCCTCGACACGGCCCTTGCCCGCATCCGTGCCTTCGGGGCCGATGTGCTGGTCGTGGCGCTGGGGCTGGACGCGCATATCGACGACCCGTTCAAGGGGCTGGCGATCACGACGCCGGGGTTTCAGAGCATGGCGGCGGCTATCGCGGGGCTGGGTCTGCCACTGGTGCTGGTGCAGGAAGGCGGCTATGTCTCGGACGCGCTGGCGGATAATCTGACGGCATTCCTGAAAGGCGTGTCATGAAGGTCGATTTCCGGACGCTATACCTCAAAAAGCGTTTCCCCCTGCGCATTTCGCGCGGTGAGATTACTGGCGGGGAAAACCTGTTTGTGTCGGTCACGGACGCAGGTCACACCGGCTGGGGCGAAATGGCCCCCGGTGCGACCGAAGGCGCGGCCAGTGTGGCCGAGGGGCAGGCGCAGTTGCAGGCGTTCTGCGCCGGCGGGCTGAACGGTGCGATTCAGGACATCTGGGCGCGCGCGCAGGGCACGGGTGTCGGGGCCTGTGCGCTGGCCGCCCTCGACATGGCACTGTGGGACTTGCGCGCGAAACAGGCGGGGATGCCGCTCTATCGCCTGCTGGGGCTGGCACGGCGCGGCGTTGTGTCATCGCTGACCGTGGGCATCAACCCGCCCGAACGGGTGCGCGAACGGGTGCCGCTGTTGCTGGCGCGCGGGGCAAGGGCGCTGAAGATCAAGCTGGGCAGCACGGACGGGATCGAGGCTGACAAGGCAATGTTCATGGCCGTGCATGAGGCGGCGGCAGGCAGTGGCGCAGTGCTGCGGGTCGATGCCAATGGCGGCTGGTCACTGGCAGACGCGCGCCACATGATGGGCTGGCTGGCCGAACGCGGCGTGGAATATGTCGAACAACCGCTGGTGCAGGGGGCCGAGGACCAATTGCCCGATCTGTTCGGGAACCGCGCCTTGCCGATATTCGTGGACGAATCCTGCCGTTTCTCCGCCGACATCCCAAGCTTCGCCCATTGTGTGGACGGGGTGAACCTGAAGCTGATGAAATGCGGCGGCATCACCGAAGCGCTGCGCATTGTCGCCACCGCCCGCGCGCATGGGCTGAAAACCATGATCGGCTGCATGGGTGAAAGCTCTGTCTCCATTGCAGCGGGGGCTTCATTGTCCGCGCTGTTCGACTATATCGACCTCGATTCTCATCTCAACCTTGACCCGGACCCGGCCAGTGGCGCGCCCTTTGAACAGGGCGTCACCCTGCCCGCAGACCAGCCCGGCCATGGAGGCACCCTGAATGCTTGATCCCACCCAACCCATCGCGCTGTTTGCCGAGGCCACAATGGGCAGCCTGAACGCCAAGATGGCCGAAGGGATCTTGCGCTATGGGCGCAACCCCGTGGTCGCCGTGATCGACAGCACGCAGGCGGGCAAGCGCGTGCGCGATCTGTGCGCGCTGGACAGTGATGTGCCGATTGTCGCCACGCTGGATGCCGTGCAGGCGCTGGGCGCTCGGGTTCTGGTTCTGGGCACGGCCCCGTCTGGCGGGCGCTTGCCGCCAGAGTGGGTTTCAGTGCTGGAACAGGCCATCGCGGGGGGGATGAGCCTTGTCAACGGGATGCATGACCGCCTGCACCCCATGTTCGAAGACCGGCTGCGCCCCGGCCAATGGGTCTGGGATCTGCGCGTACCCCAGGGCGACGCACCACCCATCGCGATGGCGCGCGCGGCCAGACTGACAAATACGCGCGTGCTGATGGTGGGCACCGACATGGCCATCGGCAAGATGACTGCCGGGCTGGAACTGACACGTAGCCTGCAGGCCATTGGCCGCGATGCCGCCTTTCTGGCCACGGGCCAGACCGGAATCGCGATCACCGGGCGCGGTATCCCGCTGGACGCGATCCGCGTGGACCATGCAGGCGGCGCGGTTGAACGCATGGTGCTGGAGGCGGCAGGTCACGAGATTGTCGTGGTCGAGGGGCAAGGCTCGCTGTTGCATCCCGGCAGCACCGCCACCCTGCCGCTGATGCGCGGAAGTGCCTGCACGCATATGGTGCTGTGTCACCGCGCGGGCATGAAAACGCTGGACGAACTGGACAGCGTGCGTATCCCGCCGCTGCACGACGTCATTGCCCTGAACGAGGCTGTGGCCCGCGCGGCGGGCGCGCTGACACCGGCCAGAGTCGTCGCCATCGCCTTGAACACGGCACGCCTGACATCGGCTCAGGCCGATGCCGCATTGCGGGCCGTCGAGGATGAAACCGGCCTGCCTGCCGCCGACCCTGTCCGGCAAGGCGCGGGCAAGCTGGCCGCCAGCATCGTCGCCCCCTGATGATCGGGCAAATGTCATCCGCCCTGTTCTGAGCCCGGTTCAGGGTCGACCAGAACAACAGGCGTGTTGATCCGCGCGGTTTGCGGGGCGGTTTTGGGGCAGTGTCAGATCCGGGTGTGCATCTGGTAGCCGGGATGGAACACCAGCCGCACCGAGGTTATCACCTGCCCTGCATGCCGGGTGGTGCGGTCGAGGACAAACAACCCTTCGCCTGCCCGGCAGGACAGCATCGCCGCCTCGTCCGATGAGGCCGTGATGGCAGAAAAGGTAAAATCGCCGCCGTCAAACGCCACTTCGCGCACCAACCATTCATTCGGGCTGAAGGTTGCGAAATCCTCGTCCCGCACAGCAGGAATCGCGGTCATATTGATCCAGCGGCTTTCAAATACATAGGGCGCACCATTCGCCAAATAGAGAGTCTGAACGAACAGTTGCGTGACATTGGCCGGGACCTGCATCCGCGCCTGCACATCGGGCGGGGGCAGGCGCATCTCGCGCAGGCAGACACTATGGGCATAGCGCTGGCCCTTGCTCTCGATCTCGGCGCGGATGAGGGGGATGGCGAATTCGGCGCGCCGCACCGGGTTCAGCGTGACGCGCGTTCCCGCGCGGCGGCGGCGCTCCAGCAGGCCCGCCTCGGCCAGACCGCGCAGCGCGCGGTTGACTGTCGCGCGCGCGCAGCCTAATTCCTGTGCCAGATCAGCCTCATGCGGGATGAAATCGCCGGGTTTCCAGTCGCGCTGGCTGATCCGCTGGCGGACCTCGTTCTGGACCGCTTGCCAGGAAATGCGCTCTTGCTTGCTCACACTGTCTGCCCAAGTTCCTGCATGGCCCTGCTATAGGCGGCCACAATCGCGCTGCGGTGCACATGCTGGCCATTGCTTACCACATGCCGCCCGGCAGACCAGACCTCTTGCACCATACGGTCATCGCCCGCAAAGATATAGCTGTCGAGGGTCGTATCCCCTGCCCGGCCTGCCAGATCGACATGCGTGGCGTCCAGCGCCATCAGATCGGCCAGCAACCCCGGTGCAATCGCGCCGGTCGGGCGGCCAGCGGCCAGCGCGCCGCCCTGTGCCGCCGCCGAAAACAGGCGCCGCCCGGTCGAGTGCTCGGGCGTGGCCAGCACGGCGCGCGATTGCGCGCGCAGGCGCTGCGAATATTCCAGCGTGCGCAATTCCTCGGCCAGCGCGATGCGGATGTTCGAATCCGACCCGATGGCGATCTGCCCGCCCGCCGCCAGCCAGCGCACCCCGTCAAAGATACCATCGCCAAGGCTGGATTCGGTGATCGGGCACAGCCCGGCCACGACCCCGGACTGCGCAAGCCCTTCGGTTTCATGGGGCAGCATCTGGGTGCAGTGAATGAAGGTGACGCCCGAATGCAGCGCCATATTGTCCAGCACCCATTCAACCGGGCGCTTGCCAAGCGTGGCGCTGACCTCGTCCACCTCGGCCTGTTGTTCGGCCAGATGCATATGCACTGGCCCGTCGGTCAGTGCTGCAACCTGCGCCAGCGTCTCTGGTGCGACAGCGCGCAAGCTATGGGGGGCGACGCCCATCCGGCAGTCTGACGGCAGATGGCGCAGCGCCTCTGACGCGCCCTGATACAGGCGCGCGAAGCGGTCGGGGTCATTGCCAAAGCGGATCTGACCGGGGCCTAGCGGGCGGTGATCGAGCCCGCCATACTGGTACTGCACTGGCAACAGCGTCAGGCCGATGCCGGTCTGCGCGCAGGCGGCGGCGATCCGCTCGGACATCTCGGCCAGATTGGAATAGGGCACACCGCCCGGTTGGTGGTGCAGATAGTGAAACTCGACACTGGTGGCATAGCCCGCTTCGAGCATCTCCATCTGTGTGAAGGCTGCGATAGCCTCGACATGCGCGGGCGTCAGGCAGTCGAGAAACCGGAACATCAGCGCGCGCCACGTCCAGAAACTGTCGCGCGCATCGGGGCCGCGGCGTTCGGTCAGCCCCGCCATCGCGCGCTGAAAGGTGTGGCTATGGGCATTTGCCGGCGCGGGCAGCAAGGTGCCCACGATATGATCGACATGATCGCCCGTGCGCGGCGTGCCTGGCTCGACACGCTCTATCCGCCCTTCGGCCCCGATCGTGACACGCACCGCGCCTGCCCACCCGGTTTGCAGCAATGCCTGCTCTGCCCAGATCGTTTTCATACGATTCACCTGTTGACACGTCATTATGTTCATACATATACATCTTATATACGCACAATTCAAGGTGAGACATGCTGCTCAGGAATGTCACGATTGCCACGATGGACGGGGCCACCCCTTACGGACTGATCCGCGAAGGTGCCGTGGCGCTGCACGGCGCGCAGATCGCCTGGGTGGGGAAGATGGATGCCCTGCCGCGTGACTGGGCCAATGCGGAAAGCCTGGATCTGGATGGCAGGCTGGTCACGCCGGGGCTGGTGGATTGTCACACGCATGTCGTGCATGGCGGCAACCGTGCGCGCGAATTCGAGATGCGGCTGGAAGGGGCCAGCTATGCCGAGATTGCGCGCGCAGGCGGTGGAATCGTCTCGACCGTGGCGCAGACGCGCGCGGCGTCCGAGGATGCGCTGGTGGCCTCTGCCCTGCCCCGCGTCGATGCGCTGATCGCCGAAGGCGTGACCACGCTGGAAATCAAATCCGGCTACGGGTTGGAGAGGGACACCGAATTGCGGATGCTGCGCGCCGCCCGGCGCATTGGCAAGGTGCGTCCCATCCATGTCTGCACCAGCTTTCTGGGTGCACATGCGACGCCTGCAGACATAGGGGCGGATGCCTATCTCGATGATGTCTGCCTGCCCGCACTGGACGCGGCCCATGCCGAGGGGCTGGTCGATGCCGTTGACGGATTTTGCGAAGGCATTGCCTTTGCGCCTGACCAGATTCGCCGCCTGTTTGAGCGCGCCGGTGCGCTTGGGCTGCCGGTCAAGCTGCATGCCGAACAGCTTTCCAACCTTGGCGGCGCGCGGCTTGCGGCAGAATTCGGCGCATTGTCGGCAGATCATCTGGAATATGCCGATGATGGCGACGCCGCAGCAATGGCAGCGGCGGGCACAGTGGCCGTGATCCTGCCCGCCGCGTTCTACACCTTGCGCGAAACACAGGCCCCACCGATTGACGCCTTTCGCCGCCATGGCGTGCCAATGGCGCTGGCAACCGATTGCAACCCCGGATCATCGCCCATGACCTCGCTTCTGCTGACCATGAACATGGGTGCAACCCTGTTTCGCATGACGCCCGAAGACTGTCTGGCAGGCGTCACCCGAAACGCGGCCCGCGCGCTGGGGTTGCAGGATCGCGGAACCATCACGGCAGGCGCGCGGGCTGATCTGGCCATCTGGGATGTCGAACACCCGCGCGATCTGTCCTATCGCATCGGGTTCAATCCGCTGTGGAAGCGGGTTTATGGAGGAAAACTGTGAGCATCATCCTGACCCCCGGCGCGGCGTCGCTGGCGCAACTGGAAACCATCTGGCGCACTGGCACCCCCGCGCGCCTGACCGATGACGCCCGCCCCGCGATTAACGCCGCCGCCGAAATGGTCGCGCTGGCGGCAGCGGGGGATGTGGCGGTTTACGGCGTCAACACCGGCTTTGGCAAACTGGCCTCGGTCCGCATCGCACCCGGCGACACGGCGCAATTGCAGCGCAACCTGATCCTGTCGCATTCCTGCGGCGTGGGCGAGGCGCTGGACATCCCCACCACGCGGCTGATGATGGTGCTGAAGCTGTTGTCGGTCGGGCGCGGGGCGTCTGGCCTGGCCTGGGGGACTGTCACGCTGTTGCAAGACCTGCTAGCGCAGGGCGTGACACCTGTCATCCCCGCGCAAGGCTCGGTCGGGGCGTCGGGCGATCTGGCCCCGCTGGCGCATATGGCTGCTACCCTGATCGGCGCGGGAGAAGCGTATTTCAAGGACGAGCGCATGCCATCCGGCGCGGCGCTGGCGCGTGCGGGCCTGTCGCCCGTCACCCTTGGCCCAAAGGAAGGGCTGGGGCTGATAAACGGCACCCAGTTTTCCACGGCCTGCGCGCTGGCCGGGTATTTCGAGGCCATGCGCAATGCCGAAACTGCTGTGGCAGTGTCCTGCCTGTCGACTGACGCGATCATGGGATCGACCGCGCCGCTGGAACCCGCCCTTCACGACCTGCGCGGGCACAGGGGACAGATCGATGTGGCGCGCGCCATGCGGGCGATCATGGCAGAGTCCGAAATCCGTGAAAGCCACCGCGACAGCGATGCCCGCGTGCAGGACCCGTATTGCATCCGTTGCCAGCCGCAGGTGACCGGGGCCGCGCTGGACCTGCTGCGCTTTGCTGGCCGCACGCTGGAAATCGAGGCCAACGCCGTATCCGACAACCCGCTGGTGCTGGTGGCGGAGGGCAAGATCGTCTCGGGCGGAAATTTCCATGCCGAACCCGTCGCCTTTGCCGCCGATCAGATCGCATTGGCCGTGGCCGAAATCGGCGCGATCGCGCAACGGCGCGTGGCGCTGATGGTGGACCCGACGCTGAGCCACGACCTGCCACCGTTTCTGACGCCGGAACCGGGGCTGAATTCGGGGCTGATGATTGCCGAAGTGACCTCTGCCGCGCTGATGAGCGAGAACAAGCATCTGGCCAACCCCTGTTCGACCGATTCCACGCCCACTTCGGCCAATCAGGAAGACCATGTGTCGATGGCCGCCCATGGCGCGCGCCGTCTGCTGCGGATGAACGCGAACCTGAATGTCATTCTGGGGGTCGAGTTGCTCTGTGCCGCGCAAGGGGTGGAGTTCCGCGCGCCGCTTGCGACCTCGCCGGCTTTGCAACGTCTGATGCGGATCACGCGCGACGCAGTGCCCGCATTGGGTGCGGATCGCTATATGGCCGATGACCTGACGCGCGCAGCCGCACTCGTCCGCGACGGGCAAGTCGCGGCGGCCTGCAACGCAGCGGGCCTGCTGGAGGGTGCACCATGACACCGGTCGAGGTGGTGCGCGGCGATGGCCCGCTGGTGCTGGGCCTGCCGCATACCGGCACATGGTTGCCGCAAGATGTATTCGAGCGCCTGAATGCGCGTGGGAAGATACTGGCCGATACTGACTGGCATATCGAGCGGCTGTATGATGGGCTGTTGCCCGGTGTCACGAGCGTGCGCGCGACCTTTCACCGCTACCTGATCGACGCCAATCGCGACCCGTCGGGCGAAAGCCTGTATCCGGGGCAGAACACGACCGGGCTGGTGCCGGTGACAGATTTCGACGGCGCGCCAATCTGGACCACCCCGCCCGATACGGCCGGGATCGAAGCGCGCCGCGCGGGCTATCACGCCCCCTATCATGCTGCGCTGGCGGCGGAACTGGCGCGGGTGCGCGCGCGCCACGGCGTCGCGATCCTGTATGACTGCCATTCGATCCGCAGCCATATCCCGTTTCTGTTTGACGGTATCCTGCCCGATTTCAACATCGGCACGAATGGGGGCACCACCTGCGCCCCGCAGATCGAGGACGCTGTCACGGCAATCTGTGCGCAGGCCAAGGGCTATACATCCGTCCTCAATGGCCGGTTCAAGGGCGGCTGGACCACGCGCCATTACGGGCAGCCTGTGCAGGGCCTGCACGCCATCCAGATGGAACTGGCGCAGTCCACCCATCTGGAAACCGAAACCCCGCCCTTTGCCTATGACGCGGCCAAGGCCGACCGGTTGCGCGGCCATCTGCGCGACATTCTTGAAACCCTCGAAACCCTTGCCCCCAGCTTGAGAGGCCAGCCATGACCAACCCCCAGTCGCCCCCCCACTCAAACTCCCGCCACAACCTGCGCGACATCTACCCGCCCACGGGCACCGAGATCACTGCCAAAAGCTGGCTGACCGAGGCCGCGATGCGGATGCTGATGAACAACCTGCACCCCGACGTGGCCGAAAACCCGCATGAACTGGTGGTCTATGGCGGCATCGGGCGCGCGGCACGCACATGGGAGGATTTCGACCGCATCGTGGCCGGGCTGAAAGACCTTGAAGCCGATGAAACCCTGATCGTGCAATCGGGCAAGCCCATTGCCATCATCCGCACGCATACGGATGCCCCACGCGTGCTGATCGCCAATTCGAACCTTGTGCCGCATTGGGCGACATGGGCGCATTTCAACGAACTCGACCGCAAGGGCCTGATGATGTATGGCCAGATGACCGCGGGGTCGTGGATTTACATAGGCACGCAAGGCATTGTTCAGGGCACCTATGAGACCTTTGCCGAGGCGGGGCGTCAGCATTATGACGGCGCGCTCAAGGGCCGCTGGATACTGACGGCTGGCCTTGGTGGCATGGGCGGTGCGCAGCCTCTGGCGGCTGTCATGGCAGGGGCATGCTGTCTGGCCGTGGAATGTGACGAGACCCGCGCCGATTTCCGCATCCGCACCCGCTATTGCGACGCCAAGACCCACAGTCTTGATGAGGCACTGGGCATGATTGACCGCTGGTGCGCAGCGGGCGAGGCCAAGTCCGTCGCCCTGATCGGCAATGCCGCCGAGATCTTCCCCGAAATCTTCAAGCGCGGCATCCGCCCCGATATCGTGACCGACCAGACCAGCGCGCATGACCCCGTGCATGGCTATCTGCCGATGGGCTGGTCGGTCGCCGAATGGCGCGACAAGCAGGAAAGCGACCCGATGGCAGTGGAAAAGGCCGCGCGCGCGTCTATGAAAACCCATGTCGCGGCAATGGTCAATTTCTGGAACGCGGGCGTGCCGACGCTGGATTACGGCAACAACATCCGGCAGGTCGCCAAGGAAGAAGGGCTGGAAAACGCCTTTGCCTTTCCCGGTTTCGTGCCCGCCTATATCCGGCCCCTGTTCTGCAAGGGAATCGGGCCGTTCCGCTGGTGCGCGCTGTCGGGTGACCCTGAAGATATCTACAAGACCGATCAGGCCATGCGCGAGTTGTTCCCCGACAACGACCATCTGCATCGCTGGCTCGACATGGCGCGCGAGCGCATCGCCTTTCAGGGCCTGCCCGCGCGCATCTGCTGGCTGGGGCTGGGGGATCGCCACCGCGCGGGGCTGAAATTCAACGAGATGGTGGCATCAGGCGAACTCAGGGCCCCAATCGTGATTGGCCGCGACCATCTGGATGCCGGGTCCGTCGCCAGCCCCAACCGCGAGACCGAATCCATGCTGGACGGGTCTGACGCCGTGTCGGACTGGCCGCTGCTGAACGCGCTGATGAACACGGCCTCGGGGGCGACATGGGTCAGCCTGCATCATGGCGGGGGCGTGGGCATGGGGTTTTCGCAGCATTCCGGCGTGGTGATCGTTGCCGATGGCACGCCAGAGGCCGCCAAACGGCTGGAGCGCGTGCTGTGGAACGACCCGGCCTCGGGCGTGTGGCGTCATGCGGATGCAGGCTATCCGGACGCGCTGCAATGCGCGAGGGATCACGGGCTGCGCCTGCCGGGTATTCTGGGCAACTAGTGCTTGAACGCTGGCCCCAGGATGCCAAGTGACGGCTTGGAACACACAGCGTCATTGCCGCGCAGCACGCGTGTATGATACTGTACATCCGCCAAGTCAGCGCACATGCTGTTCGAGAAACCGCAAGCGCACAGTGCGACCAATCTGGTTGCCAAGTGAATTTGCGGCGACCTGATTAAAAACGTGGTTTGCGAAGGGAATCCGCACCAGTTCAATGTTGACCCCTGCTGCTCTCGCGGCCTGAACGAAGGCCAGAGTTCCAGAAGCGACCACCAGACTGTCCTTTTCAGGAAGAATGATGAGGGTCGGCGGCGCTTCCGGGGTCAGGAACGTGGCAGAGGAGACCGCCGTAATGCGCTCGGGATACTGATCGGGGCTGCCCCCGATATAGCCTTCGATCAGCATTCGAGGTTCGAAACCGGGGATCGGAAAGCCTTCCTCGTAAATGCTCAAAGGGTCCACGGCAGGATACTGAACGGCAATGGCCATTGGCACCGCGATGTCCACCCCGCAGATTGACGCCCCCGCGCCCGCAGCAGCGGCAAACCCCGCGTTGA
>SKRW01000338.1 GCA_007118295.1 Paracoccaceae bacterium | reverse complement strand
GCACAGATGTCGCGCCTGCTGTCGCAGGGCAACCGCAACCGCTGAAGGAGATGCCAATGGCCTTTCACGATATCCGCTTTCCGGCAAATCTGAGCTTTGGCGCCCTTGGTGGCCCCGAGCGGCGCACCGAAGTGGTCGAACTGGCCAATGGCTACGAGGAACGCAACACGCCCTGGTCGGCATCACGCAGGCGCTATGATGCGGGCATGGGCTTGCGCGCGCTGGATGATCTGGAGGCGCTGGTCGCCTTTTTCGAGGCCCGCGCCGGCATGTTGCACGGGTTTCGCTGGAAAGACTGGGGCGATTACCGTTCCGCCCCGGCATCACGCCCGATCACTGCGCTGGACCAGTTGCTGGGACATGGCGATGGCGAGAGGCGCGATTTCCTGTTGCGCAAGGGCTATGCCTCGGGCGCGCAGACCTATTGGCGCGAGATCACCAAACCTGTGGCGGGCACCGTGCTGGCGACAGTCGGGCAGGACGTGCTGACATTGGGCGATGAATACACAGTCGATGCCGCGACCGGAACCCTGACCTTCAAACGCGCGCCCGAAACCGGGGCCGAGGTGCTGGCCGGATTCGAATTCGATGTGCCAGTGCGCTTTGACACGGACCTGATCCAGATCTCGGTTGCCAGCTTCAAGGCTGGCGCGTTGCCCAAGGTCCCGGTGGTGGAGTTGCGCCTGTGAGCCTGATTGCGCATCTGGCCACAGGCCATACCTTGATTGCACGCGCCTGGGCGCTGACGCGGCGCGACGGTATGGTCCTGGGCTTTACCGATCATGACCGCGATCTGACCTTTGGAGGGATGACCTTTCACGCGGGCGCGGGCCTGACGGCCCGCGCGCTGGAACAGGTGACGGGCCTTGCTGTGGACAATTCCGAAGCCGTGGGCGCCTTGCGCGATGCCGGGCTGACCGAGGGCGATATCATGGCCGGGCGCTATGATGGCGCAGACTTGCAGATATGGGAGGTCAACTGGGCCGATGTCACCCAGCGCCGCCTGATCTTTCGCGGCTCACTGGGCGAGATCACACGCGCAGGCGGGGCGTTCCGGGCCGAATTGCGCGGGTTGTCCGAACCGCTGAACCAGCCGGGCGGCCGGGTCTATCATGCCGCCTGTTCAGCCATGCTGGGTGATGCGCGCTGCCGGTTCGACCTCGACACACCGGGCTATTCCGCCGAAGTGCCACTGTTGGCCGCGCCCGCGCCGCAGCGCCTGCGCGTGGCCCCGGTTGCCGACATCGCCGCAGGCTGGTTGGCGCATGGTCGGCTGGTCGTGCATTCGGGCGCGGCGGAAGGGCTGGTCGGCCTGATCCGCGAGGACCGGGCCGTTGACGGCGCGCGCGAACTTACACTCTGGGCCAGCCTGCGCGCGCCCCTTGCCCCTGGCGATATGCTGCGGCTTGAGGCGGGCTGCGACCGGCAGGCGGCGACTTGTCGCCAGAAGTTCGACAATATGCTGAACTTTCAGGGGTTCCCGCATATTCCGGGCGAAGACTGGCTGACGACCTATCCCAAGGCGGGCCAGCCCAATCAGGGCGGGCAGCGGCGCGGATGAACGAGATCGTCACCCTTGCGCGCGACTGGATCGGAACGCCCTATCATCACCGCGCCGCTTTGCGTGGGGTGGGCGTGGATTGTCTGGGGCTGATCCGGGGCCTGTGGCGCGCGCGTTTCGGCGCAGAGCCCGCCGCGTTGCCGCCCTATACCCCAAGCTGGGCCGAAGCGGGTGGCGATGAAGCCTTGTGGCACGCGCTGGCGCAGCATCTGCACCCTGTGCAGATGCCCTCGGACGGGGATGTGCTTCTGTTCCGGCTGCAACCGCGCGCACTGGCCAAGCATCTGGGTATCCAGAGCGGGCAGGGCCGCACCTTTATCCATGCCTGCCCGCGCGCAGGCGTGGTCGAGGCCCCGCTGTCGCGCCCCTGGGCGCGCCGTATCGTGGCGCGGTTCGCCTTTCCGACGCGCACGCAAGAGATGGAGTGACTGAGCATGGCAACACTGGTTCTCTCGGCTGTGGGGGCGGCTGTCGGTGCGAATGTCGGCGGGGCGGTGCTGGGTCTGTCCGGCATGGTCATCGGGCGCGCCATCGGCGCAACGGTGGGGCGTGTGATCGACCAGCGCCTGATGGGCGGTGGTAGTCAGGTCATCGAGCATGGCCGGATCGAGCGCTTGCGCTTGACAGGTGCGACCGAAGGCAGCCCCGTCCCGCTGGTCTGGGGCCGGTTGCGGCTGGGCGGGCAGGTGATCTGGTCCAGCGATTTCCGCGAAACGACCACGACCACCGGCGGGGGCGGCAAGATCGTGCGCAGGCCGCGTGTGACCGAATTCAGCTATTCCATTTCCTTTGCCGTGGCACTGTGCGAGGGGCTGGTTCAGGGTATCGGGCGGATCTGGGCGGATGGACAGGAGATCGCGGCGGCGGATCTGAACCTGCGCTTTTATCCCGGCGACGATGCGCAACTGCCCGATCCGCTGATCGAGGCCATTGAGGGGCCGGGCCGCGTGCCCGCCTATCGCGGGATCGCCTATGTCGTGATCGAGGATCTGGAACTGGGCGCATTTGGCAACCGCGTGCCGCAACTGAGCTTCGAGGTGATCCGCAGTGTCGCGGGGGCTGGCATGGCCGCGCAGGTGCAAGCTGTGGCCTTGATGCCGGGGTCTGGCGATTTCACGCTGGCCACATCGCCTGTGCAGGTCTCTGGTCCATCGCCCTTTGCCGGGGCGCAACCCGCTGTCGCGCCTGTTTTGTCTGCTGCGGATGAAGTGATGAACATCAACAGCCCGACGGGCCTGACGGATCTCGATGCGTCGCTGGAGGCGCTGGTGCGTGAACTGCCGCAATGCCGCTCCAGCCTGCTGATCGTGTCGTGGTTTGGCTCGGACTTGCGGGCGGGCGCGTGCGAGATCGAACCCAAGGTCGAATATGCCGACCGCATTGCCCCGGCGCTGCCCTGGTCCGTGGCGGGGCGCAATGCGGCGCAGACCCCCCAGATCGCGCGGCTGGACGGGCGGCCTGTCTATGGCGGCACGCCTTCGGATGCGTCGGTGCAACAGGCGATTGCGGCGCTGAAGGCGCATGGGCAGGACGTGGTCTACTACCCGTTCATCCTGATGGAAATCCTGCCCGGCAACAGCCTGCCCGACCCATGGTCCGATGCCGAAACGCAGCCTGTCCTGCCATGGCGCGGGCGGATCACCACTGAAACTGCCCCTGGCCAACCCGGCAGCCCCGATGGCACCAGCGCCGCCGAGGCCGAGGTCGCGGCCTTCTTTGGCACCGCGCAGGCCAGCGATTTCACCATCTCGGGCAGTGCGATCAGCTATACCGGCCCGCAGGAATGGCGCTACCGGCGGTTCATCCTGCATCAGGCGGCGCTGTGCAAGGCCGCAGGCGGGGTGGACGCGTTCTGCATCGGGTCCGAGATGCGCAGCCTGACCCAGATACGCGGCGCCAACAACAGCTTTCCGGCCGTGGCCGCGCTGATCGCATTGGCGGCCGAAGTTCGCGCGATCCTTGGGCCGGACACAAAGATCACCTATGCCGCCGACTGGTCTGAGTATTTCGGCTTTATCACGCCGGATGGCGACCGCTTTTTCCACCTCGACCCCCTCTGGGCCGATGACACTATCGACTTCATCGGCATCGACAATTACATGCCGCTCTCCGACTGGCGCGACGGCACGGACCATGCCGATGCCGCTTGGGGGTCGGTCTATGATCTGGACTATCTGCGCGCGAATGTTGCGGGCGGCGAGGGGTTTGACTGGTTCTATGCCTCGGATATCGACCGGAGCGCGCAGAACCGCACCCCAATCAGCGATGACACCGAATGGGCCGAGCACTGGATCTGGCGCTACAAGGATCTGCGCGGCTGGTGGGAGAATGACCACCATGAGCGTGTGGGCGGGGTTCGTGCGCCAAATCCGACGCCTTGGGTGCCGCGCTCCAAACCGTTCTGGTTCACCGAATATGGCTGCGCGGCGATCGACCGGGGCACCAACCGGCCCAATGTGTTTCTGGACCCGAAGTCATCGGAATCGCATCTGCCGCATTTCTCGCGCGGGTGGCGCGATGACACGGTCCAGATGCAATATGTGCGCGCCCTTACGTCCTATTGGGCGGACGCGGCGCATAACCCTGTCTCGGAACTCTATGATGGTCCGATGGTCGATATGGGGCGCGCGCATCTCTGGGCATGGGATGCGCGGCCTTATCCGTGGTTTCCGGGCAATCAGGCGCTGTGGTCGGATGGCGCAAACTGGGCGCGCGGGCATTGGGTTACGGGCCGCGCGACCGGGCAGCCGCTGGATGCGCTGATCGCTGAAATCTGCGCGCGCGCCGGTGTCGGGGATGTCGATGTGTCGCGCGTCCATGGCGTGGTGCGCGGGTTTGCCGTCGCCTCGGGCGAGGCACCGCGCGCGATGCTGCAATCGTTGATGCTGGCCTACGGGGTCGAAGCGATCGAGCGTGACGGGCGGCTGGTGTTCCAGATGCGCGGCGGCCCGGCGCAGGCGATGCTCGTGCGGTCTGATCTGGTGCGGCGCGATAGCGGCGATCTGAGCCTGATCCGCGCGCCCGAGGCTGAATTGAGTGGCCGCGTGCGGCTGGGCTATGTCGAGGAAGGAGCCGATTTTGACCTGCGCGTGGCCGAGGCGATCTTTCCCGATGAAAGCGAATTGCGCGCGTCAGGGTCGGACCTGCCTTTGGTGCTGACCGAAGGCGAGGCGCATCTGATCGCGGAACGCTGGCTGACCGAAGCGCGGATCGCACGCGATACAGCACGTTTCGCGCTGCCGCCGTCGCGCGATCTGGGTGCGGGCGATGTGGTGGCGCTGGACACGGGGGCAGGGGTGTCGCATTGGCGCATCGACCGCGCGACCGTTGGGCTTGCGCGCGAAGTCGAGGCGACGCGCGTGGAAAAACCCGTCTATGACCGTGGCGATACGGCGCGCGATGGCACGGCGCTGATTGCGTTCCAGCCGCCCGCACCTGTGCAGGCCGTCGTGATGGACCTGCCGCTGATCACCGGCGAGGAAGTGCCGCATCACCCATGGATTGCCGCGACGGCGCGCGCATGGCCGGGGCTTGTGGCCGTGCATCATCAGCGCGGGGGCGGAGAGTTCGCGCTTGACGCTTTGGTGCGCGCGCCCGCGCGGGTGGGCATGACCGAAAGCGCCCTCTTTGACGCGGCCCCTGGCAGGTGGGACCGGGGGCCAGCGCTGCGGGTGCGCATGTTGTCGGGCACGCTAGAGGCCCGCGCGCCTGCCGATCTGCTGGACGGGGCCAATCTGATGGCCATTGGCACCGGGGCCGAGTGGGAATTGTTCCAGTTCGCCGAGGCAGATCTGGTAGAGCCGGGCGTCTATG
>SKRW01000219.1 GCA_007118295.1 Paracoccaceae bacterium | reverse complement strand
TCAAGCCAGATTGAGTTGCAACTGTTCGGCGTCATACCGCCCGCTGACCAGAAAACTGGGCTCCGCCACCTGCGCAAACTGATCTGGACCTGTCGCGGAACCGGTCATTGGTGACAATCCGCGCGCCATATCCTGCGCCACACGCAAGAGCATCCCGTCAGCCGGTTCGCCCTTGTTGACAACCATCACGCGCTCGGCGGGCAGATAAAGCCGACGCGCCAAAGCATCATGATGACGATAACGCCCTTCCAGCCTGTAACCCGCATTGGCACCGAACACGACGCCGACCTTGTAGCCTCGCGCCGCCAGATAGTCGATAACCTCGCGCACAGTCTCGATGCGTGGCTCTCCGCCGCGCCAATACATGAAATTTGATCCATCCAGCAGGATGAGTTTCGCATCTGTCGCCCGTCGCCGTGCGGCATCGAACACCAACAGGATCAGCGCCCCGGCAAGACACGCAAGGCCCAGAAGCATCACCTCTGTCGAGACGAACCACCCCACCGCGATCATCACCGCCGACACGGCCAGAACAAACACTGCACTGCGCATGGCCCATCTCCATACTCATCCGGTCCGGGCAGCTTTTCCCGATAGACCCGCAAAATGGCAGGACTGTCGCAGATCGCTCGCTGCAAGTCTGCAACCGGACTGGACAGCCGCGCGCAGGTTTGCTATGTGCGCGGCTCCTGCACTATGATGCAACTTTAACTTGGAAAGGTGGTGAAAACCACATGCAGGTATCGGTTCGCGACAACAATGTCGATCAGGCCCTTCGTGCGCTGAAGAAAAAACTCCAGCGTGAAGGTGTGTTTCGTGAAATGAAGCTCAAGCAGCATTTCGAGAAACCCTCCGAGAAGAAGGCCCGTGAGAAAGCCGAAGCAATCCGCCGTGCACGCAAACTCGCGCGCAAGAAGGCGCAACGCGAAGGCATGATCTGATCGCTCGACGCGGCATGGGCAGGTCTTGATCTGCCCGACGAACGACCCCCGAAGGCCTGGCCTGCGGGGGTTTTTCATTGAGCTTGAGACCAGATCAGAGGTGGGTGGACTCACCCTTGACCGAAATCATCGCCGGGCGCGCCGCCAGCCTGCTGCCTGCGCCGCCTCTTCCGAGCAGAACCAGCGCACGCCGGGCTTGTCCATGTTCACCCTCTGGTAGTCACGCTGTCCCGGCAGATGGTAGATCTGCCCGTTTTGCGAGACATTGCCCTTGATCGCACAGCGCGTCGCAACCGGTACGCCCTGTCGCGTGTCCTGTCGCGTGTCCTGTCGCGCGTCCTGCCGCACGTCCTGTCGGTCATCGCAGAATCCGGCCAATGGGTTGAGCGGCCCCCCGAAAACCCCGGCCTGCGCCTGCATCCCGCGCGCCTCGGCCGCGGCATAGGCCTTGTCCTGTCCTTGCGCGCGCGCGTAGCGTGCGCAGCGGCGGGCGGCACCCGCCTCGATCAGCGACACTGCAATATCCTGTCCGTCCAGATAACACCGCCCCACCGCACGCTGGTATGTCCGCTGCCCCAGATCGACGCAATGCACGCGCTGGCCTGCCAGCATGGCGCGCGCCTGTTCGGTCGCCCAGGCCCCGCAGGCCCAACGCCGGCCATCTGCCCGCAAGCACTCCTCGGACATTTCGGGCGCATCAATCCCGCCAAGACGAATCCGCTGACCACTGACCTCCAGGGTATCCGCGTCGATGACGCGCGGTATGCCCAGGATCTCGGGCTGACCTGCCCAGATCGGCACAGCCAGCAGCATCGCAACAAAGAATGAACAGACCCTTAACATGCGTGGAACATGGCCGGGAGATTGGCGCAGGGTCAAGCAATTTGTTAACCTTTCGTTAATAAAGGTTAACAAATCTCAAGGCATGCGGATCACCGGCATCCTGCAGCCGAACCCGCCCGAACCGGCCGCTGACTCTGCACCAACCCAAGGGAACAGGCGCTGTTCTGGCCGGGAAATCAGCCCTGCGCTGTGGTGATGTTCGACTTGATCAACGCGGATTGCCTGATAGGGTCGTTCAAAATCATTTGAACAGGACTGTGCGCACTGCCTCCGGCACGGCAGCAGTCCGAACAACGGCAACCAATAACCAAGACCAATCGGGAGAAACCATCATGCGCCTGCCCCTTATCGCTGCTGCCACCCTTGCGGCGGCCCCCGCCCTTGCCGACTGCAATTCGGTCACCTTTGCCGATGTCGGCTGGACCGATATCACCGCCACGACCGCTGTCGCGACGACAATCCTCGAAGCGCTTGGCTATGAGACAACAACTCTCGTGCTGTCCGTGCCTGTCACCTATACATCAATGGCCAATGGCGATGTGGATGTGTTTCTGGGCAACTGGATGCCCACCATGGAGGCCGATATCGCCCCTTACCGTGACGCGGGCACTGTCGATACGGTCCGCCGCAACCTTGCCGGGGCCAAATACACACTCGCGACCAACGCCGCCGGTGCCGCGCTGGGGATCACCGATTTCAGCGCCATCGCAGGGCAGGCCGAAGCTCTGGAAAGCAGGATTTACGGGATCGAGCCCGGCAATGACGGTAACCGTCTGATTCTGGACATGATCGAAGCTGACGCTTTCGGTCTTGCCGGGTTTGATCTGGTCGAAAGCTCGGAACAGGGCATGCTCTCGCAGGTGGCCCGCGCGGACCGTCGCGGCGAGCCTGTGATCTTTCTGGGCTGGGAGCCGCACCCGATGAACGCCAATTTCGACTTGACCTATCTGGAAGGGGGCGATGACTGGTTCGGTCCCGATCTGGGCGGGGCCGAAGTCTATACCAACACGCGGGCGGGTCTGGTCGAGGAATGCCCCAATCTGGGCGCGTTCCTGAACAATCTCGAATTCACGCTGGAACTGGAAAACGCGATCATGGGCGCAATCCTGAACGATGGCACCGAACCGGGTGCGGCGGCACGCGCCTGGTTGTCGGCCAATCGTGACGCCATCGCACCCTGGCTGGTGGGGGTCAGCACCCGCGACGGGGCCGATGCCACCGACGCGGTCATGTCCTCTCTTGACGGGTAACCAGACTGTGCCGGGGACACCGGGCTGCGCCCGGTGCCCCCGGCCTTGCGGAGCCCGCGCATGTCCGATCCACTGATACAACCCATCCTCGACGCCAAGATCCCGGTTGGCCGCAGCGTCGCGGCTGCATTCGACTGGATGCAGGACCAGTTCATAACCGCCTTTGACGGGATAGAAGCGGCTTTGCGCAGCATCATCGGATTGCTGGGCTCGGCGTTACAAACTCCGCATCCCTTCCTCGTGATTGCCGCATTTGCAGCAGTGACGTGGGTCTTGCAGCGTCGGCTTGTGCCGGTTCTGATTGTTGCTGTCTGCGCGCTTTTCGCGCTCAACCAGGGCTACTGGGTTCTGACCATGCAGACGCTGACACTTGTGCTTGCATCATGCGTGGTCTGCATGGGGGTCGGGGTGCCGCTGGGCATCTATGCGGCCCATCATCCGCGTTTCTACCGCGCGCTGACACCGATTCTGGACCTGATGCAGACGCTGCCGGTCTTTGTCTACCTGATCCCGGTGCTGGTGCTGTTTGGTCTGGGCATGGTGCCGGGGCTGGTGGCGACCGTGATCTTTGCGATGCCCGCCGCGATCCGCCTGACCGAGCTTGGAATCCGCTCCACCCCCACGGCGCTGAGCGAAGCGGCGACTGCCTTTGGCGCAACCACAAGCCAGCGGATCCTCAAGGTCGAACTGCCTTACGCCTTTCCTCAGATCATGGCGGGACTCAACCAGACGATCATGCTGTCGCTCTCGATGGTGGTGATCGCGGGGCTGGTCGGCGCACCGGGGTTAGGGGTCTCCATTGTGCGCGCGCTGAATACGGTGAATGCGGGCCTTGGCTTTGAAGCGGGTGCGGTGATTGTCGCAGTGGCCATCATGCTCGACCGGATGCTGCGCGTGGAGATCAAAAGATGAGTGACCCCGCCTTGCGCATGAGCAACGTCTCGATCGTCTTTGGTTCCAACCCCTACAAGGCCATCCCGCTGATGGAAACCGGCCAGAGCCGCGACGAGATCAAGGCGCGCACGGGTCAGGTGCTGGGGGTGCATGACTGTTCGCTGGATGTGGGCGCAGGCGAGATCGTGGTGCTGATGGGGCTTTCGGGCTCGGGCAAATCGACATTGCTGCGCGCGGTCAACGGGCTGAACCCGATCGTGCAGGGCGATGTGCTGGTCCATGACGGCACCGGGCTTATCAGCGTGCCCAATGCCTCGCGCGCGCAACTGCGCGAATTGAGACGACGCCATGTCGCGATGGTGTTCCAGCAATTCGGTTTGCTGCCATGGCGATCCGTTCGCGAGAATGTCGGGCTTGGGCTGGAACTGGCGGGCATGGGTCGCAAGGAACGGCGCGACCGGGTCGAGACCCAACTCGACCTGGTGGGGCTGTCGCAATGGGCCGACCAGCCTGTCAGCGCGCTGTCAGGGGGCATGCAGCAACGCGTGGGGCTGGCCCGCGCCTTTGCCACCGAGGCCCCGATCCTGTTGATGGATGAGCCCTTCTCGGCGCTCGACCCGCTGATCCGCACGCGGTTGCAGGACGAATTGCTGGAATTGCAGGCGCGCCTGAAACGCACGATCCTGTTTGTCAGTCACGATCTGGACGAGGCGTTCAAACTGGGCAACCGCATTGCCATCCTCGAAGGGGGCCGCATCCGTCAATGCGGCACCCCGGCCGAGATTTACGCGCGCCCCGCAAATGCCTATGTTGCCGATTTTGTCGCAGACATGAACCCCCTGCGCGTGCTGCGCGCGCGCGATGCGCTGATTGCCGGTGCCGGGCCTATGCCCACGCGCTGCGTGGATCTGGACATGCCCATCCGCGAGGTGTTGCGCGCATTGGATGACCAGCATGAATCGCTGGGCGTGATGACCAATGACAAACCGGTCGGCCGGATCACCCGCGCCTCGGTCATCAAGGCGCTGGCCGCCCGGCGCGGCACTGACTCGGGCTGATATCGCTTTCCTCTGCCGCGACCCGCGCGCAATCTTGGATCACATGCTCTTTCGTCAACCCCCAAGCCGGGTTGACGAAAATCCCGAACCGGACCTATCGGCCAGCCCAAGGCTTGCAGATACCGGAAGTCAGCCCGCAATCCACCTGACGCAAAGCACTGCCCTGCTAGTCCTGCTTTGCCCAATCCGGCTTGCGCTTGTCCAGAAAGGCCGCGATTCCCTCGTCCGTATCGCGCCACAGCATGTTTTCGCCCATCACCTCGGCGGCATAGACATAGGCATCGGCCAGCCCCATCTCTGCCTGCCGGTAAAACGCCTGCTTGCCAATCCGCAGCGCCGGACCCAGTTTCGCCGCCAGAACCTGTGCCAGCGCCTGTGTTTCGGCCCCAAG
>SKRW01000319.1 GCA_007118295.1 Paracoccaceae bacterium | reverse complement strand
TATCATCCATTCCTTCAGCCTTTCAGGAAAGCAAGCGTTGTGATCCGGCTATCTGATACCCGCCATGGGCCGCAAACAGTCCATGCTCGGGGCTTGCCCCCCAAGAGCCTGTGACCTAAACCGGAACGAAACCTGCAAGAGCCGGACTGAATGACCGACACCAGCGCTGCGCGCGATGACCGCGCCAAATCGAAAAACATCGGCGCCCTGCGCGGTCTGTGGCCCTTTATCCGGCCCTATCGCGCACTTCTGGCAATCGCCTTGCTGGCACTGGTCGCAACAGCCGCCATCACGCTGACGCTGCCGCTGGCAGTACGCCGGGTGGTTGACGGATTCGAAGCCCGCGAAATCGCGCTTCTGAACCAGTACTTTGGGGCCGCCTTCGGGCTGGCGGGCCTTCTCGCGCTGGGAACGGGCTTGCGCTACTACTTCGTGACACGGCTGGGCGAGCGTATCGTCGCCGATATCCGCAAGGCGCTGTTTGCGCGCGTCATTGATCGCAGCCCTGCCTTTTATGAGCGCATCATGACCGGCGAGGTGCTGTCGCGCCTGACTACAGACACCACACTGATCCAGTCGGTGATCGGCTCGTCAGTATCAATCGCGCTGCGCAATGCGCTGATGCTGGCGGGCGGGTTGCTGCTGCTGGGGCTGACCTCGGCCAAGCTGATGGGCTTCGTTCTGCTGATGGTGCCCGCCATCATCGTGCCGATCGTGGTGATGGGGCGCAAGCTGCGCAGGCTCAGCCGCGAAAACCAGGACTGGATTGCCGCCTCCAGCGGCAACGCATCCGAGGCGCTGAGTTCCGTGCAGACGGTGCAGGCCAACACGCACGAAGCCGCCAGCCGCGCAGAGTTCGACCGCGTCACCGAGGTCAGCTTCGACGTCGCCCGCCGCCGTATCTTTACCCGCGCGCTGCTGACGGTGATCGTGATCTTTCTTGTCTTTGCGGGTATTCTTGGCACGCTCTGGGTGGGAGCGCGCGATGTGGCGGCAGGCGTCATGTCACCGGGCGAGTTGGCGCAATTCGTGATCTATGCCGTGATCGTGGCAGGCTCGGTCGGCGCGCTGTCGGAAATCTGGTCCGAATTGCAGCGCGCCGCCGGGGCGACCGAACGGCTGATCGAATTGCTGCACGATCACGACAGCGTGCAGGACCCCGAAGACCCTGTGGCCCTGCCCCGCCCCACCCGTGGCGAGGTCCGGTTCGACAAGGTGCGCTTTGCCTATCCCGCACGGCCCGGACAGCAGGCGCTGCATGATGTCAGCCTGCATGTCGCACCGGGCGAGACTGTGGCACTTGTCGGCCCGTCCGGGGCAGGCAAGACCACGATCCTGCAGCTTCTGATGCGCCATTACGACCCTGCATCGGGGGCTGTGCGCATTGACGGGATGGACCTGCGCGACATGGTGCGACAGGACTTCCGCAAGGCGCTGGCGCTGGTGCCGCAGGACCCGGCCATTTTTGCCACCTCGGCTATGGAAAACATCCGCTTCGGTCGCCCCGGCGCGTCAGACAGCGAGGTGATCGCCGCTGCGAAAGCGGCCGCCGCCGACGAGTTTCTGACCCGATTGCCCGAGGGCTATGCGACCGAACTGGGCGAACGCGGGGTGCTGCTGTCAGGCGGACAGAAACAGCGCGTGGCCATTGCCCGCGCCATCCTGCGCGATGCCCCCATCCTGCTGCTGGACGAGGCCACAAGTGCGCTGGACGCCGAATCCGAGGCAGCGGTTCAACGCGCGATGGATCATCTGTCACAGGGGCGCACGATGATCGTGATCGCGCACCGTCTGGCCACGGTAAAACAGGCTGATCGGATCGTCGTCTTTGACGAAGGGCGCGTCATCGCGACCGGAACCCATGACGAACTGGTGGCCGAAGGCGGACTGTATGCACGCCTTGCACGCCTGCAATTCACATCCGAACGCGCGGCCTGAGACGGGGGTAAAAACGGGACCTGATGCGGGCACCCTCACGCCGACGGCCAGCAGACCCTGCCACACGCGAAACACCCCGCGTGCGAGAGCGGCAAGCAAGCGCCCTGCAAGGGCGCGCCGCGCGGGTTGGTGGGCGGGCTGCTCTCGCATGCGGGGCTTTGGCGCGCAACGCCAGCCCTGACAGGGTCAGTCGAAATTACGCCGGATGCGACGGACCATGGCCCAGACCCCCATCACGACCAGCGGCGCCAGAATGGCCATGGCGACACCACGCGAAAGACCCAGCGGTTCCATCACCGGCATCGCGACATAGCTGGCCAGATTGACCGCATAATAGCTGATCGCCACGACAGACAGTCCCTCGACCGTGTTCTGCAGGCGCAGTTGCAGATCGGCGCGCTTGTCCATGCTTTCCAGCAGGCGCTGGTTCTGCCCCGAACGCTCGACATCCACACGCGTCCCCAGCAACTGCCCGGCCCGCATGGCGCGTTCGGCCATCTTGGACAGCCGTGCTTCGGCTGACTTGACCGTGCGCATCGCCGGATCATAGCGCCGCGTCATGAACTCGTGCAGCGTCTGCCGCCCGTTGAACCGCTCTTCGCGCAAGACCTCGATGCGCTGATGCACCAGCGCCTCATAGGCCCCGGTCGCGCCAAACCGGAACGAGGTTTCGACCATCATGTTTTCCAGTTCGGACGAGATGCGCAGCAACGCATCCAGCGTTTCCTCGGACCGCGATTCCGGCTCTTTCATCGCGCGTGTCATCAAGGACAGTTCATCATCCAGCGCAGCCATTGCCGGCGACAGGCCGCGCGCGCGCAACAGGCCCAGCATGGAGATGGTCTTGTAGGTCTCGATCTCGCACAGCCGCTGGATGATCCGCCCGACACGCCGCCCGCCCGTGCCGGGCTTGACGAACACGGCCATCCGGATATGGCCCGCGCGATCAATCCGGAAATCACTGGCAATGATGGCAGACCCTTCCAGCACATAAGAGGCGGCCAGACTTTCCGGCACAAACCAGTCAAGCAACTTGTCGGCCATGACTTTTGTGTCATCGCTCATCACTTCGATCTGGAACAGGATAGAGGTCAGCCGCTTGCCCTGCGCCTCTTGCAGCCAGGCGTCGGGAAAGACGTCAAAAGCCGCCGGGTCAAAGGCACGCGCAGCCTGCCCCTGTTCAAAGGCCGTGTAGGTGACAAATTCCGTGTGGCTTTCCCATTTCAGATGGTGCCGCCCCAGATCCGAGGAATGATGCGTCGCATCCGGTGCCGGATGGCCCGCGCCATGGCGGTCCAGCAAGGCGTGCAGATGGACCCGGTCATGGCCGCGGTCGCGCTTTGCAGCCTCGCGCTCGGGTTTCAGTGCGACAAACACCGCAACCCCCGGCACTGCGATCTTGGCCGCGGGACGGGCGTGCAACTCGTTCACAAGCGCAAAACGGTGCGGATGGTCCTCGATGGCGGGCATGGGGCGTGGCCTTGGTCAACGGCGATTTCCCCACATGATATGCTGCATCGCCGCAAAGGAAAGTCCTGCCTCGGCACGCAACGGCACACTTGTAATTCTGCCACATGCCATCGGGGCGCGCAAATCGCTGGTCATGGCGGGGTTTTCGGCTAAGCTGCGCCTGCCCCGGTAGCAGATTTTCCGCTCATGCACTTATTGCAACCTTTCCTTTTCGCCGCGATGCTGGCCCTCTTTGTTGCCGCGCCTGCACAGGGCAGCGACCCACCCGGCCTGACCGACGCGCCGATCGCAGCCGAAACCGGCCCCGCCGATGATCTGCGCATCCTGCGCCGCATAGAAGGCTTGCTGGAAGACCTTGCAGGCTATGAACATGTGACCACCGAAGTGCGTAACGGCATCGTGACCTTTCGGGGCCGCACAGTGGATAGCGAGCGTCAACAGACACTCTATCAGATCGCCGCACGCATCGAGGGGGTGGTCGCGGTCGAGAACGAGGTCGAGGTCAGCCTCGCTGTGGCCGAACGCGTGGCACCTGTGGCCGACCGACTGGCGCGACGGCTGCTCATGGCGCTCAACGCGCTTCCCGTGTTGCTGGTCGCGGTGTTGAGCGGGCTGGTGGTCACATGGGTGGGCTTCCGCATCGCACGCCTGCACTGGCCATGGGAGCGGATCGCCGCCAACGAGTTTCTGGCCGATGTGATGCGCCAGCTTGTGCGGCTGGTCGCTGTGCTGGCCGGTCTGGTGCTGACGCTCGACATCATGGGCGCATCGGCGCTGCTGGGCACCATTCTGGGGGCAATGGGAATTTTCGGACTTGCGGTCGGGTTTGCCGTCCGCGACACGGTCGAGAATTTCATTGCCTCGATCATGCTCTCGCTGCGCAGCCCGTTCCGTCCGCGCGACATGGTCGAAATTGCGGGCGATCAGGGACATGTCGTGCGCCTGACCTCGCGCGCCACTATTCTTGTCACCGCCGATGGCAATCAGGTCCGCATCCCCAATGCGACAGTTTTCAAGTCCCGCATCCTCAATTTCTCGCGCCACCCGCAGCGGCGTTTCAGCTTTGATCTGTCGGTCCCGAACCCCGGCAACCTGAGTGGCGCGCGCGAGATCATGCTGAATGCCCTGCGCAGCGCAGATTTCGTGCTCGAGGACCCCGGCCCATCTGTCTGGCTGTCCGATGTGGCCGATGGCGCGGCGCGGTTCACCTGCGCGGCCTGGATCGACCAGCGCAAGACAACCTTCCCCCTGGCGCGCGGCGAGGCGCTGCGTCTGACCATCAATGCGCTGGAACGCGCAGGCAAGCGGCTCTCGACCAGCGGGCTTACCATCTCGATGGCGCAGGACGCGGCACCCGCGCACGAGGGCGAGGCAACACCGGTCGTGCATGACCTCAGCCAGGACGAGGCCATCGCCGAGATCATCGAAGAGGAACTCGACGGACCGGGTCTCGATACCCTGCTGGACGAGCGGTCGCGCGATGAGTGACAGTCGCATCAGGTCTGCAGCCGCCATCGCCCACCCGTCCCGAGAGCGCCAAGCAGCAGGGCCACATGGCCCGCACCCTGCCAACACCGTGTCATCTTGCGTCACCAGAGGAGTTGAGGATGCGTCGAGCCTTCATGAATATCCTGAGCGGATCCGTCGAGGCCACTGCCCGTTTCTATGAGGACTTGCTGGGCATGCAACGTCATTTCGAGTCCGACTGGTTCATCATTCTGACCCATCCCGATATGAACGGTCTGGAATACGGGATATTGCAACGCAATCACCAGATCGTCCCGCAGACAGTGCAAGGCGCACCTGCGGGGGTGATCGTCACCTTTGTGCTCGAGGATTGCGACACCGTCTATCGACGAGCACAGTCCATCGGCGCGGATGTTATCGAACCGCCAACCGACATGCCCTATGGGCAAAGGCGCATGCTGGTCCGCGACCCTGACGGGACGGTGCTGGATATCAGCGCGCCCAC
>SKRW01000236.1 GCA_007118295.1 Paracoccaceae bacterium | reverse complement strand
CAACGGAGGCGCGGTGCAAAGCGGAGGGGATGCCCCTTCGCGAGGCCGTCGCGGCAAGTAACCGCGCTCTCAAATCGGCGATGCGAGACTGGCAAGACAGGTACTACCGGGAAGTGGGTGAGCCTTGCGGCCTCTTGCGGACGGGCCCGAGGCGCGAGCGCCTGTCCCGCGCGCAGTACAAAGCTCGCCAAGCCGAAGCGCTCTTGCGCAGCACTTCGGTGCTGGAAAAACGCAAAGCTCTTCTCGAAGAGGCCGGCCGCGAAATGCATATCCAGATCGCCGCTCTCGAGGCAGCGAACCGGAAGTTGGCTGAACGCGAACAGGAAATCGCCGCCCGGGAGGCCGCTCTGCACAAGAAGGACGCGCAGCTTGCGACTGCGGTTCGACTGCTGCGCGAAGCCGGCGTGCGCATGCGCCGGATCGTCGCCGCGGTCGCGGTGTTCATGGGCCTGCAGAACGCGCGCACGATCGAGGGCGGGCTGGCTGCGATCGAAGACGCGATCGGGCGGATCGAGAGCACGGCACTCGAGTCGATCCCGGATCTTCCGGAAACCCGGATCGCGGCAGCGATGCCCTGAGGCATCGGTAAGGCCCGCGAGGCTCCAGAGGTGATAACCCGCGCAGGCACGGGTTACCGGGTGAAAATCGGCGACTTGTGCCAACAGGTCGAGCCAACCGCCCGCGCGGTCCGCAAAAGGCTCGGCCTCATCCGCCATGTTCTCGGGATCGCGGCGATCGAGGAAGGCGGCCAGGTCCACCTCTGGGCCTGGCCCCCCTGTCAGACGACGTACCGCCCAACCGACACGTGCAAGGGCTGCGGTGTCGTCTTGCAGGCCGGAAATGCGCATGGAGATCCAGAGCGCCAGCCGATCCGGGCCGATGCGGTCACCCGCGAACCAGCTGAGGTCGGCAGCCTCGATCAGGGCAAGCCTGTGCCGCCATCCTTCCGGGCCGCGCTTCAGGCGGTCGTCCAGCGCGCCGACGCGACCGGCCACACGGGCAAGACGCGCGGCATGACCCGCCTCTGCTTTCCGCCAATCGTCGAGGACCTCGGCTTCACGCGGTTCGGCCCGCGGTCCGGGCGGCAGATAATCCGGCTCCTCTTCCATCGGACCGGGCAGGAACCAAAGATCGTCCTCGGACGATTGTTCGACCTCCTCAGCGTTAAGGAAGAGAGAATCAGTTTCGCTATGTAAAGCAAGCTATTGCGATTTCATATGTGCAAAATACTAGTATTTTGCACTTTACCCAATGGTTTCGTAAGGATGCATTCACACACTCTATATAGCACGCGCGGGCGATGGTCGGCGAGGACTCTCTCATCGCGCTCAGCCTATAGAAACCAAGGGCTTTCCGTTGAGCAGGGCCACAGAGAGCGCCCTTGCATCCGTTTACAAACGGTCGTTTGAATGAAGCATATTAAATTGAACAGGGCGCATCTGCAGATCCTAATACCCAGGAATCCGGCTGCTGGTGTGCAACAATCCCCTTGCTCTGGACCAAGCAATCGAACGACACCAAGCCAGGTTGTGGCTCAATGCAAGAGAGACCGCGATATCTAGAAAGTGCTTGCGCGAATCTGACACTTTGGGCCATAGTCACGAAAAGGCGCGGCCAAACGCCAAATTCCGTGAACACGGCACAGGTGCTCGACTCAATAACAACACGGACGCATGAGGGCAGATGAGCAGAACTGATCCCCCCGAGGACCTGAATGCGGTCATCCGCCAGCATTCCGAGTTGCTGGCCGCGCAGCTGCATTCGCAGCGCGAGAACCTGTTTCCGCCCGATGCGTCGAAATCGATGCGCAAGTTCACCTCGGGCGAAGCGGCGGTATTGCTTGGCGTCAACGATTCCTATTTGCGCAAGCTCCATCTTGATGGCAAGGGTCCATCGCCCCAACTCACCCCGGGCAACCGGCGGCACTATTCCGCGGATGACATTCAGACCCTGCGCGTTTTGCTGGAAAAGACCGCACGCAAAGCCGGTGACTATTTGCCCGGACGGCGCCCGGGCGATCATCTGCAAGTCATTGGAGTGATGAATTTCAAGGGCGGATCGGGCAAAACCACCACCTCGGCCCATCTGGCACAACGGCTTGCGCTCAAGGGCTACCGCGTGCTGGCAATTGATCTTGATCCGCAGGCGTCGTTTACCGCGCTCCACGGCGTGCAGCCCGAGTTCGATCTGCGCGACGGCGGCACGCTTTATGACGCGATCCGCTATGACGACCCGGTGCCGATCACGCAGGTGATCCGCAGCACCTATATCCCCAATTTGGACCTGATCCCCGGTAACCTAGAGCTGATGGAGTTCGAGCACGACACGCCGCGCGCCCTAGCCCATGGCAACGCAGGGCTGTTCTTTTTCCGCGTCAAGGAAGCGCTGGCCCAGGTCGATGCCAGCTATGACGTGGTGGTGATCGACTGTCCGCCGCAACTGGGGTTTCTGACCATGTCAGCGCTTTCGGCAGCGACCGGCGTGCTGGTCACGATCCACCCCGAAATGCTGGACGTCATGTCCATGAGCCAGTTCCTGCGCATGACCGCGGACTTGATGGATGTGATCGCTGACAGCGGCGCCGACATGTCGCACGACTGGATGCGCTATCTGCTGACGCGGTACGAACCCACGGACGCACCGCAGAACCGGATCGTCGCATTCCTGCGCACGATGTACGGCGACAAGGTGTTAAACGCGCCGATGCTGAAATCCACCGCGATCTCGGACGCCGGGCTGACCAAGCAGACCCTGTACGAGGTCGAGCGCAGCGCCTTTACGCGGTCCACTTATGACCGTGCGATCGAGAGCCTGAACGCGGTGAACGACGAGATTGCGCAGCTCATTCAGAAAACCTGGGGGCGGTAATGGCAGACAACAAGAAAAAGCGCATGTCCATGCTCGACGGCCTGGCAGCGGCGGGAACACGTGCTCCGGCGGGCAGCATGATGTCCAACAATCGCGCCTTGCGCTCGGCGCGCGATGCCGTCGATTCGCACCATGTCTGGGAACTGGACCCCGCGCAGGTCGAGGATGATCGCTATTCCGACCGCCTGGACCCTGGCGATGTTCAGGACCTGCGCGCCTCGATAGAACAGAACGGCCAAACCGTGCCGATCCTCGTCCGCCGCCACCCGTCCGACAGCAGCCGCTACCTGCTGGTCTATGGCCGTCGCAGGCTTGAGGCGATTCGCGGCTCGGACCGGGTGACAAGGGTTCGCGCCCTGATCGCAAACCTGGATGACACCGCTGCGCTGCGCGCACAGGTGTCCGAGAACACAGGACGGCGCGATCTGAGCTATATCGAGCGGGCGCTTTTCGCGCGCGAGTTGCTGGACAATGGCTTTGGCACCCAGGCTCAGATCGCCGAGGTTCTGAATGCCACCCGTTCGGCGGTGTCGATGGCGCTGTCGGTCGCGAATGCGATCGGCCCTTTCCTTGCCCGCGCCATCGGTCCCGCCCACGGCATTGGCCGCCCGCGCTGGGAAGCTGTTGCGCGCGAGGTGACTGACGCGCGATGCGATATCGCGCAGCTGGTCGAGGTGGCGCAGACAGCCCACGCCAAGGCCGCCGCGCAGTTTGACCCCGAAGCCGATGACGCGCCCGGCCCAGATCCGTCCGTGGTCGCGTTTGACGCCGTCGCCCGGCATCTGCGCAAGCACACCGCAAGCGCACCGGTCACAGGCCAGCGCAAACGGGCGTCCGCGCTGGTGATTGACGGTCAACCCGCAGGAACAGTGGCAAAATCCACAGGCGGGGTCCGGCTGGACCTCAAGGGGATCGACGACGGCTTTGCGAAGTGGCTGGAAGCCCATGCGCAAGACGTTGTCCAGGAGCTTCACGCGCGCTGGAAACGCGACGCATGAGGAAACCGAGCAGCAACAAGAGGAGGCACGAGACAGGCTAAAGAAAAGGTCCCGCAAAGCTTTCGCTCCACGAGACCCAGACTTGATCTTAGCACTTTCAAGGTAATGGGCCAGAGCAGAAACCGCAAGTCCTATGTGATTCGCGGAACGGTTTTTCTATGCCTTCGTGAATGATTTCATGGAATACACACCCATTTCGCCGTTCAAGCGGCCGATCACGCGTGCGCATTTGCGTGTGGTCGACGCGAAGGCGACCCCTACCCATTGCCCTGACCCGGGAGTCAGCAAATGGCAGGTGCTGCGCGATCTGGCCAAGGCACGCGCCACGTATAATCTGAGCGAACGCGAGCTCGGCGTCCTGCAAGCGCTGCTGAGCTTCTTTCCGGACGACATGCTCGGCGGCAGTTCAACGATGATCGTGTTTCCGTCCAACCGGACTATCTGCGAGCGGCTGCATGGCATGGCATGCTCCACCATGCGGCGCCATCTGGCGCGGCTGGTGGCTTCGGGGCTGCTGATCCGCCGCGACAGTCCGAACGGGAAGCGGTATGTCCGCACCCATGGGGACACACGCAGCGTCTATGGCTTCGACCTGTCGCCGCTACACCAGCGTGCACGCGAGATCGCCATCGCCGCCGAGGAAGTACGCGCAACTGAGCACCGCATCAGCCGCCTGCGCGACACGATACGGCTGATGCGTCGCGACATTGTCGCGCTTGCCCAGTTCGGCGCGAGCATGGATGCGCCCTGCCCTCTTTGGGATCAGATGCTGGCCACCGCGGACGTGGTCGCAACGGCGCTCCGCCGCAAGCTTCCGTTGCAGGACCTGCTTCACTTGCGCGCGCGGCTGGAAGCAGTGCTGGACACCGCGCGCGATCAGATTGATGGTCCCGGCACCGAAGAAATGATCACCTGTGACGCCCAAAATGAGCATCACCTTCTTAATTCCAATAAAGACTCACATGAATCTGAACCGCAAAAGACTGAAAGCGCCGTTGCCTCGAACCCACCGGACATCTCCGCAGACAGCCTAGACAGGACAACGCAGACACCAAGAATTCCGCTGACGCTTGTGACTGGTAGTTGCCCATCCCTTGCCACGTTCTATCCCGGGGCCATTCGTCATTGGCACCAGTTGCACGCTGCGGCGTGCCACATCCGTCCATCAATGGGTATCGATGCGCGTACCTGGGACGAAGCACAACGCTGCATGGGACCCGAAACCGCATCGATTGCGCTGGCGGCGATTCTGGAACGTTTCTCGGAGATCCGATCACCCGGAGCCTATTTGCGCGCGCTCAGCACGAAGGCCGCTGCGGGAGAATTTTCGTGCGGACCGATGATCATGGCATTGGTCGGCCGCCGCGCCGCCTGATGTTCACAGCTGTGAAATATTGCGCGCAGACACCCATCGCATGTTCACAGCTGTGAATGTTCGGGATGCGGCGCGAAAGGGAGCGGAACTTCGTATGTTCGGTAATAAAAATGCCAGCGAAACCAGCTGGCACGTATGT
>SKRW01000135.1 GCA_007118295.1 Paracoccaceae bacterium | reverse complement strand
GGACTGGGTGATCCTGACTGCCGGAGCCTGCCTGTTGGGCGCGATGTTCGTGCTTCAGGTCAAGGAACCCCAGGACAGGATCGGTCAACAGATCGAGGAAAGCCTGACAGCCGAAACGGCTGCACTCCCGCCTGTCGATTTCCGATGACTGACCGCCCTTCGACGGCCCGGCCCCGACATCACTATAGTGCCAGAGTGCAGGCGCGTTTTCGCCACAATCGCTGCGTATCGTTGCTGAAACGAGTGCAATACGCCCACAGCACCTGATTTGGGCAAAGATGTAAAAGGAAAGATCCCATGCGTATGATGTTCGGAGCAGTACTGGTCGCCGGTCTGGGCCTTGCGGGCTTTGCGGCATGGCAGACCATGAGCCATGTCACCTCTTTGCAGACCGAACTTCAGCAGGCGCGCAATTCTACGCGTCAGGCAGAAACCGTGAATGTGCTGGTCACGATGCGCGAGTTGAACTACGGGCAATCGCTGCGCCGCGAAGATGTCCGCACCGCCCCCTTCCCCGTGATGGCCGTGCCGCCGGGTGCCTTTACCGATATTGACGATCTGTTTCCGAATGGAATCGAGCGCCGCACCGTGTTGCGGACCATGGACCGGATCGAGCCGATCCTGAAAACAAAACTTACCGAACCGGGCAAGGAAGCGGGGATCACCTCGCATCTGAGCGCAGGGAAGCGGGCCTTTACCATCCCGGTCAACCAGACCAGCGGCGTGGCGGGTTTCCTGCGGCCCGGCGACCATGTCGATGTGTTCTGGACCGGTCGCAGGCAGGACCGTGGTGAAGTGACACAGATGATCCATCCACGTCTGCGCCTGATCGCTGTTGATCAAAACGCGGATATGGACCGTTCGGCCCCGGTTTCGGCCGCACGGACCGTCACGGTCGAGGCGACGCCCTCGGTCGCAGCCGCCCTTGCGCAGGCTCAAAGCTCGGGGCGCCTGTCGCTGGCACTTGTCGGGGTTGATGACGATTCGATCTCGGAATCGATCGAGATGACGCAGGATAACCTGTTGGGCATTGTGCGCGAAGAGCGTCAGGTTCAGGCTGAACAGAAATGCCACATCCGCACCCGTCGTGGTGGTGACATGGTGCTGATCGAGATACCGTGCACGAACTGACGACGCCCATTTGTCGGCAACACCCTTGTGCCAGACAGGCCCGAAGCAGGCATGCAGCGGCGATCCGGGCCGCAACTGTGGCCCGAACGCCCAACCATATACCGCTGATGACACGCAGGCACCGGACTATATATTGTGTGCCCGAACGGGACCGTTGCAAAAAAGTACTTCAACTAAGTCCTCTAAGCACAAGATTCTTGCCAAAAATACCGAATTGACCCATCATGCGTCAAAATTCAGGGGTTGTCCCGGTGCAAGAACGGTTCGCAGGCCGTCGCATTATTAGTTGAGCAGTCTTGGAAGGCAGGCAATATGAAACTCAAGACACTAGCGGCGGCGCTGCTGGCCAGCGCTGTAATGGGCATCGCAGAGGCCCCTGTTGCACAGGCCGAAACGCTGCGTATTCTCAATGGCTCCGCGGTCTCGACGCTCCGGGTTTCGATGAACCGCGCAGTCGTGGTGGAAACCGAGAACCCGTTTGCCGAGTTGTCGATCGCCAATCCCGGCATTGCCGATATCTCGACCCTGTCCGACCGCTCGATCTATGTGCTGGGCAAGACGCCGGGGCGAACGACCCTGACGATTCTTGGCGTTGATGGCACATTGCTGTCGAATGTCGAGGTGCAGGTCACACCCGATATCGCCGAGTTCCGCGAACGCCTGCGCCAGATCCTGCCCAATGAAAAGATCGAGGTCCGCACGGCCAATGACGGGATCGTCCTGTCGGGGATCGTTTCGACTGCGGCCCGATTGGACGCCGCGATGCAGCTTGCGCAACGCTACGCGCCCGAACGCGTGTCGAACCTGATGAGCGTTGGCGGCACGCAGCAGGTCATGCTGAAAGTGCGTTTTGCCGAGATGCAGCGCGGGATCAGCAAGAGCCTGGGGACCGAATTGGGGATTGTCCGCTCTGCAAGCCCACTTCCTGCGACCAGCACATCTGCGCGGAGTGATGGCAGTGGGGGCACTTTGAGCTTCAGGCTCGGCGGCGGGCGGCTGACGGCGCAGGTGTTGATCGAAGCGCTGGAAACCCAGGGCATGTCGCGCACGCTGGCCGAGCCGAACCTGACAGCCCTTTCAGGGCAAGAGGCGAGCTTTCTGGCAGGTGGCGAATACCCGGTGCCGACGCGCACAGATTCTGGCGATGTCAGTATCGAGTATAAACCTTTCGGTGTGCAACTGGCTTTCACGCCGACCGTGCTTGATGACAATGTGATCAATCTGCAATTGGATGCGTCCGTGTCCTCTCTTGATGGTGCGAATGTGACGACCATCAGTGGAACAGAGGTCGCGCCTTTCCGCACCCGTTCGACCCAAACAACCGTTGAACTGCGTGATGGCGAGAGTTTTGCCATCGCGGGTTTGCTTGAGGATGATTTCCGTGCCAATACACGGAGCGTGCCGTGGTTGTCGGAACTGCCCGTCCTGGGTGCCCTGTTCCGCAGCGCCAATTATCAGCGCAATCAGACCGAGCTGGTCATTATCATCAGCGCGCATCTGGTATCCCCCACACGAGGCGAGGCCCTGATGCTGCCGACCGACCGCGTTCGCCCACCCACCGAGCGCGAGCTGTTTCTGGGTGGCCGTCTGGCGGCCCCCGGATCGGGCGCTCTGGGCGAGGTCGCACGGCAGGATTTCGGCGGCTCTTATGGCTATGTGCTTGATTGATATTTCAAACCAGACCAACAGTTTAGCGGAGGGGTCGCCGATGGCCATGAACAGACGCCTATTCCTGATGGGGGCCGCCGGGCTGGGCCTGACGGCTTGCGCCGATCCCAAGTCGAGCTACCACCGCGAGGCCGGCAGCACCATCGACGAAGGGGGGTTCGGCAACCCGACCATGCATAACCACCTTGTGCATACAGGTCAGATCAGCCTGGCCGAGGTGATGTCGCGACGGTTCCACGCCGAGGTGCCCTCGATGGTGAATTTCGCCTTTGACAGCGCCGCACTGGATGTCGAGGCGCGAACGATCCTGCGCATGCAGGCGCATTGGATGAAGCGGTTTCCCGAGTTGCGCTATACAATCTACGGGCACACCGACAAGGTTGGCAGCGCGGCCTATAACCACCGGCTGGGCCAACGCCGCGCCAATGCCGTGTTGCGGCATCTGGTGTCGCTGGGTGTCCCCCGCCGCAGCATCGAGGCCGTGGTCTCGCGCGGACAGACTCAACCGCTGATCGTGACCGAAGGGCGCGAGCCCGCAAACCGGCGCACCGTGACCGAGATCTCGGGGCTGGTGCGGCGCGACATGCCGCTTGACGGGCAATACGCGCGGATCATCTACCGCCAGTATGTCGCAAGCGCGGAATAGGCTTACCTCTGCACGCATCTGAGAAGTCTGACGGTGCGGCCTTGCAGCGCGAGGCCGCACGCGTCGGCCTGTCTGCCATGCGTCGGGCGGCAGGGACGGTTTTTGCCGTGATCCCTGCGTCGCGACTTGGTCGGTGCCGAACAATTACAGTTCTTTAGCCCAATTCTTGCCAGATTTCTGAACAATCCTTGATCAATAAAGCTGCGGTATCGTGCAGTCGCATGATTCTATCGCGGCAGCGGATCGACGGCAAAAAGTTCATGTTTTGAGGATGCCCTTATGGCGAGCGACGTTGACAACGAAATCCAATCTGTGCGGGCCTGTACGGTCTCGCGAAATGTGCAGAATTTTGATCTGCTGATCGAGGATATGGAGTCAGTGTTCAAGGAAGATTGGGGCGACCTGAGCTTCCCCGAGGCCGTCGCATTTCTGAACACGGACGAATCGAACGGTCTGGAACTGCTGGCGATCGCACTGGACGACGAGGATGAGGGCCAGTTCGCGCTTGTGCGTTCGGTGATCGAGAAGGCCAGTGTGCGCGGTGTGCGCGTGCTGCTGATCGCCGAGGCGCTCTCGCCGATCCTGCTGCACCAGTTGCTGCGTGCGGGTGCCGACGATTTCGTACCCTACCCGCTGCCCGAGAACGCCCTGAAAGATGCCATTGCACGCCTGCGCAACCAGCAAGAGAGTAAAAGTGCTGCAAGCGCGCTGTCCACAGGCACAGGCAAGAACGGCAACGTATTTTGCGTGCATGCACTGTCTGGCGGCGCGGGCGGCACGACCTTTGCCGTGAACCTTGCCTGGGATCTGAGTGTGATGGCGGCCCAGAATGGTCAGAGCGTCTGTATTCTGGATTTCGATCTGCAATCCGGGTCGGTCTCGACCTATCTGGACCTTGCGCGTACCGAAAAGGTGTATGAGCTGTTGTCCCAGACCAGTTCGATGGACCGGGATGCCTTTTTCGCCGCGCTGCAGGTGTTCAAGGAAAATCTGAGCGTACTGACAGCGCCGTCGGACATGCTGCCGCTGGATCTGCTGACACCGGACGAGATCGAGCGTGTGATCGCAATGGCGCGTGACAATTTCGATTTCGTCGTCATCGACCTGCCCCGCACCATCGTGCACTGGACAGAAACCGCGCTTGAGATGTCGGATCTCTATTTCGCCATGATGGAACTGGACCTGCGCTCGGCACAGAACACGCTGCGGATGATCCGTGCGCTCAAGGCCGACAACATCTCGATGGAAAAGCACCGCTTCATTCTGAACCGTGCGCCCCGCTTTACCGATCTGGGCGGCAAGGCCCGCGCCAAGCGGATGGCCGAGAGTCTGGGCATCAGTATTGCCGTGCATCTGCCCGATGGCGGCAGCCAGGTCCGCGATGCCAACGACCACGGGTTGCCGCTGGCCGAGTATGCACCGAAGAACCCGGCCCATAAAGAGATACAGAAATTCGCCGCCGCCCTGTTCGACACCGCGCAGGCAACCCGTCTGGCAGCCGAGTAACGAGGGACACCATGTTCGCACGCTATCGCAAAAACACACAATCGCAGCCAGTCAAGGCCGTCGAGGCCGTACCAGAGCGCTCTGCCCCAAAATCTGCGGCGCCGACCGCCGCACAGGCCGGGCAGCGCCGCTTGGGTTCTCAGGCGAAGCCCGCATCCGCCACGCCAGTCGCCGCCGACCGGACCCTGCAGCGCAAGCAGCGGATGAACACGATCAAATCCGAGCTGCACAAGCGCCTGCTGGAAAACCTGAACCTCTCTGCGCTTGAACATGCCAGCGAGGCTGAATTGCGCTCCGAGATCACCACCATCGTGGCCGAAGCCCTGAGCGAAATGGATGTCGTGCTCAACAGCGAGGAACGCACAACCCTGAACAAGGAGTTGTATTTCGAGGTGATGGGCCTTGGTCCGCTTGAGCCGTTGCTGCAGGATGATTCGATCAACGATATTCTTGTTAACGGCCCCAAGCAGATTTTCATCGAACGCGCGGGCAAGCTGGAACTGTCTGATGTGACGTTCCGCGACGAACGGCATCTGCTGCGCATCATCGACAAGATCGTGTCGGCGGTGGGGCGGCGGGTGGACGAATCCAACCCTTATGTGGATGCCCGTCTGGCAGATGGTTCGCGCTTCAACGCGATGGTGCCACCGGTCGCGGTCGATGGCTCGCTGGTTTCGATCCGGAAATTCAAGAAAGAGAAACTGAGCGTTGATGATCTGGTGCGCTTTGGTGCCTTTTCCGAAGAGATGGCGCTCTATCTCGAAGCCGCGGTGGCAACGCGCCTGAATGTCATCGTTTCGGGCGGGACCGGTTCGGGGAAAACGACAACCCTGAATGCATTGTCCAGTTTCATCGGCAACGAAGAGCGTGTCCTGACCATCGAGGACACCGCCGAATTGCAGTTGCAGCAAATCCATGTCGGTCGCATGGAAAGCCGCCCCGCCAATATGGAAGGCAAAGGCGCGGTAACCCAGCGCGACTGTCTGCGCAACGCCCTGCGGATGCGCCCGGACCGCATCATCGTGGGCGAGACGCGCGGCGAGGAAGTAATCGACATGCTTCAGGCCATGAACACTGGCCATGACGGGTCAATGACCACGATCCACGCCAACAGCGCCCGCGATGGGATCAGCCGTCTGGAAAACATGGTCGCCATGGCCGGGATCGAGATGCCATTGCGCGCCGTGCGCAGCCAGATCGGTTCGGCGGTGAACCTGATCGTGCAAGCCTCGCGGCTGCAGGACGGCTCGCGCCGGATGACCTCGATCACCGAGGTTACGGGCATGGAGGGCGAGATTATCACCATGCAGGAGATTTTCCGCTTCGAGCGCACAGGGCTGGAACCCGATGGCACGATTCTGGGTCATTTCACCGGCACCGGGCTGCGGTCGCATCACTCGGACCGGTTCAAGCGTTGGGGCTACGATCTGCCCGCATCCATCTACGACGAAGTCAGCGGGCGGAGATAACCCATGGAATTGTCAATCAGCCCTCTCATTTACCTTGCGATCTTCGGGGCAGTGCTGCTGGTGATCCAGGGCATCTACCTGCTGGCTTTCGGCAAGAGCATCGAACATGATTCCAAGCTGAACCGTCGGCTGGAACTGTTGCAGAAAGGTGCGACAAAGAAAGACGTGATGGAGCAGTTGCGCAAGGAGCGCTCGGTCCATACCGGCAAGATATCCATTCCGATCTACGGCCTGATCGAAGAACGCGCGCGCAAGGGCAATATCGCCTTTTCGGCGCGCACGCTGATCCTGCTGATGGTGGGGCTGAGCGTGTTCAGCTTTGTCCTGCTGAGCATCGCAACAAGTACTGAGCCAAGCATCCGTCTGGCAATGTCGGCGGTCTTCGGGTTTGGTGGCGTGTTCTTCTGGATCAGCAGCAAGGCCAAGAAACGCGTCGGTGCCATCGAAGAGCAATTGCCCGAAGCGATCGACCTGATGGTGCGTAGCCTCCGCGTGGGTCACCCGTTCGGTGCCGCGCTGTCCATTGCCGCCGATGAAGTTGCCGACCCGCTGGGGTCGGAACTGGGGCTGATTGCTGACGAAATCTCGTATGGCCGCGACGCGGGAGAGGCGCTGGCCGAGTTTGGCGATCGCGTGGATCTGCAGGACATCCGCTTTTTCTCCGCCGCAGTCTCGATCCAGCAGAAATCCGGTGGCAATCTGGCCGAAATTCTGGACGGCTTGTCAAAGGTGGTCCGGTCCCGGTTCAAACTGTTCCGTCGCGTGCGCGCAATCACTGCCGAGGCGAAATGGTCTGGCATGTTCCTGTCGGGCTTTCCGATTGCGGCCATGCTCATGATCCAGATGATCAAGCCGGATTACTACGACGACGTCAAGGAAACCCCGCTCTACCTGCCTCTGGCCATCGTGGTCGTAGTCTTTCTGATCATCAATGTGCTCTACATGCGCAAGATGACGGATATCAAGGTCTGAGCCCCTTCTGCGCCCCGGCCCCCTGTCACCTCATCGAGGAAAGGCATTTTCGCCATGCTTGAGTTCTTGAACACCCCCTTCGGAATGACTGCCCTTATCGGGTTGGCCGGGGTGGTTCTGCTTGTCATCGCCTTCATCACGCTGGCAAATGGCGAGCAGGTCGATCCGATGCAGAAATTCTCCGAGCAGACAAAATCGGCACCCGCGCGCAATCCGGCAGACAACAGGCAGTTGCGCCGCAAGGCCAGCCGGGAAATCAAGGCGCTGGATAGTTTCAGCCGTTTTCTGGAACCCGAGAACGAGAAAGACCTGTCTGCCGCCCGCATGAAGATGATTCAAGCTGGGTATCATGGCAAGAATGCCGTTCGCGACCTGACAGCACTGCAGTTCATTCTGGCCATCGGTGCGTTTCTGGTGTCGTTGCTGGTTGGCTTTGTGCTGTTGCCCGACACGTTTGACAGCACGCTTACGCTGTCCATCCTGATGATCGCGCCCATGCTGATCGGCTATATGGCACCGCGCCGCTGGATCGAGAACCGGGTCGAGGCCCGCAAGACCGAAATCATCTCAGGCTTTCCGGATGCACTGGACATGATGCTGATCTGCGTCGAGGCAGGGCAGTCCCTGGACCAGTCCATCCAGCGCGTTTCGCGTGAAATGAAATCTGCCTACCCGGCGCTGGGCGAAGAACTCGGTGCCGTCGGCGAGCAGGTCAAGGCCGGGCGCGAACGCAGCGACGTGTTGCGCGACATGGCCAAGCGCTGTGATATTCCCGACATTACCTCTTTCGTCACCGTGATGGTGCAGGCCGCAACCTATGGCACCTCTATCACCGAAGCGCTGCGCATTTTCGCTTCCGAAATGCGGGACAAGCGCATCATGCGCGCAGAAGAGAAAGCAAACATCTTGCCGACCAAGATGACTCTGGGCACAATGATGTTCACAGTGCCACCCCTGCTGATCATCCTTATCGGTCCGTCGGTGGTCGGAATCGCCACCGAGTTGAACCCGGCGGCAATCAGCGGGAACTAGATGTGCGCCTGAGTATCTGGTCATGTATTATTGTGCTGTTGGCCGCCTGCGCCCAGCCGCCGCAGGACCCTGCAACGGGCCCTGACCAGCTACGCTCCACGCAACGACAATCCGATATCCCCGAAGCTGTTGACGGGCTGATTGTCGGACACAGGGCCATGGCCGCAGGCGAGTTCGAGATTGCCCTGCGCGCCTATACCCGCGCGGCCTCTCAACATGGCCCAAGTGTCGATGTGCTATCGGCCATCGGGTCTGCCAATCTGCGGCTTGGCCGCCTTGGTCAGGCCGAACAGGACCTGCGCCGCGCGCTTGAACAAGACAGCACCTTTGTGGCCGCGCATAACAACCTTGGTGTCGTACTGGCCGAACAGGGCAAATGGGGCGAGGCGCATCTGCATTTTCGCAACGCTTTCAGCTATGATGCTGGCCGTTCTGCCGAAATTGGCGAAAATCTGCGTTTAGCCATCGAAAATATGGAAAAAACAGGCTATGATGACGTTGAGGCACATCAGCTTTTGCTGATGCGGCGTGGTAGCGGCAGATTTCTGTTGTTGTCCACGCCGTTATAATGAGCAGCGAGGACGCAAAAATGCGCCACCCTAATGTTTTTGCACTGCTGGCAGGCAGTGTCTTTTTGCTGGCGGCCTGTCAGGATAGCAGTCAGGCCAGCGTCACGCGCGCTATTGACAGTGTGACAGCCATTGACCAACAAAATCTGGCCGAACTGATGCTGGTTGCAGGCGACCCCGAAGAAGCTGTCGACTATTTCTCCTCTCAGTTGGAATCGCAGCCCGATCATCTGGGCAATATGCGCGGGCTTGCACGCTCGCTGGTGCGGTCAGGGCGCGTGGCCGAGGCCCTGCCGGTATGGCGCCGGGTCACACTGCACCCCGAGGCAGAACAGGATGATCGCGTCATGCTGGCCGATGCCTATATCCGCGCCAATAACTGGGCCGAGGCGGAAAAGACACTGAATGCCATTCCGCCCACGCATGAGACGTTTGACCGCTACCGACTCGAGGCGATGATTGCCGACAGCAAGCAGCAATGGTCGCGGTCAGACCATTTCTATGAAACCGCTGCCGGGCTGACCACGCGCCCCGCAGGTGTGTTCAATAACTGGGGGTTTTCCAAGCTGACACGCGGCAACCCGCGCGAGGCGGAACAGTTGTTCACACAGGCGCTGCAGCATGACCCGGACCTGTTCACGGCCAAGAATAATCTGGCGCTCGCACGGGCGGGACAGGGCAATTACAGCCTGCCGCTGGTGCGCATGACCCAGCAGGAACGCGCGCAACTGCTTTACACGATGGCAATTGCCGCGATCCGCAAGGGCGACACCAATGTCGGCCGGACATTGCTGCAGGATGCGATTGAAACCCATCCCCAGCATTACGAGGAAGCGGTGCGCGCGCTGCGTGCAATCGAGGGCGGAGGGCATGGCTGATGATGATGCCCGCAAACGCCGCGCTCTGGTTTCTGCCGTTTGTGACACCGCTGGCGCTTTGGGTCGCGTGGAGCGACATGAAATGGATGAAGATCCATAACCGGGCCGTCATGGCGCTGGTGGCCGTGTATCTGGTGGTGGGACTGGTCGCGCTGCCGTTCCAGACCTGGGCCTGGGGCTGGGCCAGTCTGGGCGTGGTTCTGGTGGTCGGTTTCGTGCTGAGCGCAGTTGGGCTGTTGGGTGCTGGCGACGCGAAATTCATGGCCGCAATGGCCCCGTTCGTCGCTCTTGGCGACCTGAGCCTGTTCCTGATGTTGCTGGCCGTGGTGATCGTTGTCAGCTTTGTGGCGCACCGGCTTGTGCGGCGCACCGCGCTTGTGCAGGGTCTGGCACCCGAATGGGAAAGCTGGCACCGACAAGAATTTCCACTGGGGCTGGCACTTGGGCCCAGCCTGCTGTTCTATCTCAGCCTTGCATCGATATTCGGTGCCGGGCGCGTGTAACGGATGCTTCACATCTTTCCGCTATCAAGGGCATCACTGCAGGAGCCGCTCTGGTCATGACGATCAATCCCGGTCATATCACCGCCCCCACCACGCCGCGCAATCTGGATGCGACGGGGCTGTCGCAAGTTCTGATGCAGGATATCCTGCTCAAGACGATGTTCCGCATGTCGCTGAACCGGGTGACCGAGGTGGCGCGCACCATCTGCCTGCCAATTCCACAGACGATCGAGCTGATCGACATCGCGCGCGGTGCCAAACTGATCGAAGCGATTGCAAGCTATGCTGCAAACGCAAGTTCCGAAGCAAGTTTCCAGTTGACCGAAGCTGGCAAGGCGCGCGCGCTCGACGCCTTGACGCAATCGGAATATTACGGTGCCATGCCTGTGCCGCTGTCGATGTATGAAGAACAGATCAAGCGCCAGTCGATCCGGAACATCCAGATCACGCGGCGGCAATTGCAGATTGCCATGGGCGATCTGATCCTGCCGCCCACATTGATGAGTGACCTTGGTCCCGCAGTCAGTTCCGGTCGGTCAATCCTGATGTATGGCCCGCCCGGCAATGGGAAATCGTCAATCTCGAATGGTATCCGCGCCGCGATGGGGGACCGGATCTATGTGCCGCGCGCGGTGGTGCATGCCGGGCAGATCGTCAGTGTGTATGATCCGATCGTGCACACTGTGGCCGAAAGCTCGGAAGACAACCCTTCGCTACTGCGCCAGACCGGCAATCGTTTCGACAACCGATATGTCTATTGCGAGCGTCCCACTGTCATCACGGGCGGCGAATTGACGCTGGACATGCTGGATCTGAAGTTCAACCCTGTCTCGCGCACCTATCAGGCGCCCTTGCAGTTCAAGGCAACGGGGGGCGTTTTCATCATTGACGACCTTGGCCGTCAGGAAGAACCCCCGCAATCCATCGTGAACCGATGGATCGTCCCGATGGAGATGAATTATGACATTCTCTCGCTGCAATCGGGCGAGAAATTCATCGTGCCGTTCGACACGCTGGTGATCTTCTCGACCAACTTTCACCCGAATGACATTTTCGATCAGGCCGCGCTGCGCCGGATTTTCTACAAGATCAAGATCGACGGGCCCAACCAGTCCGATTTCCTGAAGATCTTTGCGATGGTCGCCAAGAAACGCAAGATCGCGCTGGATGAAGATACGCTGATCCACCTGATCCAGAAGAAATATCCAACCATCAACAATGTCTATTCGAACTATCAGCCCGTGTTCCTGATCGACCAGATGATCAATATCTGCGAATTCGAAGGCAAACCACGCCATATGTCGCCCGAACTGATCGACCGGGCGTGGAACAATATGTTCGTTCAGCAGGAAGATATTACCCGCTAGCGACCTGTGACTTGCGCGCGCCAAAGGCAGGCGGACACGCTCAACTCGCCTCGGCCGCGCGCGCCTCCAGCACATTGAAGGGCACACCCGGTTCCAGCTTGGCACAGCGGATCATCAGCGACGTCTTTACCGTGATCACGTTTTGGGCGGCGAGCAGTTCCTCGGTCAGGAAGCGCTGAAAAGACGACAGATCCGGCGCCACGCATTTCAGGATAAAGTCGATTTCACCATTGAGCATGTGACACTCGCGCACCAGCGGCCAGTCGCGGCAGCGTTGCTCGAACCGGGCCAGATCGGCCTCGGCCTGCGAGTTCAGCCCGACCATGGCAAAGACCTGCACTTCGAACCCCAGATCGCGGGCGTTGACCTCGGCATGATAGCCGCGGATAAAGCCCTGCTCTTCCAGCGCGCGGACACGGCGCAGGCAGGGCGGGGCCGAAATACCGACGCGCTTGGCCAGTTCGACATTGGTCATGCGCCCGTCAGCTTGCAATTCTGCCAGAATTTTCCGATCAATCGGATCAAGCTTTCCGCTCGACATACATTTTCCTCATCTCTTTTTTCGAGTTTGTACGCCTTGAGCCACTTTTGCGCAATAATCTTTCAACATTGCGCAATTTTTTTATCCGGACGTGATGGTTACAGGCAAGGTGGCTTTCGCCCTTGTGCTGGCGACGACAGCGCCTAAATTGCGCCGCGAGAGTCGCAGGAAAGGACCCCCACCCATGAGCGAGACACGCCACACCCGGCTACTTATCATCGGCTCTGGCCCGGCGGGGTATACCGCAGCCGTGTATGGCGCTCGCGCCATGCTCGCGCCCGTGCTGGTGCAGGGGGTGCAGCCCGGTGGCCAGTTGACCATTACCACCGAGGTCGAAAACTGGCCCGGCGACACCATGGTGACCGGCCCTGACCTGATGGTGCGGATGGAAGCGCATGCCCGAGAGATGGGCACCGAGATCATAACCGACCATATTGCAAGCCTTGATCTGTCCGTCCGGCCCTTTGTGGCCAAAGGGGATGGCGGCACGACCTATACCGCCGATGCCGTGGTGCTGGCGACCGGCGCGCAGGCGCGCTGGCTGGGCTTGCCATCTGAGGAGAAATACAAGGGGATGGGCGTGTCGGCTTGCGCCACCTGCGACGGGTTCTTCTACCGTGGCAAAGAGGTGGTGGTCGTCGGCGGCGGGAATACTGCCGTCGAAGAGGCCCTGTTCCTGACCAATTTTGCCAGCAAGGTCACGCTGGTGCACCGCCGCGACAGCCTGCGCGCCGAGAAGATCCTTCAGCACCGGCTGTTCAACCACCCCAAGGTCGAAATCATCTGGGATCATGCGCTGGACGAAGTGCTTGGCGACGGTTCCGCCCCCGGCGTCGAGGGGGTGCGGCTGCGGCATGTGACCACCGGCGAGGTGCAGGAGCGCGCCTGTGCCGGGGTCTTTATCGCCATCGGCCACAGCCCCGCCAGCGAACTGGTCAAGGACCAGCTCACCATGCAAGAGGGCGGCTATGTCTGGGTCGAACCGGGTAGCACGCGCACATCCATTCCGGGCGTGTTCGCGGCGGGTGATCTGACCGATCATATCTATCGGCAGGCTGTGACCAGCGCAGGCATGGGCTGCATGGCGGCACTTGATGCCGAAAAGTTCCTGTCCGAAACCGACTAGCGGACAATCGGCTCCAGCGGGTCATAGAGCGCGCGACCGTCCCATGCGGTCGCGCCAAAGGCGATTTCGGGCAGGGTGTCGGGCTTGTAGCGCAGCGTGCGCAACTCGGGCTCGGTCACAAGGCGGCGGGTTGTCACCACCCCCGCCGGGTCGCGCCAGTGCGGGTCCAGCGTCCCGCCCGTGATTGCGGCGTAAAAATAGATATCGACCTGATGAAACCTGCTGCCGGGGTCGTGGAATTCATTGACCAGACAGGGTGCCCCGACTGCGATTTCCAGCCCGCATTCCTCCCAGATTTCGCGGCGCAGGTTGTCGGGCAGTGATTGCCCGGCCTCGACCCCGCCGCCCGGTGCGCACCACAGGTCACTTTGCCCGTCTGGCCAGGCATTCACCAGCAACAGGCGGCCCTGATGCAGCAGGACGGCGCGCACGGCCAATCGCGGTTTCGTCATATGACGCAAAGTCCCTCTGGCATGACAAATCTGAACCCTTATATAGCGCGTATGCGTGCACTTCTGACAGCCCTGTTCCTTGCCCCGACCCCGGTTCTGGCCGATTGCGTCGTCTTGCTGCATGGGTTGGCGCGCACCGAGAATTCGATGCTGGTGCTGGAAGAGGTGCTGACCCTGCATGGTTATCAGGTGGTCAATCAGGGTTACCCTTCGCGTGCAGCGCCGATTGCCAATCTGATGGACCATGTCGGCACCGCAGTCGAAGCCTGCGATGCGGGCGCGCGCGTGCATTTCGTGACGCATTCGATGGGGGGTATCCTGACGCGCGGCTGGCTGGCGCGGAACCGACCCGAGGACATGGGGCGCGTGGTGATGATGGCCCCGCCCAATCACGGTTCGGAACTGGTCGATTATTTTTCGGATATCGAGGCGTTTTCCTGGATCAACGGGCCAGCAGGGCTGGAACTGGGAACAGCGCGTGGTGCCGCCCCGACCAGTTTGCCCGCCTATCCGGACTATGATCTGGGCATCATCGCTGGCGACCTGTCACTGAACCCGCTGACCTCGTCCTTGATCGAAGGGGAAGATGATGGCAAGGTGTCGGTCGAAAGCACGAAATTGCCGGGCATGGCCGACCATATCGTCCTGCCGGTGACGCATACCTTCATGATGAACAATCCCATGGTGATTGCTGAAACGCTGGAGTTTCTGCGTTACGGCGTGTTCGACCACGGCATCACATTTGCCAATGCTCTGCGCAAGATTGCCAATCCCTAGCGACTGGCAGGGATGATGCGGTTGACATGACCCATCTTGCGACCGGGGCGAGCTTGGGGTTTGCCGTATAGATGGACTGCCGCATGCGGCGCGCGCAGCAGGTCCGGAAGTTGGTCCAGATCATCACCGATCAGGTTGGTCATCACCACATCGCTATGGCGCTGCCCATCCCCCAGCGGCAGGCCAGTGACGGCGCGGATATGCTGTTCGAACTGATCGACGGCGCAGCCATTCTGGGTCCAGTGGCCGGAATTGTGCACGCGCGGGGCGATCTCATTGACGATCAGCGCCTGCGGCGTGACAAATATCTCGACCCCCAGAACACCCGTGTAATCCAGCGCATTCAGTATCTTGGCGGCCATAAGTATAGCGTCGGTGCGTTGCGAGGCACTGAGGCGCGCAGGCACGCGCGTTTCGTGCAGGATACCGGATTTGTGCAAGTTCTCGCCCGGATCAAAAGCTGCGACCTCGCCCGTCACACCGCGCGCCGCAATCACCGAAACCTCGTGCGAGAAAGGCACGAACCCTTCGAGGATGGCCGGTGCGTCCTGCATCGCCTGCCACGCTGCGGCGGTGTCATCCGGGCTTTCCAGCCGCACCTGTCCCTTGCCATCATACCCCATGCGTCGGGTTTTCAGGATTGCGGGCGCGCCGATTGCACCCAACGCGTGCTGCAGCGCGTCAAGGCTGTCCACCGGCGCGAAAGGGGCCGTTTGCAGCCCCAGATCGCGCAGAAACGCCTTTTCCGACAGCCTGTCTTGCGACACGGCAAGCGCGCGGCGCCCCGGTCGAATGGGGCGCAACGGTTCCAGAAAATCAAGCGTCGCAGTGGGAATGTTTTCGAACTCAAAGGTGATGACATCGACCGACGCGGCAAAGCGCGCAAGGGCGGTCTCATCATCCCATGCAGCATTTGTGACCATCGCCGCAACATCTGCCGCCGGAATATGGGTTGCCGGGTCGTAAATGTGGCAGCGGTAGCCCAGACGCGCTGCCGCGACTGACAGCATTCGCCCCAGTTGACCGCCGCCCAGAATACCGATCACGCTGCCTGCGTTCAGGGCTTCAGTCATCGCGCGGCACCTCGGGGATAGAGGCGGACAGATCCGCGCGCCACTGGTCCAGACGCGCCGCGAGGTCGCCATCTTGCAGCGCCAGAATACCCGCCGCCATCAGCCCCGCATTGGCAGCGCCCGCAGCACCAATAGCCATGGTCGCCACCGGATAGCCGCGCGGCATCTGCACGATGGAATACAGACTGTCCACACCCGAAAGCGCCTTGGTCTGTATGGGTACGCCAACCACGGGTATGCGCGTCTTTGACGCCATCATGCCCGGCAGATGCGCAGCCCCCCCCGCACCGGCAATGATAACCTGCAAGCCGCGCTCCGCGGCGCTGCGCCCATAATCCCACAAGCGGTCCGGCGTGCGGTGGGCCGACACGATGCGCGCCTCGTAGGCGACGCCCAGAGCGTCGAGAATGTCGGCCGCTTCTTTCATGGTCGGCCAGTCGGACTGGCTGCCCATGATGATTCCCACGCGAATTCCGGACATTTGCCCACCCCCAGACTGATCGCGCGCACTATAGCGATGGGGCGGGCGGGTGCAATCGGATCAGGCAATGATATCGGGGGTCAGTTCATCCTCGATCCGGGCGATCTGGTCCTTGAGGCGCAGCTTTTCCTTTTTCAGGCGCTGCGCAATCAGTTGCGTGGCCGGCCCCTGATTCTGCAACGCGGCAATCGCCTCGTCCAGATCGCGGTGTTTCTGGCGCAGGACTTCGAGTTTGACGCGCAAGACGTCCTCGTGGCTGAGTTCCTGCGGAGAGTTCATGTGTGCGACTCGCATCTGGCTGGCATCGCGCAAGATTAGCCGCAAATGACCAGCGGCAAAAGCCTTGCTGCAAGGCTGGCGGACTTGCGACACGCAGATTGCACCCCATATCTATAGAAACGGGTCGCCAAAACGGGGCCTGCAGCAATGTCGCTTGCATGAAAGGGCTAGGCTGATGACAAAATTGAGTTTTCCGTCCCATCCGCTGCTGCTGGGTTTTGACCAGTTGGAGCGTCTGGTTGAGCGGACGGCGCGCGCAGGAACGGACGGATACCCGCCCTTCAACATCGAGGTGACGGGGCAGCACAGTTTCCGGATTACGCTGGCCTTGGCGGGGTTTCGCGAGGAAGACCTGTCGATCACCATCGAGAAGCGTCAGCTTCTGGTGCGCGGACAGCAACAGGAGAGCGACAAGGATGCCCGCGTGTTCCTGCATCGGGGCATTGCCGCGCGCCAGTTTCAGCGGGCCTTTGCATTGGCCGACGGCGTCGAGGTGGCGCAGGCGCGGCTGGAGAACGGTCTGTTGCACATTGATCTGACCCGAAACGAGCCTGAAGAGCATGTGCAGACCGTCACGATTACCCGAGGCTGAGGAGGCCGCCATGGACAGCAAACACCCGATTCCAACGACAACGCGCCCCATCGCCTATGTGCGCCCGGTCGAAACTGCGGATCTGCCCGAAGAAGTGCGCGCCCAGCTTCCGGGCGTGACGCGGCTATATGCGATCTGCCACGAGGAAGGCGAACAACTGGCGCTGGTGACGGACCGGACCATGGCTTTTGTCATGGCACGGCAGAATGACTACGAGCCAGTCAGCGTGCACTGACCCTGCCGCAACGACCTGACACATGAAAAAGGCCGGGGAAAACCCCGGCCTTTGTATTTTGCGATGCAGGGCAGATTACATCATGCCGCCCATGCCGCCCATGCCACCCATGTCGGGCATGCCGCCGCCGCCGCCCTGGCCTTTCGGCTCTGGCTTGTC
>SKRW01000175.1 GCA_007118295.1 Paracoccaceae bacterium | reverse complement strand
GGGTCGACAAACCGTGTCGTGGCCCATTTGCCATCCGTTCCGGGCATCGGCGTCGGGGCAATGTCGTTTTCATTCAACACCAGCACGTCTGGCGTATCCAGCCCCGCGACGGCCTCGTAAGATTTGCGGAACCAGTGAAACCGCAAGGGCTGATCCGCCCGGTTGTGCAGTTTCCAGTCCGCAGACGGCGGCAGATAGGCATATCCGCCGGGTGTCATCTGATGCGTCGCGCCGTCCACGCTCAGCGTTGCTTCGCCCTCCAGAACGAAGAGAACCGCTTGTGCCTGCGGATTGGTTTCAGGGCGATCAGACCCGCCACCGGGCTGAACCTCCATGATATATTGCGAGAAGGTTTCCGCAAACCCGCTAAGCGGACGCGCCAGCACCCATAGACGTGTCCCGGACCAGAAGGGCAGGGCGCTTGTCACGATATCGCGCATGGTTCCCTTTGGAATCACGGCGTAGGCCTCGGTAAAGATGGCCCGGTCCGTCAGCAACTGGTCCTGCCCCGGATGCCCGCCGCTTGGCGCGTAATACCTTGTGCTCATCACCACTCCTGCCCCCGAAACCAGTCTGATCCGACATATGCACGCTGTGCGTTTTTCGGACTATCCCCAAAGAATTGACAGCAATCTTCGGAAAGATTTGAAAATTATTCAACCCGGTGCCGGGCTGGCAGATAGATTGCCCGGCGCGATTACGCCGGGCCTGTGCTTTTTCCGGCTTGCGCCAGTGGTCTAGCGCGCGCTGCGCACCTCGCGCACCCATGCGACGATCATTTGGCGCGCGGCGGGGTCCATCTGGATCGCGTTTGGCGGTGGCATGGCGTGGCTGATACCTGCTTGCAGATAAATCTGGTCGGCATGGCGTGCCACATCCTGCGGCGTTTCCAGATAGACGCCGGACGGGGCCCAATGCATGTTGCCCCATCCGGGTTCGCGTGCATGGCACATGGAACAGTTGCCCAGCACGGCGTAATACGCGTCCTCAAACCCGTCGGCGGCAGCAAAGCGCTGCTCGTAAGCGGTCATCTCGCGGGCCTCGGCGTCTTCCCATGTTTCGCCGGGTCTTGCCGATGACAACCAAGAGATCGCGATCATCAGCACCACGGTCACTGCCCATGTCCACATTGGCCCCTTGCCGGTCTTGTGCATTGTGTTGAAGTAATGGCGGATGGTGACTCCGGTCAGAAAGATCAGGCTCGCGATGATCCAGGCATATTCCGTGCCAAAGGCCAGCGGATAGTGGTTTGACAGCATCAGGAACACGACTGGCAAGGTCAGATAGTTGTTATGGGTCGAGCGCAGCTTGGCAATCCGCCCGTATTTTGCATCCGGTGTCCGCCCGGCTTTCAGGTCGGCGACGACGATCCGCTGGTTCGGCATGATCTGAAAGAACACATTGGCCGTCATGATCGTGGCGGTGAATGCCCCCAGATGCAGCAGTGCGGCGCGCCCGGTGAATATCTGGTTATACCCCCATGACATCACCACCAGCAGCGCAAACAGGATCAGCATCAGCAGCGTGGGCCGGTCGCCCAACCGCGACTTGCACATCTGGTCATAGGCCACCCAGCCGATTGTCAGCGACCCGCCCGAGATCAGGATACCCTGCCACAGCGTCAGGTCGGCCTTGGACGGGTCCAGCAGGAACAATTCACCCCCGACCCAGTAGATGATCATCAGCAGTGCGGCACCCGACAGCCATGTCGAATAGCTTTGCCATTTGTGCCAAGTCAGGTGTTCGGGCATCTGCGACGGGGCGACCGAATACTTGATCGTGTGATAGAATCCGCCGCCATGCACCTCCCATTCCTCGCCGGTTGCGCCTTTGGGCAGGGCCGGGTTGGGGCGCAGCATCAGATCCAGTGCAATGAAATAGAACGATGCGCCAATCCACGCCATCGCGGTGATGACATGCAGCCAGCGGACAGAGAACTCGATCCAGTCCCAGAGAATGGCCAGTTCCAACATGGCGTTCCTTTCAAGATTGGGGGTCAAGATTGGGGGGTCGTATCACACTAGGCGCGCTTGATTTGTTTTGGTATGACTGTGAAAAGTCAAGCAGCATCAAAAAAAACGAAACAATGTCCTATCTCGACAACATCCGCACCTTTGTCCGGGTCTACGAATTGGGCAGCATGTCCGCCGCAGGGCGGGATTTGCGGATTTCCCCGGCAGTCACATCATCGCGTATTTCGCAGCTTGAAGATCATCTTGGGGTGCGCCTGTTCCAGCGCACAACGCGCAGCCTGACCCCGACCGAGCAGGGCAAGGCGTTTTATCGTGGTGCCTCGGAAGTGCTGGAAGCGGTTGCCAGTGCCGAGGCAGAGATCGTCAATATCACCGAATACCCGAAAGGCTCGCTATATGTTGCCGCCCCTCTTGGCGTTGGCCGACGGCTGATCGCGCCACAGGTGCCAGAGTTTCTGGCAGCCTATCCGGAAGTCAGCGTGCGGCTGAGGCTGTCTGACCGCAAGATCGACCTGACCACTGAAGGGCTGGATCTGCTGTTTTTTCTTGGGCGACCAGAGGATAGCAATCTGCGTATCCGCAAGATCGCCGATGTTCGGCGCATCCTGTGCGCGTCACCGGATTACATCGCGCAACGCGGAATGCCCGAAAGCGGTGATGATCTGGTGTCAGGTGCACATGAGTGTCTGAACCTCCGCTTCCCCGGTGCCACCGAGTTCCAGTGGCTGCTGTCCACCAGCGAAGGGCCAAAGCGCTTTCGCGTCTCGGGGCGCTACGAATCCGATGATGGCGACGTGCTGACAGACTGGGCGCTGGCCGGGCATGGTGTTGTCATGAAGCCCGTGTTCGAGATTGATGACCATCTCAGGGCCGGAACCCTGGTTCCAGTGGCGGTCCGGACCCCGCCAGAGCCGATACAGATGGCATGCCTCTTCACCCATCGCCGCAAGCAGGACCCCAAGACACGGCTGTTCATGGGGTTCATGATCGACCGGATCGCGGCGACAATTCGCGGAACAGATCAGGTGCGCTAGACCCGCCTAGCTGCCCCGGTAGGTCGAATAGCCAAAGGGCGACAGCAAAAGCGGCACATGGTAATGTGCCTGCTCGGACATGCCAAAGCGGATCGGAATCACATTCAGAAAACGCGGGGTTTCGGGTGGTGTGGCGCAGGCATCCAGATAGGCCCCGGCGTAAAAGACAAGTTCGTATTCACCCGTCTGGAACTCGGCGGCAGGCAAAATCTGCACATCCGTGCGCCCGTCTTCATTTGTGACGAGCGTCTTTAGCAAGGCGCGGTGCTCGCCATCTATACGGTAGAGTTCGATCGTCAGCCCCTGTGCGGGGCATCCGCGGGCCGTGTCCAGAACATGGGTGGTCAGATAGCCCGTCATGGCTGATATCTCCTGATTACTTGATCTACTCTAGAACTGATGCATGCTGCGATACAAAGCCAGACTGCTGAAAGCACCTTATGAAATAATTTGAAAAACGCTGGTGATTTTCTGGTTTATAAGAGGTCAAACAAAAGGATTGTAACGTGAAACGCTACCCTCGAGACATGACAGGTTATGGTGCACATGCGCCGGACGCCAAATGGCCCAATGGTGCAAGGATCGCAGTGCAGATCGTCTTGAATTACGAAGAGGGCGGCGAGAACAATATCCTGCATGGTGATGCTGCATCCGAGGCTTTCCTGTCCGAGATCACTGGCGCTGCCGCATGGCCGGGGAAGCGGCACTGGAACATGGAATCGATCTACGAATATGGCAGCCGCGCCGGGTTCTGGCGACTGCATCGGCTGCTGAAGGATATTCCGGTCACGGTCTATGGTGTGGCGACAGCCCTTGCGCGCGCCCCCGAGCAACTCGCCGCCATGCAACAGGCCGGGTGGGAAATCGCCAGCCATGGCCTGAAATGGATCGAACACAAGGACATGTCCCCCGAAGAGGAGCGCGCGCAAATCCGCGAGGCGATCCGCCTGCACACCGAAGTCACCGGTGCCCCGCCGCGTGGCTGGTATACCGGGCGCTGTTCGATGAACACGGTGGATCTGGCGGCAGAAACTGGTGATTTCGCCTATGTCGCCGATAGCTACGCCGATGACCTGCCCTACTGGACCCGCGCCGGCGGCAAGGATCAGTTGATCGTGCCCTACACAATGGATTGCAATGACATGCGCTTTGCAATTCAGGCCGGATACACCAATGGCGACCAGTTCGAAAGCTACCTGAAAGACAGTTTCGACATGCTCTATGCCGAAGGGCAGGCCGGTGCGCCCAGAATGATGTCAATCGGCCTGCATTGCCGCCTGATCGGGCGTCCGGGGCGTGCCATGGCGCTAAAGCGCGCGCTGGATCATTTCATGGCACATGAGGGCGTCTGGTTCGCGACCCGTGAACAGATCGCCGATCACTGGGCGCGGACCCATCCGCCGCAACACCGCACCCGCCCGTCACAGATGGATCGCGCCAGCTTCGTCGCCCAGTTTGGCGGTGTGTTCGAGCATAGCCCGTGGATCGCCGAAGGGGCATTTGATCTGGAACTCGGGCCTGCCCATGACACGGCGGCGGGGGTGCATAACGCGCTGGCGCGCGTGTTCCGCGCGGCGTCGCATGAACAGCGGCTTGGCGTTCTGACGGCGCACCCGGATCTTGCGGGCAAACTGGCCGCTGCAGGCCGCCTGACCAGCGACAGCACAGCCGAACAGGCGGGTGCCGGGCTTGACATGCTGACCGATGAGGAACGCGCGACCTTTCAGCGGCTGAACACGGCCTATGTCGAAAAGCACGGCTTTCCCTTCATCATCGCGGTGCGCGACAACACCAAGGCATCGATCCTTGCGGCGTTCCAGACGCGGATCGACAATGATACCGAAACGGAATTCGCCACAGCCTGTCGCCAGGTCGAACGCATCGCGGCCCTACGGCTATCGGACATGCTGACATGACCCTTTCATCTTGCCCCAAATACTCAAACCCACGCTGCCACATGGACCGGGCCTCACAGTGACGCATCACCTGACCCCACGCCCCCTGACCCCACGCCCCCTGACGGCTGACGCCTTTGCCCTGTTTGGTGATGTGCTGGAGGTCGCAGGTGCGCCCGACACGCTGATCAATCAGGGGCTGTGCGGTCGGTTTCATGATCGGGCAAGGCTGGATTTCGGTCCAGAGGGCCGCGCGGGGATATCAATCTTCGACGCCCGCCCGCGCAGCTTGCCCTATCTGCTGGATATGGTCGAACGGCACCCGGATGGCAGTCAGGCTTTCATTCCGATGCATGAACACCCGTTCCTTGTCATTGTTGCGCAAGATTTGGGCGGTGCCCCCGATACCCCGCAGGCCTTTGTCACGAACGGGGCGCAGGGAATCAATATTCATCGCAATATCTGGCATGGGGTCCTGACCCCGCTTGCCAGCCCCG
>SKRW01000003.1 GCA_007118295.1 Paracoccaceae bacterium | reverse complement strand
CGCCAAAGGTCAGGCCGCGTACCAGTTGTTTCTGGCTGAACCAGCCGATGATCAGGATTGGCGCGATCGCCATGGTCGAGGCAGCGGACAGCTTTGCGTAGAACAGTCCTTCCGGGCTGGAATAACTGGCGATGAAAGCGGTCAGCGGTGCCGCGCGCGCCGCGGTCAGGTTCAGCGTCCAGAACGCCTCGTTCCACGCGAGGATGACGTTGAGGAGCATTGTCGAGGCGATGCCCGGAATAGCCATCGGCGTCAGCACATACAGAATTTCCTGCCGCAATCCTGCGCCGTCCATACGCGCGGCTTCAAGGATTTCGCCGGGGATTTCCTTGAAATAGGTATAGAGCATCCAGACCATGATCGGCAGGTTGATCAGCATCAGCACGATGGTCAGCCCGAAACGCGAATCCAGCAAGCCAAGCTGGATGAAGATCAGGTAGATTGGATAGAGAACGCCCACAGCGGGCAACATCTTGGTGGATAGCATCCACAACAGGATGTTCTTGGTCTGGGTCGAGGGCACGAAGGCCATGGACCAGGCCGCGGGAATGGCGACGATCATGCCAAGGATGGTGGACCCACCTGCGATGATGACCGAATTCCACAGGAACCGGCTGTAGTTTGAGCGTTCCTGCACGACGCGATAATTCTCCAGCGTCCAGTCGAAGAAAAACCACACTGGCGGATCTGATATCGCCTGCGCTTCGGTCTTGAAGCTGGTCAGGATCGTCCAGAGGATCGGAAAGAAGATCAGCAGGCCAATCCCCCATGCGAGGGCGGTGTTCAGTGCCTTGCGTTGTGTTGTGACGGCGCGGGCCATGATGTCCTCCTCAACGATCCAGATTCTTGCCAACGATGCGCATCAGGAACAGCGCAAAGATGTTGGCCAGAATGACCGCATATATCCCCCCGGCAGAGCCGAGCCCCACATTCTGACTTTCCAGCACGCGCTGATAGATCAGATAGGTCAGCGTGCGTGTCCCGAACGAGCCTTGTGTGGTCACGAAAATCTCGGCGAAGATGGCCAGTACAAAGATCGTCTGTATCAGGATCACGATTGTGATGGCGCGGGCCAGATGCGGCAGGACGATATGCCAGAAGCGCGACAAGGCAGAGGCCCCGTCCATCTCGGCGGCTTCGATCTGTTCACTGTCAAGCGACTGGATCGCTGTCAGCAGGATCAGTGTGGCAAAGGGCAGCCATTGCCAGGATACGATCAGGATGATCGACGCCATCGACGCATCCGACAGCCAGATAATCGGATCTGCGCCAAAGGACCGCCACAGATGCGACAAAAGTCCATTATTCGGGTCCATGAACATGTTTTTCCAGACCAGCCCCGACACGGTCGGCATCACGAAAAACGGTGCAATGACCAGTATGCGGACAATCCCCTGTCCCCACATCGGTTGATCCAGCAGAACCGCCAGCAAGATGCCCAGGATTACCGTGATAAGCAGCACGCCGCCCACAATGATCAGCGTTGCCTGCACAGCGGGCCAGAATGCGCTGGACGTGACAAAGCGGACATAGTTCTCGAAGCCGATCCAGCCCTGAAACCCGCCGCGCATGGGCAGGTAGCGCTGGAAGGAAAAGATCAGCGTCATCGTCAGCGGCACAAGCATCCAGCCAAGCAGCAGGATGACAGCGGGTGCCAGCATCAGCCGGGCAGCACTGCGCGAAGCCTTCGTGGCCATGGCACTGTCCTTTCACCAAGGAAGGGGTCAGACGGATCGGGTAGAACGGGGCGGGCAGGGCCCGCCCCGAAACGCGAGGGCAAGAGGCTTAGTAGCCTGCTGCTTCCATTTCATCCGTCACAAGTGCCTGTGCACGGGCCAAGGCCTGTTCAGGGGTTTGCTGGCCAGCGACCATCGCAGAGAACTCTTGCCCCGCCGAAGTTCCGATACCGGCCCATTCGGGGATAGCGACATACTGGATGCCAACATACGGAACAGGGTCAACCGTGGGGTTGTTCGGATCGGCTGCGTTGATCGATTGCAGCGTCATTTCGGCAAAGGGCACCTCGGCATAGGACGGGTTCTCATAAAGTGAGGTGCGGCTGCCCGGAGGCACGTTCGCCCAGCCTTCACGTTCGGCTACAAGCTCCAGATAGTCCTTGGATGTCGCCCAGTTGATGAACTCCATCGCGGCGGATTCCTGCTGGGTCCCGGCAGGAATTGCCAACGCCCATGCCCAGAGCCAGTTGGCGCGTTTTTCCATGCCATCCTTGTTGGGGGCAAGCGCGAAGCCGACATGATCAGCCACAGTGGAATCACTGGGGTTGGTCACGAAGCTCGCGGCGACGGTCGCATCGATCCACATGCCACAGCGGCCCTGCTGAAACAGGGTCAGGTTTTCGTTGAAACCATTGTTCGCCGCCCCTGGAGGACCATAATTCTGCAGCAGATCATTGTAGAAAGTCACGGCTTCCAGCCATTCCGGGCTGTCAAGCTGGGCGTTCCAGTCTTCATCAAACCAGCGCGCGCCAAAGGAGTTGGCGACCGTGGTGATGAAAGCCATGTTCTCGCCCCATCCGGCGCGACCACGAATGCAGATCCCGTTGATATTGTTGTCACGGTCTGTCATCGTAGCGGCAGCGGCTTCGATATCAGCCCATGTCGGCGCGTCGGGCATTTCCATGCCAGCCGCTTCCATCAGATCGGTGCGATACATCACCATCGAGCTTTCGCCATAGAATGGTGCCGCATAAAGCGAGTCGTCATAGGACAGCCCGGCACGCATGGCCGGAAGGATGTCATCGATGTCATAGTCATCGGGCAACCCGTCCAGCGATACCAGCCAGCCGCGCTCTGCCCAGATGGGCGTTTCATACATGCCGATGGTCATGATGTCGAACTGGCCACCGCTGGTCGCGATATCCTGAGTCACACGCTGGCGCAGGATGTTCTCTTCCAGAATGACCCATTCCAGTTCAATCCCGGTTGCCTCGGTGAACTCGCTGCTCAGCGACTGCATGCGGATCATGTCACCGTTGTTCACCGTTGCAATCGTGAGGGTGTCTGCTGATGCACCAACCGCCGAGATCAAACTCATGGCCGTTGCCGCACAGAGTGCTCTTTTCAAACTCATCTCATCTCCTCCCTGATATGGATGAGATGAAAAGGTAATGAAAAAACTTGCCGCGCGTCAAGTAAAATATTTTCGCGCGTAAACTATAACTTACGCGGAACTGCGCAAGACGAGCTTCGGGGTGAAGAGCATTTCAGCTCTCTGGTCGAACTTGCCGCCTGCTTCGATCAGGTCGGTCAAGGTCGAGAAAGCATGGTTTGCGACAGCATCGTAGTCATGTGCCGCCGTTGTCAGCGATGGACAGGTGAAGCGCGAAAAGGGGTGATCATCATGCGATGCCACCCGCAAATCGCATCCAGTATCGCGCCCAACCCTGAGCCCGCGTTCATAGCAAGCTGACAGAAGCCCGATTCCAAGCCGGTCATTGCTGCACAGGACAGTGTTTGTTGAAAAACCACCCTTATCAAGAATATCCAGCGCCCCCTTTCGACCGATCTCCTCGAACGCCCAACCTGTTCCCTCAATGCTGTAGAGGTTCGGCTCGAACCCAAGTTGTTCCATCATCTTGTAGTACGCGATCCGCCGCTTGTTCGCGTTCGGGTTGGCCGGAGTTTTCATCTCGAAGAAACAGGGCGGCTCGCCGGTCCGGGTCAGGTAATCCACCGTCTGTGACACGAAACTGAAATTATCTGATCCAACAAAGGCTTCGCCGATCCCGTCCATGTTACTGTCGAACAGCACGGTCGGAACTTCGTTGCAGAACTGTTTGATCGCTGGGCGGTGTGAAATTCTGCCAAGCGGTGCCAGCAACACCCCGGCGGGTTTCAGAAGCCTCAATCCATCAAGAACATCGATCTCGAGGTCCGGTTGCCCATGCGCACTGTAGAGCGCCGGGCGAAACCCCGCATCTATGCAGCGGCGTTCAAGTTGGCGTGCGATCTCTGCGAAGAACGGATCAGCCAGATAAGGCACCACAATTCCGACGATCTTGGTCAGTTTGCGGTTCTGGTTGACCGCGAAGATATTTGGTCTGTAATCACAGCGCTTCAGGGCGACTTCGATGCGCTGACGGGTCGATGGCCGGACACTCTCGGGGTCTTGGAAGTACTTCGAGACGGTTGGGCGCGAAATGCCGACCAACGCGGCGAATTCTTCCATGTTGCGTATTTTTGTGTCTGACATTCGACTTGATCCATTCGGGTCGCGCATGTGCGCCTGCTGCAAAGCGTTGCCATTCAGAATATTATTATCGCGCGCAAAGTTTCAACCGGCAACCATTGCATGCCAAGATTGCACCCATATCCATACCCAGATCCGGACGGAACTGATGCAGTAATGACGCGAGAGCACACGGGCATACGCCCGTGTGCTCTCGGGGTCTCTTGCGCACGTCAGTATGTTCTGACTGCGCGGGGTGCAAGGCGTCGCAACAGACCTCGGAATTCCTGTCGATCCGATCGAAATTGCTGACCTGCATCAGGCCGGAACAGCGCGATCACGCCGCGGACGCAGTGTGCGTGTCAGGATAAACAGCATGATCGCGATATTCAGGGCATTCCAGACGATCCCGTTCAGGAATGCCAGTTGATAAGATCCGGTTAGGTCATGAATCCAGCCGGACAGCCAGCCGCCAAGTGCCATGCCAAGGATCGTTGCCATGATCACAAATCCCACCCGCTCGCCTGCTTCGCGCGCGGGCATGTATTCGCGTACGATCAGCGCATATGCCGGAACTATCCCGCCCTGCGCCAGCCCAAACACCAGACTGACCACATAGAGCGAGACCAGACCCCCTGCTGGCAGATACAGAAACAGCGCCAGCATCTGGAGAACCGATCCGATCAGCAGGGTGAGCACTCCGCCCAACCGGTCAGCGATCAGCCCCGAGATCAGCCGCGAAACAACGCCTCCCAACAGCATGAGGGACAGCATCTCAGCCCCTACGGCAGGGCCAAAACCCCGATCAACGCAAAGCGCGACGATATGCACCTGTGGCATGGACATGGCCACGCAGCAGCCCAACCCTGCCAGCGCCAGCAACCATGCCAGAGCGCGCGGTGATAAGCCGCAGGCCGCACGGTTCGCCAATGAGTAATTCGCGGCAGCCGTCATGCTCAGTTCCGGAACCCGTCGGCGCAGCAATAGCGCCAGCGGGATCAGCAGGGCCGTCACGATCACGGCCAGCGCCAGACACACTGCGCGCCAGCCATGATCTGACAGCACGCCTGCCAGGACCATCGGCCAGATTGCCCCCGACAGGTAATTGCCGCTGGCCGCCACCGCCACGGCGATGCCCCGCCTGCGGTGGAACCAGTGCGAGACATCGGCGATAAGTGGCCCGAAACTCGCGGCAGAACCCAAGCCGATCACGAAATGCACGGCAGATAAAATCAGGATCGATGGGCTGGCCGCTGCAGCCAGATACCCTATTCCGGAAAGCAGACTGGCCCCGATCAGGGCAAGGGTAATGCCAAAGCGGTCAACCGCGCGGCCAATCAGCAGATTTCCCAACCCAAAACCCAGCATGGTCAGTGTATAGGGTAATGACGAATCCGCCCGTGAGACGCCGAATTCGGCCTGTACGGCGGGCATGATGACAATCACCGACCACATGCCCACATTGCCGATGGTCGCGATCGCCAGCGTCACCGCCAGCCGTGCCCAGGAATAGCGGCTGTCAAAAACCAGTTGTTCAGACATGCCGGACCTCGACCAGAATGAGTACTTAGACGGGGTTCACACACAAAGTTCCGCGCAGAGCCCGTCATTTGGCAGCAAGATCGCCTTATCGCGCCGATTGATCAAGTGTTTCATGCCGCCGATGCTGTTCTTACGCAGGGGCCAGCCGTCGCGCAGCCAGCCAGCTTGCAAGTGCCATAAGCCCGGCAGTGGCAAGGCAAAGTGGCAATCCGCCCAGTTGAAAGCTTAGCCCCGAAAGCAAGGTTCCGATCAGTCGCCCTGCCGCATTGGCCATGTAGTAAAACCCCACATCGCGGGTGATACGCTCGGATGCACCGAAGGCGAGGATCAGATAGGAGTGTACCGAGGAGTTGATCGCAAAGACAAACCCGAAGATCAGAAGTCCAGCGACAAGTGTTGATGTCAGCCAGGCTGCAGGTGCGCCCGCAAGATAGGCAGCAAGGGCGAGCAGAAAAGGGATGGGAACCAGTACGCCCGACCAGAAGATGGCCTTTTGCGTGATGTCCGCCTCTGATTGCCCCCTGGCCCCCAGCAGGCGGGGTGCAAAAGCCTGCACGGCCCCATAGAGGATGATCCAGAGCGCCATGAAGCCACCCACCAGAAAGAACGCCTCGCGCCGCCCTTCCGTAGTGCCGTCGGATAGGACCGCCTGAAAATAGATCGGGATGCCGACCACGAACCAGACATCGCGCGCACCAAACAGGAACATGCGCGCAAGGCTCAGACGGTTGACGCGCGGATCATGCGACCGCCAGCCGCCCCAAGCGTCAGCCCCTTTCATCCGACCCGGAAGGCCCTCGGGCAGAAAGAGGATCACGGCAAGCAGGATTGCCGCAAGCACCCCGGCCATGCCCCAGACCGCGCCCTGAAAACCAGTCAGCGCAAGAAGCGCCGCGCCAAGGAAGAAGCCCGCACCCTTCACGGCGTTTTTTGAGCCGGTCAATGCCGCTACCCAGCGAAACAGCGCACCCTCCTGCGCCGGGGCCAGCAACTTGACAGCCGATTTCGATGACATCTTGGCCAGATCCTTGGCCACACCAGACGCACCCTGCACTGCCATCACGAACACGACCGATGCTGCGATGGTCCAGTTCGGGTCAAGCTGAGCCAGCGCCGCCAGCGCTGCGATCTGCAGCGCAAGCCCGGCATACAGCGTAGCTGCCAGTCCAAAGCGCGCGGCCAGCCACCCCGCAGTCAGATTGGTGATGATGCCCGCAATCTCATAGAGCAGGAACAAATACGCAAGCTGGATGGGCGAGAACCCCAGTGCGTTGAAGTGCAACAGCACCAGCATGCGCAGCGCACCGTCCGACAGCATGAAGGCCCAGTAAGCCGCCGTTACGGCAATATAGGCGCGCAAGGGGTTGGTGGTGCTCATGGTCTGATGGCTCTCTTGTGGTGGGGGCGAAAAGGGGGGCTGTCTGCCCCCTCTGGCCTGTAACGGGCCATTCACCCCCCGAGGATATTTGGGCAAAGATGACATCAGAGACTTTGGGCGATCATCCGGGTGATGTCGCCCAGACGGCAGGCATAGCCCCATTCATTGTCATACCAGGCATAGACTTTCAGTTGCGTGCCATTGATTACCATGGTGGAGGGGCCGTCAATGATGCTGGAGCGCGGATCGTTGAGGTAGTCGGAAGACACCAGTGGGCGGGATTCAAAGCCGAGGATGCCCTTGAGCGGCCCATCGGCGGCGGCCTTGAACAGCGCGTTCACCTCTTGGGGGGTGGTGGCCCGGTCCAGTTCGAACACGCAATCGGTGAGCGACGCATTCAGCAGCGGCACGCGCACAGCGTGGCCGTTCAGGCGACCCTTGAGTTCAGGATAGATCAGCGTGATTGCAGTCGCGCTGCCGGTGGTGGTCGGGATCAGGTTGGTGAGGCCTGAGCGCGCGCGGCGCATGTCCTTTGCGGGGCGGTCGACGATGGTCTGGGTATTGGTCACGTCATGGATCGTGGTGATCGAGCCGTGGCGGATGCCGATGGCTTCGTGGATGACCTTGACCACTGGCGCGAGGCAGTTGGTGGTGCAACTTGCGGCGGTAATGATCCGTTGGCTGCCGTCATAAAGATGATGATTCACCCCATAGACAAGGTTCAGCGCGCCGCCCTCCTTGACCGGGGCTGAAACGGCCACTTTCTTGACGCCGGCCGCGAAATAGGGCGCAAGCTTTGCCTCGGACTTGAAAGCCCCGGTGCAATCAACCACCAGATCGACACCCAGTTCCGCCAGCGGCAAATCCTCGATCCGGGCGTTGTGGGTCAGGCGGATGCGCTGGTCGCCAAGCGTCAGCGAGGTCTCGTCATGGCTGACCGGAGTGGCCCAGCGACCATGCACGCTGTCAAATTCCATCAACAATGCCTGTTGAGCAGCATCGCCGACCGGGTCATTCACGAGCACAATTTCGCCACCTGCGCCTGCGTCGATCAGATCGCGCAGCACAAGCTTTCCGATGCGGCCAAGGCCATTGAGGGCAATGCGTGTCATGGGTCTGGCTTTCTCCATTGCGGCGGACCAAGAGGCGCTTCCCGCTTCATTGACACATAACAATACAGTTTGAAAAGCGTATGGGGCGATTGCGTCATCGTTCCTGTGATGATGTGCTGCACTTCGGCAGAGTCTGCTTCGCTGACAACTGTGCGTCAGGGACAGCGAGGATGATCAGCATTGCCTGAGACCGTTCCAGAAGTTTGGCCGGTGAGCAGCCCCGGATCCCGCGCTGCCCGACCGGAAACTCGTATTGCGAGCATGGATTTGATGAAATGCGCGTCAAACAGGAGCTCAAGGTCTAGTTTCGCCGAAGGCCTGCCTAAACGAATAACGCGATGGTCGATCTGCTGGACAGCGGCCATCTGCGCGGCGCGGCTTTGGATGTGTTCGAAACCCAGCCGTTGCCCGAAACCTCGCGGCTCTGGAACCGCCCGGACGTGCTGCTGACCCCGCACGTGTCTGGCACATCGCCGCATTATCTGGACCGCGCCCTGGAAACTTTCATCAAGAACGCCTTGCACTGGCAAGACAGGTCAGCGATGCTGACCCCTGTGGACAAGAGTGCCAGATATTGAAGCGGGCCGCGCATATATGAACACAGTCTTTCGCTTCGCCCTGAAGATGCGTGTTGCTCTCGCGATCACATTGGTTATCGCTGCCGTCGTTGCGGTTCTTACCCTGACCCCATCCAAGCACCTGCCGCGAGCACCGGGCGGTGATAAGCTGCACCATTTCCTTGCTTTTGGCGCGATCGCCTTTCCGATCTCTTTTGCGCAACCGCAATATCTGTTGTGGATCGTTGCGAGTGTCGCGGCCTATGGCGGATTGATCGAACTGATCCAGCCATGGTTCGGAAGGTCGGCCAATTTCGCAGATGCGGTTGCCAATGGCCTCGGTGCCATGACGGCAGGTGGATTTGCATATGTGCTGCGCCGCTGCTTCATCCGCTGCGCCACCTGATACCGCGAGCCTGCGTCAGTCATCTTCTGCAGGCTTGGCAAACAGGCCCATTGCGATCAATGCTGCATGCGGCGCAACACCAATGAGAGCCGTCAGTTCCCCCATATTTGCCTGCGGTGCGGTTGTGCCCTGTGTCGCGTCCCATAGCACGAGTGCGTCCTGTGCACGGCGCGCACCTGCCATATTTACATGATATGGGAAAACGTTGTCCCAGTCGGGCCGGGATAACTGCGCTTGTGCTGCGCGTATCCAGTCCGGGCCTGCATGGAAGCTGGCCACAGCATAGAGCCGGGCGTCATCATCCTGCCATTCTGCGGTTGCGAAGGTGTGCAGGTCATCAACCGAGAAGGCAAGCGTTGCCGCGAGCTGGTTGGCGTCACTGATCATGTCGATCGGGCAGGCGATGGATATGTCTGTCATGGCAGGGCGACTCCGGTGCGCTTGGCAATGTAGCGTTCGACTTTGGCAATCGTATCCATTGGTAGAGGCGGGCCATACCGCACGAGCACGCCGTAGATATACCCCTCGAAATGGGTTGCACTGGTGCTTCGGCTGCCGATGAACAGCCGGTCATTGCCGAAATTTCCGCTGGTGCTGCCCCCGGCGGTCGCGCGTTGCACACCATTGATGCGCAAGACCGCCTTCGGACTGCCATCACCATCGCCAAGCCCGGTATAGACGCCTGAAAATGGTGCCGGATTTCCGTTGTGTTCGGCCGATAGCACATCGTTCAGACGCATGGCGAACCGGTCGATTCCCGAGCCTGTTGACACGCGCGGCAATCGCAACGACCAGCCCGGATCATCGGTGTCATTCACATTCAGCGGATACCCCACGGAATTCGTCAGCTTGCAGGCACCCAGAAATGCCTGAAGCTTGTTCGTGCCGATTGCATTGATCTGTGGCGTCCGCATCCGCTGATTGATGCCATTGAATTCCAGACAGAACCTGCCTTGAGCGTCTTGTCGCAGCATCGGACGGGAAGCGAATGTTGGCTGCGCTGCATGGTTGCCGTTGCCAGACTTGTCCAGCATCAGCGCGACCGGGTGCCCGGTCTGGGCGGGCAGGGTACCCTCTGTGTCAGCGAACAGGGTCGATGTGTCTGACGGGTCAAACCAGGCCCCGACGTCGTCAGCGGAAAATATGGAATCAGGCACGAACCCTGTACCCGCGCCCACGCGTAACGGGCGCGACGTGACACTGAAATCCGTGACAATTCTCATGCAAGCACCAGTGCGTGAATGCCGATTGCTGTTGTCCCGGTCTGACTGACCTTGCGGACACCCACCGGCAGGATCGAGAAATCGGGCAACTCTACCTGACGCGTGTTGCCCGATGCCGTCACGATCGACAAGGTACCGCCTGTCTCGACATAGAGCGCGATTGCGACAGTTTGCAGGTCTGTCGCATCATCCGGGGTCACGGGCTGGATGTCAGTCGCGGGACCCTGAAGGGAACCAGCACGGTTCATGAAGGGATTGGTCATGAGCGAAGTCCTTTTCTGTATCGGTCGAGTTCGATTTGCAGCGGTTTTCTCATGGAGAGGTAAACTTGCGCTGGCCGCACCGCGCGTTGCGCCAACTGTGACGATGTGACCAACCCCAGCGGCAAAATCGGGGGCAGTTCATGTTCTGGCCGGGGTCGCAGCGCGCCGAACGTCACAGACCGTCTGGACGTCAGGGCACTTGTCCGGCAGATACAAAAGGCCGCGCACCAGAATCGCGGTGGTCTTTGACTGGCGCGCGCCCTTCAGGAAGGAAACGAATGTCTGAACTTGCTGTGTCAGTAATCATCCCGCTGGTGCTGGCACTCGCGGCGACCGGCGCGATTGCGGGGATCCTGTCGGGCCTGTTGGGTGTGGGCGGTGGCATTGTCGTGGTGCCAGTGCTGTTCTGGGTGTTCAAGGCCCTGGGCTACCCGGCGGATTTGGGGATGCAGGTCGCGGTTGGAACATCCTTGGTCACAGTGGCAATCACGGCCTTCAGCGCGGCACGGGCGCATTACAAGCGCGGGTCGGTCGATATGCAGATCGTACGCAGATGGGCACCCTTTATGGCTGTTGGGGCCCTGTTCGGCGGGACTGTCGCAGGCGTGGTCAAGGGTGATGTGTTGATGATCGTCTTTGGCACGATCGCGCTTTTGGTCGCCTGGAACATGGCCAGCCCGCGCACGCGTATTCTGGCAGAAGCTTTGCCACAGGCGACAGGTGCACAGCCTGCAATGGCCGGTGTCGTGGGGGTTGTGTCGTCGATGATGGGGATCGGTTCGGGGACATTGGGTGTGCCCCTGATGACGGCGTTCTCCGTGCCGGTGCATCGTGCCGTGGGCACTGCAGCGGCACTGGGTCTGGTTATCGGGGTGCCGGGGGCGCTGGCCATGCTGGTCACAGGTCTGGGGGTTGCGGGCAGGCCTCCGATGTCCGTGGGGTATATCAATCTGGTTGCTGTGGCGTTGATTCTGCCGCTTTCGATCCTGTTTGCGCCTTTGGGCACGCGACTGGCCCATGCGCTGGAGCCTGTCTGGATCAAGCGCGCCTTTGCCGTGTTCCTGTTGCTGACCGCTTTGCGTATGCTGACGGCTGTGTTCTGAAGGGCAAACAAATGCCCGAGAGGCTCCGGTCTATGGCTTAGGTCGCGCGGTCGAATGCCGCACCACCAGATTGACCGGTAGTGAAATACAGGTTCCGGGCGGTTCACGCCCCTCGCGTAGGCGGCGCAGCATAAGGGCCGCTGCTTCTGCCCCGATATTGGCGGCGGGGATATCCACCGTTGTCAGCGACGGTGACAGATGTGCCGCGACATCGACATTGTCGATTCCGGCGATGGACAAGGCGTCGGGCACGCCAATGCCGCGCCCCTGCGCCTCGAACATGGCACCAATGGCCAGCAAATCCGCAGTGCCCACAATTGCAGTGGGACGCGGCACCATTTCCAGCAGGGTCATGCAGCCTGACCGTCCTGCAGCGATGGTCAGGGGCTGTTCACTGACCTGGGTCCGTGCCAACGGCAGTTCATCTTCGTCCAGAGCGGCACGGATACCCTCGACCCGCGCGGTCTGGCGGTCATTGTTCAGCAGATGCCCGCAGATGACCCCGATTCGTGTATGGCCGATATCCAGCAGGTAGCGTGTGACAAGATAGCCTGCGCGGTAACTGTCCACGGTCACGCAATCATGGCCCGCGCGGCCTTCCCACATCTGCACCAGAGGGATGCCTGCATCCTCTAGCAGTGCCCAGGTGGATTGTGGGCGCTTTGCGCCCACAACCACCAGCCCATCAACCCCGTGAGACACAAGTTGTGCCAGTGCGGCGGCCTCGTTGGCCGTGTCGTATTCATGCGATGCGATCAGCAACTGATAGCCATTGGCCGAAAACCCACGTTGCATATCCTGAAGCGCAGATGAGAAGATCGGCGAATTGAGCGTCGGCACCACGACGCCGATCGTGTCGGACTGCCCCGACGCCAGCGCGCGCGCGCGGCGGTTGGGCACATATCCCAGCCGTGCCGCGACCTGACGGATACGTTCCAGCGTGTCAGGTTGAACAAGGCCCGGTTGCGACATCGCGCGGGATACGGTCGCAATCGAGCTACCGGATTCTCTGGCCACATCAGTCAGAGTCGGTTTGCGGCGTGCGGGCATTTTCAGCCTCTTTATGAAAAATTACATTCGCTTTTATGCGTTCAGTAAGAATAAAAAGCAAGAGAAGTCATAAAAATATTGACAGACGATGACAAGATATGAAAGCGTTTACACAAATGGGGGAGGTTCACGTGCCACGCAGAGTATCGATTGGTATGGCGACGATCTTTATCGTGTGTATCCTCTGGTTCTGCGCGACCACGCTTTTTGGTCTGATCCCATCGGGGCGCTTTCCATCTCCGGCGGAAACCTGGTCCGCACTCATACATGTCTCTGGTCGCGGATATGGCGGCGGTGACCTGACGCTTCACGTCTACAACTCTTTGCGCCTGGTCGTGATGGGCTTTCTGTTTGCAATTGCGACTGGTGTGCCGCTTGGCCTGTTGATGGGCTGGAACCGCAAGGCCGAAGCCATCATAAACCCGATCTTCCTGATCATCCGCCCGATCCCGCCCCTGGCGTGGATTCCTCTGGCGATCCTCTGGCTGGGTCTGGGTGATGCGGCCAAGATCATGGTGATCTGGTTCTCTGCGTTTGTTCCGTCGGTCATCAATACATTTGCAGGGGTTCGCAACATCGATCGCCCGGTGATCGAGGCGGCGTACATGCTTGGCATGCCCAAGACGCGCTTTGTCGGTGAGGTGCTGATCCCCGGTGCAAGCCCGATGATCTTTACCGGGCTGCGGCTGTCATTGCAGGCGTCGTGGACAACACTGGTCGCTGCAGAACTGGTTGGTGCCTTCTACGGGATCGGGCGGGTGCTGAACGTGGCGCAGCAAGACCTGTATCCGGGCATGATTCTGGTGGGCATGATCGCAGTCGCAATTCTGGGCTGGGGCACGACGCGCTTGCTAGGCGTGGCCGAAAGCAGGGCGCTACGCTGGAATACCGCAGCGCTTGCGGCGAAAGGATAACCCGATGCAAAAGCAAATCAGCTTGCTGCAATCCATCGGCCTTGGGTTTCTGGGGCTTGGCTGTTTCATCGGGCTTTGGCACGGGCTCGCGGTCAGCGGTATGGTGTCCAACATCTTTCTGCCCTCGCCGGTCGAGGTGTATGACCGCTTTACCACGCTGCTGGACCGCCGCTTTGCGGGTGCGACCCTGCAAGGGCATCTGGCTGCCAGTTTCATGCGATTTGCCTATGGCTTTATTCTGGCGGCGCTGATCGGCATCCCGCTGGGCCTGCTGATGGGATGGTACCAGCTCCTGGATGAAATCGTCTCGCCGCTATTCGATGCGCTGCGCTTTGTCGCGCCGATTGCCTGGGTGCCCTTTGCCGCACTGTGGTTTGGCACCGGCATTGGCGGACCGATCATGATCATCTTTGCAGGCGCCTTTCCGCCTTGCGTGATCAATGCCTATCGGGGGGCAAAATTTGTCGATCCGCGTCTGATCGAGGCTGCGAACATGCTGGGTACGCCCTCGCATCGTGTGATCCGTGAAGTGCTGCTGCCCTCGTCTGTGCCCTCGATCATTTCGGGGCTGCGCGTGTCCGCGGGCCTTGGCTGGCAGTCACTGGTCGGGGCCGAGCTGATCGTGGCGTCGGCGGGTGTCGGGTACATGATGGTGCAGGGGCAGGCAAATGTTTCCACGACAACAGTGATGGCCGGGATGGTCGCGATCGGGCTGGTCGGGCTGGCGCTGGATTCGGCGCTGAGGCTGGCCGAGCGGGTGATCCAGCGGCGGCGGGGACTGGAAAACTGATGCTTCTGAAGACACGGCAAATCGGGGAGAGACGCGAATGGGTGTGATCCAGTTTAAGGATGTGGGCAAGATATTCGGCCCCCGCGACTCTGGCTTTGTGGCGCTTCAGGACATCAATCTGGAGATTCGCGACAGGGAATTCGTCGCCATTGTTGGCCCCTCGGGCTGCGGCAAGACAACGTGCCTGCGTATGGTGGCCGGTTTCGAAAATACCACCGATGGAGTCGTCTCGGTCGATGGGACCCCCATCAAGCGGCCCGGCCCGGACCGCGCCGTGGTCTTTCAGCAATTCGCGCTTTTCCCGTGGAAAAGCGTCTATGACAACATTGATATGGGCCTGCGGAACCTGAATGTCAGCGGGGCGGAGCGTGCGTCGCGTATCGACGCTATCCTGAATCTGATGAACCTGACCCAGTATGCAAAGCATTTCCCGCATCAGCTTTCGGGGGGCATGCAACAACGCGTGGCCATTGCGCGCGCCTATGTGCTGGACCCGGATGTGCTGCTGATGGACGAGCCATTCGGCGCGCTGGATGCCCAGACCCGCGTTGTCATGCAGGAAGAGCTTGTGCGTCTGGCCCGCAAGAACCCGCGCACGGTGCTGTTTATCACGCATGCTGTGGAAGAGGCAGTCTATCTGGCGGATCGCGTGGCCATCATGACCCGTGCGCCGGGGCGGATCAAGGAAGTGCTGGACATCGCGTCGGTCCGCAATGCCGAAGCTTGGGACAGCCATGAGAAGATCGAGGATGTGATGGACCTCGAAAGTTTCGTGCATCTGCGCACGCATATCTGGCGCAGTCTGCGCGAAGAGAAAGCCGCCCAGCACGTCTGAGCGGACGAAAAGAATCCAACAGAGGAGGAACGACCCCATGAGACTGACTTTCAAGGCCGTGGCCCTTGCCACAGTGGCAAGCTTCGGCACACTCGCCCCCGCACAGGCGCAAGATCTGACGCCGATCAACCTCAGCTATCAGCCTGCGCTGTATTGGGCGCTGCCCTTCTACCTGGCGACCGAATTCGGCTGGTGGGCCGAAGTGGGCCTTGAACCCAGCTTCACCACATTCCCTGCAGGTGCGCCTCAGATCGCCGCCGCGCAGGCGAATGACTGGGATGTCGGTGGCACAGGGTCCGTCCCTGCAGTTCTGGGGGCCGCACGTTTCGGCTTGCAGACCATCGGTCTGACCAATGATGAAAGCGCAGGCAACGCGTTGATGGCAACCAATGACGCCATCGAAGAGTTCCGCGCCAATCCTGAAAGCATCCGCGGGCAACGTATCTTGCTGACCACAAACTCGACTGTCGATTTTGCGACCCAGTCTTGCCTTGAGCAATGGGGTCTCAGCCAGTCCGATGTCGAGTATATCAACCTTGGTCAGGCGCAGGTTATCACGGGCATTATTGCTGGCGAGGCAAAACTTGCCGGGGTCTGGGCACCCAACACCTATACCTTGCAGGAACGCGCCAATAGCGACTACCTGTGTTCAGGCGCAGATGCGGGCGCGATTGTGCCCGGCGCGCTGGTGGTTCGTCCCGGTTTTGCCGAAGAACACCCTGACCGCGTTGCCCGCGTGCTGGCGACCTTCCTGCGCGGTGTCGTCTGGGCCAAGGAAAACCCCGAAGAAGCGCGTCGGCATCTGGTGGATTTCTATTCGGATGGCGGGGTCGAGATTTCGGACGCTGCCGTGAATGCCGAATTCGATCTGCGCCCGACCTTCCCGCTGGAAGAGCAGGTCGCGCTGATGGATCGCTCGGACGGGCACAGCCAGGTCGATCAGTGGCTGACGGCTATCGGCGATTTCATGACCTCGGTCGGAACGACCGAATCCACCCCGGCGGCCGAGGATTACATCAACGCCAGCTTCATGCAGATGGTCATGGACGATCCCGAACTGCGGGCCTTTGCAAACAACGAGTAAGATCACTCTGACCTGCCGCCCGGTCGGGCGGCAGGTCTCAACCTCAAGGATGACGAGATCAAGATGGCGATCACCTATCTGAAGAAAGCCACCAAAACCCCCGAGACGGAATCCGCGCAAGCGCAACAGGTTGTTGCCGAGATGCTGGGTCGGATCGAGGCCCAAGGTGAGGCCGCTGTGCGCGCCTATGCGCTGTCGCTGGACAAATGGGATGGCGCGATCCTTGTCAGCCGCGAAGAAATGGACGCGCGCGCCGCCGAAGTGCCCGATCAGGTCAAGGAAGACATCGCCTTTGCTGTGGAACAAGTGCGCAGTTTTGCGCTCGCGCAGCGCGACTCGGTCCGCGATTTTCAGATGACCATGCCGTCAGGGTTGCTGGCAGGTCAGAAATGGGTGCCCTGCAATGTGGCGGGCTGCTATGTGCCGACGGGCCGCTATGCGCATATTGCCTCGGCGGTAATGTCCGTTGCAACGGCCAAGGCCGCAGGCGTCAAGACCGTTATCGCCTGTTCAACCCCGTTTCGCGGCGGCGCGATGCACCCCTATGTGCTTTATGCCATGCGCGAGGCGGGTGCTGATATTGTCATGACACTGGGCGGGGTGCAGGCGATCGCGACCATGGCTTATGGTCTGTTCACCGGCAAACCGGCCGATGTGATTGTTGGTCCCGGCAACAAGTTCGTGGCCGAGGCCAAGCGCACGCTGTTCGGCAAGGTTGGGATTGACGTTTTCGCAGGCCCATCGGAAATCGGTATTCTGGCCGACCGGACTGCCGACCCCGAGATTGTTGCTATTGATCTGGTTGGTCAGGCCGAACATGGGCACGAATCCCCCGCATGGCTGTTCACGGATGACCGCGCACTGGCCGAGAAGGTGATCGCCCGCGTGCCCGAATTGATCGCGACCCTGCCCGAACCCGCACGCGATGCAGCAGATGCCGCGTGGCGCGATTACGGCGAGGTGGTGCTGTGTGACACGCGCGAGGAACTGGTGCGCATCTCTGACGACTATGCGTCCGAGCATCTGGAAATTCATTGTGCCGACCTGGACTGGTGGATGGCGAACCTGACCAATTACGGGTCGCTTTTCGTGGGCGAGGAAACGACTGTGGCTTATGGCGACAAATGCTCTGGCCCCAACCATATCCTGCCCACCAAATACGCCGCGCGCTACTCAGCCGGGCTATCAGTGCACAAATTCCTCAAGCCCCTGACTTGGCAACAGGCAGACCAGAACGCCAGCAAGGAACTGGCCATCCGCACGGCACGCATCTCGCGCCTTGAGGGGATGGAGGCCCACGCGCGCACTGCAGATGTGCGCATGGCCAAGTATTATCCCGGTCACAATTTCGATCTTGGCGCACCTGTCGAGTCCGTGTGATGCCCGATCTGGGTCGCCCTGCACCGATACCGCCAGCCGCTATGGATGCGGCCACTGCACTGATGCAGACGGGACGCCTGCATCGCTACGCGGAAACGGGCAGCACCGGTGGGCCAGTCGCGACGCTCGAACGGGATTTCGCGCAGTTGTTGGGGCGGCGGTATGCCGTGGCGCTGAATTCCTGCGGCTCGGCGCTGTTTCTGGCGCTCAGGGCGGCGGGGGTGCGACCGGGCGATCCGGTGTTGATGAATGCCTTTACCCTTGGGCCAGTGCCCGGTGCGCTGGAGCATGCGGGCGCGCAGCCTGTGCTGGTCGAGATCACCGAGGATCTGGTGATCGACATGGACGATCTGCGCGCCAAGGCACATGCCAGCGGCGCGCGGGTTCTGATGTTGTCGCATATGCGGGGACATTTATGTGATCTGCACAGCCTGCAGGCACTATGTTGTGACTTGGGCCTGACGCTGATCGAGGATTGCGCGCATACGCTGGGGGCGACATGGGCGGGGCGGCACGCGGGCACATTCGGGTTGGCCGGGTGCTTCAGTTTTCAGTCGGGCAAGCATGTGAACACGGGCGAGGGTGGCGTTCTTGTCACCGATGATGACGCTATTGCCGCACAGGTGATCCTGTATTCGGGCAGCTACAGGTTATATGCGCAGAATGGCACCGTCCCGCCGCCCGAGGTGATGGCAGAATGGGCACCGCGCTGTGGAAACTACTCGTTGCGCATGTCGGCACTGGTGGCGACGCTGGCGCTGCCGCAACTGCCGTTGCTGCCTGCCCGCGTGGCCGACTGGACGACCAGCCACGACCGTATCGCGGCGCGCCTGAGATCGGCACCTGCGTTCGCGCTGCCTCAGCGTCCGCAGGCCGAAGCCTATGCCCAGAGTTCGCTGCAATTCCGCCTGCCGGATCGAAACCCGGATGCGATGGCGGCATTTGTCGCTACCGCGCGGGCTGCAGGGGTCTGGGTCAAGTGGTTCGGGCGCGCGGAGCCCGAAGGGTATAGCTCGAACCCCGCACAATGGCCCGGCGCCGAGGCCGAACAGGCCCCGCGCGCCCGCGCGATACAGGCAACGCTTTGCGATATCCGGCTGCCGCTGGGGCTGGACGCGACGGCATGTGAGGCGATTGCAGACACGCTGACAAGGGCGGAACAGATGACAGATTCCAAGGGACCACGCCATGCCCCGTCTTGACGGATTGTTCGATCTAACGGGCCGGGTTGCACTGGTGACGGGGGGCAATTCCGGGATCGGGCTTGCCATGGCGCGCGCCTTGGGCATGCAGGGTGCGCGCCTGCATCTGGCTGCGCGCGACAGTGCAAGGTTAGAGTCCGCGCAACAGGAACTTGCGCAGGAGGGGCTGGACGTCTGGACGCATCCCACGGATCTGACCGACCCTGCCGCGCTGCAGGGATTGGCTGAAAGCGCGGGCAACGTCGATATCCTGATCAATGCCGCAGGGGTCAATCTGCGCCAGCCCTACGGGCAGGTCACGCCAGCCGCGTTTGATCTGCACATGGCGCTGCATCTGCGCGCGCCGTTCTTTCTGGTTCAGCATCTGGCGCCGGGCATGGCTGCGCGCGGCTGGGGGCGGGTGCTCAATCTGGCGTCCCTGCAATCGCAGCGCGCTTTCCCCAATTCGGCACCTTACGGGGCCGGCAAGGGCGGGATCGTGCAGCTGACCCGCGCGATGGCGCAGGAGTTCTCGGGGCAGGGGGTGACATGCAATGCGATCGCACCGGGGTTCTTTCCCACGCCCCTGACGGCACCCGTGTTCGATGACCCCGATCTGGCCGCGGCCAATGCCGCGCGCACGGCCATCGGGCGCAATGGGCGGCTGGACGATCTGTATGGTGCAACAGTGTTTCTATGCTCGGACGCCTCTGGCTACATAACCGGGCAGACACTCTTCGTCGATGGGGGGTTTACCGCCAAATGAGCATGCAGGCGCTTGTCTATACCGGACCCAACCAGATGACACTGGACACGCAGCCAGTGCCAGAGCCAAAGCCGGGCGAAGTGCTGGTCAGGGTGCGTGCGGTTGGAATATGTGGCTCGGACATGCATGCCTATCATGGTCATGACGACCGCCGCCCGCCGCCGCTGGTTCTGGGTCATGAAGCGGCGGGCCACATCGCCTCGGGGCCGCGCAAGGGCGCGGCGGTGGCGATCAACCCGCTGGTGGTAGACATGGACTGCCCTGTCGCCAAGGCAGGCCGTCCGCATCTCTCTCCCACGCGCGCGATCATCTCCATGCCGCCGCGTCCCGGTGCCTTTGCCGAATATGTTACCATTCCGGAGCGCAACCTGCTGCCTGTTCCCGACGGCATGAGCCTGCGTGTGGCCGCCCTGACCGAGCCGGTGGCCGTGTCATGGCACGCAGTGCGGATCGGGCTGGAACGGTTGGGCGACGCGCGCCCGCGCGTGCTGGTGCAGGGTGGCGGCGCGATCGGCGTGGGCGCGGCACTGGTTGCGCGCCATATGGGCGTGGCGGGCATTGATGTGGCCGAACCGCATGCCGGGCGCCGTGCGATACTTGCCAGTGAGCCGGGGATCACCTGTTTCGATCCGCTGCACCATGACCCCGGACCTGATGCCTATGATCTGATCATAGATGCGGTTGGGGCTGTTGCGACCCGACAGGCCGCGTCACGGGCGGTGCGACCGGGCGGCGTGATCGTGCATGTGGGCCTGTTACCGGGCAGCGATGGCTACGATATCCGCCGCCTGACCCTGCAAGAGATCACGATCACCGGCAGTTACTGCTACACGCCAGAGGATTTCGCCGCTGCCCTTGACGCGCTGGCGCATGGGCATCTGGGCGGGCTTGGTTGGGTCGAGACACGCCCCTTTGCGGATGGTGCATCCGCGTTCGCCGATCTGGATGCAGGGCGGGTGGATGCGGCGAAGATCGTGTTGATGTTATAGACAGTGCCTAGCCGGGTTTCAGAAATGCGGAAAATGTTGCCGTTGAACAACGCCGAAGCCTGCGCGACAATTATCAGATGTCAGTCTCAGTTGCTTACCGGGTCCCCGACCTATTGATGCGCGATCAACTTCGATGGCAGGCACTGGGGATGGTCGAAGCTCTTGGCCTGCCGCAAGGGTGCATTGGTGCGGGTTTCGTGCGCAACCTTGTCTGGGATCACCTTCACGGGCGCGCCCGCGATTGCCGCCATGAAGACATTGATGTCCTGTTCTACGACCAGTCAATCACCGATGCAGCATATGACGCCGAAATCGAAGCGACCCTCCGAAAAAGTGCCCCTGACCTCAACTGGTCGGTCAAGAACCAAGCCAGGATGCATTTGCGCAATCACGACGCGCCTTATGTCTCGGTCGCGGACGCCATGCGCTTCTGGCCTGAAACTGCCACGGCTGTCGCGGCAAGGCGTTTGGGCAACGAATGTATTGTCATCGCGCCGTTTGGCCTTTCCGACCTGGACGGGCTTATTCTTCGGCCCACGTCTGAATTTCCGCATAAGATCAAGGCTTTTCTTGCGCGCGTCAAAGCCAAGAATTGGCGAACTCGATGGCCGAAGGTGCAAGTGATTGGCGATAACGGTCGAGATTGACGACCCTCCGCGATGCGTTTGATCCGCCCGCCCGCATCCTGTCGACCCGCGTCAGACCTCGGCCTGATAATGCAGGCTGTCCGTATTGACCCATGACAGACGCAACTCGATGGGTGCGCCGCTGTAATCCAGCGCGATGCGGCGGATATGCAGCAAGGGGGTGCCGGGGGTGACACCCAGTTCACGCGCGCAGTCACTGTGGGCGCTGGTTGCGATCAGCGCTTCGCGGGCGCGGTGGACGGTGGCACCAAATTCCATCTGATAAAGCTGATACAATGTGTTGGGCAGAATCTCGGGCTGCGTTTCCAGCGTGCCAAAGCGTGCAGCATCCAGCAGGATATGTTCATACAGGATTGGCTCTCCATCACCTTCGCGCACACGGGTAATTCGTATGATGTCTGCCCCCTCGCTCAGTCCAAGCGCTTGCGAATCTACAGGTGCAGACACTTCGCGCTTGCGTGACAGCACACGACTCTCGGGGCGCAGGGTGCTGCCATCGGCCCGGCGCAGGTTGAAAAAGCGAAACAGGACGGCATCGCTGTCATGGGTGGTGACAACCGTTCCCTTGCCCTGACGGCGCTGGACCACCCCCTCGGAGGCCAGATCCAGCAGTGCCTTGCGCAGGGTGCCCACGGCCACACCGTAATCATCTGCCAGCCGTGTTTCAGGCGGCAGATAGGTGCCTGGGGGCCACTCGCCTGCCTCTATTCGCGCCATCATCAGATCGCGCAACTGGCGGTGTAGCGGCTGGGGGACTGGTCGAGCGGTCATATGGGCCTCGGGACACCTTACTTCGCGTACAAGGCGCGATCCTCCTTGACGTCGCTATAATATATAAACTATATAGTTTTGCAAGACTCAGGGAGTTGAGCTTACCATGTCCAGCGTCATAATCAGCCCTGATACGGCAAGTCAGCTTGTATTGCAGGCTTTCATGGTGGCCGGAATGCCAGAGGATATGGCGCGTCCCGCCGCGCGAGCCCTTGTGCTGGCCGAGCAGGAGGGGCTGCCCTCGCACGGGTTGGCGCGCGTGCCGTTTTATGTGGACCAGATGCGCACGGGCAAAGTGGTGGCGGATGCCGTGCCAACTGTTTCTCGTGACGGCGCGGTGATCCGCGTGGATGCAGGCTTCGGACTGGCCTTTGCTGCCATTGACGCGGGCGCACACACCGCGCGCGAGGTGGCACGCGATCTGGGTGTCGCGGTTGTCAGCGTCACCCATTCGCACCATTTCGGGGTTGCGGGGCAGTCGGTCGAGCCTTTCGCGCGACAAGGGCTTGTCGCGCTGGCGCTGGCCAATGCCCCTGCGGCGATGGCACCCTGGGGTGGCAACAGCGCGCTCTACGGAACCAACCCGATTGCTTTTGCCGCGCCCCGCGCGCAGGGTGACCCGCTTGTGATTGACCTGTCGCTCAGCCATGTGGCGCGCGGCAAGGTGATGCTGGCCCAAAAGGCTGGCCAGCCCATTCCCGAAGGTTGGGCGCTGGATACCGACGGCACCCCGACCACGGATGCAGATGCGGCCATGGCAGGGACGATGGTGCCATCAGGCGGGGCAAAGGGCGCGGCCTTGGCCCTGATGGTGGAGCTTCTGACAGCCGGTCTGGCGGGGGCGCATTTCGCGTATCAGGCCAGTTCGCTGTTCGACGACAAGGGCCCGGCGCCCGATCTGGCGCATTTCCTGCTGGTGCTTGACCCCGCGCGCTTCGCCCCTGGCTTCACGGATCGTGCAGAGGCGATGTTTGGGGCTATAGAATCACAGGAGGGTGCGCGTTTGCCGGGAGCGCGTCGCATGGCCGAGCGCGCAGCACGGGCCGACAATATCGAGATCGCGCAACCGCTTCATGACACATTGACGCGCCTTGCCCGTCACTGACCCAAATTGCCACCCAAAGGGAGAGGACCATGACCGCAAACACCCATCCGCAACTGCTTGTTCACGACAAGGCCGACAATGTCGGCGTCGTCGTGGTCGAAGGGCTGACTGCCGGCACTGACATGCTGTGCGTCTGCACCGAAGATAACAGCGATTTCCGCCTGACTGCGAAAGCCGATATTCCCATCGGCCACAAGGTCGCGCTGAGTGACCTGAGCGCAGGCGATACCGTTATCAAATATGGCGAAGATATCGGCAAGATGGTGGGCGCGGCAGAGGTCGGCGGCCATGTCCACACCCACAACATGAAAACCAAGCGCTGGTAAGGGGGAACAATCATGGCATTCGATTTTTCACAAGATACGGTCAAGGCATGGCGCCGCGAGAATGGTCGCGTGGGCGTGCGCAACCACGTTCTGATCCTGCCGGTGGACGATATTTCCAACGCCGCATGCGAGGCAGTGGCCAATAACGTCAAGGGCACCATGGCCATTCCGCACGCTTACGGGCGCTTGCAATTCGGCGAGGATCTGGACCTGCATTTCCGCACCATCATCGGCACGGGGGCTAACCCGAACGTGGCGGCTGTGGTCGTCATCGGGATCGAACCGGAATGGACCAAGATCATCGTCGATGGCATCGCCAAGACGGGCAAACCGGTCGAGGGTTTCTGGATCGAGCAGAACGGTGATTTCGAAACCATCCGCCGTGCGAGTTGGAAGGCCAAGGAATATGTCCAGTGGGCGTCTGAATTGCAAAAGGAAGACTGTCCGATCACTGATCTGTGGGTATCCACGAAATGCGGCGAATCCGATACAACAACCGGCCTGTCCTCCTGCCCGACTGTCGGTAATATGTATGACAAGCTTCTGCCGCACGGCCTGTATGGCGTCTTCGGGGAAACCTCGGAAATCACCGGGGCCGAACATATCTGCGAAAAGCGCGCGGCCAATCCTGAGGCAGCAGCCAAGTTCATGAAAACATGGCAGGCCTATCAGGATGATGTGATCGAACAGTTCAAGACCTCGGACCTGTCCGACAGCCAGCCGACCAAGGGGAATATCCTGGGCGGATTGTCCACGATCGAGGAAAAGGCCCTGGGCAATCTCGAAAAAATAGGTCGCACCAGCACCTATATCGATGTTCTGGAGCCCGCCGAAGCCCCCGCCAAGGGGCCGGGGCTGTATTTCATGGACAGCTCGTCAGCGGCGGCGGAATGTGTGACCCTGATGGCGGCGGGCGGCTATGTCATCCACACCTTCCCCACCGGGCAGGGCAATGTGGTCGGCAATCCCATCGTGCCGGTGATCAAGATTTCCGGCAACCCGCGCACGCTGCGCACCATGGCCGAGCATATCGACGTTGATGTGACAGGCGTGTTGCGCCGCGACATGACCATCGATCAGGCTGGGGATTCGCTGATCGAAATGATCAAGCGCACTGCAAACGGTCGCCTGACGGCTGCCGAGGCGCTGGGGCATCGCGAATTCTCGATGACCAAACTTTACCGTTCCGCCTGAGCGGAAACTCACAGGTTATCGGGGCGGGCAGAGCAGCCCGCCCCATTTTCATGCGGGCAAGGATCAAGATGACCAGTTACACTCGTCTGCGTGGATTGGCTGCGCCACTGCTGCCGGGGTTGATGCTGTCGGCTACGATTGCGGCCGCCGCCGCCTTTCTGAGCGCGCATTACGGTGCCCCGGCGATGTTGCTGGCCTTGCTGCTGGGCATGGCATTCAACTTTCTGCATGACGAGGGACCGTGCCGCGCCGGGATCGAGTTTGCGGCAAAATTCATCCTGCGGCTTGGCGTGGGCTTGCTGGGCATCCGGATCGCGTTCGAGGATCTGGCACAGATCGGGCTGCAGGGTGCTGGTCTGCTGGTTGCGCTGATTGTTCTGACCATTGCCACAGGGTTCATCGTTGCGCCCCTCTTTCAGCGCAAATGGCGTTTTGCCTTGCTGACAGGGGGGGCGGTGGCGATTTGCGGGGCTTCGGCGGCGTTGGCGCTTGCGGCGGTCATACCGCATAACGACAAGACCGAGCGAAACACCCTTTTCACGGTCATGGCCGTGACAGCGCTTTCCACTATCGCAATGGTCGCCTATCCGCTGCTGTTTCAGGGCCTTGGCTTTAGTGAAGTGCAGCAGGGTTTTCTGATTGGTGCGACCATCCATGATGTCGCGCAGGTGGTTGGTGCCGGGTTTTCCGTCTCGGCCAGCGCCGGAGAGATGGCAACAATTGTCAAACTGTTCCGGGTGGCCATGTTGCCGGTGGTGCTTGTGGTGATCGTGCTGGTGCTTAAACTGGCCGGGCCTCGGACAACGCAGGGACCGATCCCCTTGTTACCCTGGTTCATGGTCCTGTTTCTGGTGTTGGTTGGCCTTGGCAGCACGGTGGCCTTGCCCGGCGCTCTGGTTTCGCAGGTAGAGCTTGTGTCGCGCGCCTGCCTGATTACGGCAATCGCTGCGCTGGGTGCCAAGACCTCGCTGCGGGTTCTGCGCGAAGTGGGAGGCGGGCATCTGGCGATTGTCGTGATCGAAACGCTGGTATTGCTGTCACTCGCGACTGCTGCGCTGCTCTGGCTTGACTGGCTGTAGGGGCGTCACTCTCAGACATATGCCTGCTCCAGGCAAGCGCTGTCAGCGACCGGGGCAGAGGGTCAGATCGATACCCGCTCAAGGATCTCGGCGCGTGACACGTCGGAAGCGGGCTTTTGCAAAACCACTTCGCCCCTGTTCAGCACACAGAAGTCATTTGCCAGCCCATAGGCGAAATCAAAATACTGCTCGACCAGCACGATCGCGATCTGTCCTTCGTCGCGCAAGAGTTCGATCACCTTGCCGATCTGCTTGATGATATTGGGCTGGATGCCTTCGGTCGGTTCGTCCAGCAGCAGCACCTTGGGCTGGGCGATCAGGGCGCGCGCGATTGCCAGTTGTTGCTGTTGTCCGCCCGACAGGTCGCCACCGCGCCGGTCTTTCATCTGTTTCAGGACCGGGAACAACTCATATATGCGCGGCGGGATCCTGTGCTCGGATTTGGGCAGGCAGGCAAAACCTGTCTGCAGGTTTTCGGTTACCGTCAGCAGGGGAAACACCTCGCGCCCCTGGGGCACATAGGCAATTCCCGCCCGCGCGGCCTGCGACGGTGACGGATGGGCGAGCACCGCGCCATCCAGTGTGATCGTGCCGCCGGAATAGGGGTGGCGCCCCGCAATCGCGCGCAGCAGGCTGGTCTTTCCGACGCCATTTGTCCCCATCACGGCTGTTACGGCACCCAACCGCGCCTCCAGCGACACGCCCCAGAGGATTTGCGAGGCACCATAATGCAGCGTCAGATTGTCCACTTTCAGCATTTCTCAGCGCCCCAGATACACATCGATGACTTGCTGGTTTCGGGTGACATGGTCGAGTGACCCCTCTGCGAGAACCGACCCCTCGTGCAGCACGGTCACCCGGCAATCCAGGCGGCGGATGAACTCCATATCATGTTCGATTACCATGACGGCCCGAGTGCTGGCAGCCCGTTTCAACAGATTTGTGGTATGCTCGCGCTCCGAAGGCGTCATGCCTGCTGCCGGTTCATCAACCAGCAAAAGGCGTGGGTCCTGCGCCAGCAGCATGCCAATTTCCAGCCATTGCTTCTGGCCGTGGCTCAGATCGCCCGCCCGATGTTCCAGCCGGTCGGTCAGGCCGATTTCCGTGGCCAGTTCCAGAATGCGCGTGTTGTCCTGTGCGCTGGCCTTCCACATCAGTACCGATAGCGGCCCGCGCCTGTTTTTCAGCGCCATGGCCAGATTGTCGCGGACGCTCTGATCCTCGAACACTGTCGGTTTCTGGAACTTTCGACCGATGCCGATCTTGGCAATGTCGCTTTCAGACAGTTTCAACAGATCGACGGACTGCGCCCCCCAGATCACCCGGCCCTCATCAGGCCGGGTCTTGCCGGTGACAATGTCCATGAACGTGGTCTTGCCCGCGCCATTTGGTCCGATCACCGCGCGCAATTCAGGCTCTCCGATAGAGATGGACAGATTATTGATGGCGCGGAAACCGTCAAAGGTGACCGACACGCCCGAGACTTCGAGAAGCGCGCTCATTGTTTTCTCACCAGATAGTCGAACAACCCGCCAATACCCTTGGGGAAGAACAGTGTGACCAGCACGAACCCAAGGCCCAGCAACACCAGCCACCAGTCTGTCCAGACGACCCGGTAGAAACCAAGGTCGATATTGGGGGCACCCCCGCCGGTCAGCCAGCTTGACAGCAACGAAACCGAAGCCGCACCGATCACCGCGCCGTACAGCCGCCCGCGCCCGCCAATCGCCACCCAGACTGCAAGGTAGATCGAGGCGATGGGTGCTATCTCTGCGGGGTTGATGATCCCCGCCTGCGGGTAATACAGCGCTCCCGCGATGCCCGAGACAATGGCCGTGACGGTGAAGACAAACAGTTTGTAGCCCTCGACATTGTAGCCAAGGAAGCGCACGCGCGCCTCGTTGTCGCGGATGGCACGGATGACTGACCCGAACTTGCCCGAAACCAGCCAGGCGAACAGCAGATATCCCGCGCCAAGTGCAAAGGCTGACGCCCAGAAGAACCAGATCGAGATGATCGCCTGCGGGGTCGACAGGAAGCCGGGGACATTCTGCAGGCCAGACAGGCCATTATTGCCGCGCAGGCCAGTATCGTTCTGGAACAGGTAGAGCGAAAGCGCCAGTGTCATCGCCTGTGTCAGGATCGACAGGTAGACGCCCGTCACGCGCGACCGGAACGCCAGCCAGCCAAACACAAGCGCCAGCAATCCCGGCACCAGAACGACCATGCCAAGTTGAAAGGTCAGGGAACCTGCGAAAGACCAGATCATCGGCAATTCACTGGACCCGACAACGCCGAATATCTGCGCAGCAACGGCCTCGGAGACTTCCAGTTCGGTGGGCGGGATGGTCCCGCGTCCAAGGCTGTCACGGATCACGATTTCGGTGCGGGCATACATCAGCCACATGCCGATGGCGTATCCGCCCAGCCCGAAAAAGGCGAAGTGCCCAAGCGACAGGATACCGCAATAACCCCAGACCACATCCATCGCGATGGCGATCAGGCACAGACACAGGGTCATTCCCAGCACCTTGACCAGATTGGTCGAAATCAGGCCAATCCCCATACCTTCAGACAGGATGGTCACGATCAGCGAAAACAGCCCAAGACACCCCATGAACCACATGACCGAAGGGTTATCGCGCAGGAAACTGCGGCGCGAGGACGGGGCGGCGGCGGTATGGCGTGGGATATCCATGCGTTTAATCCCCTGCGGCACGACCCTTGAGGGCGACAATACCCTTGGGCCGGAATTGAATGAACAGGATGATGAACAGAACCATATAGGTCTGCGCGGCCAGTGTGTTGGCGGGGTTGAACCACTCGATCCCCTTTTGCAGTGCGCCGATCAGCGTGGCGCCTGCAAGCGTGCCAAAGACCGAACCGACACCGCCGACCACCACAGTCATGAAGCTCTGGACGATGTAATTCGCACCCATCTCGGATGTGACCTGCGCCACAAGTCCGATGGCCACCCCCGCCACCCCCGCGATGCCTGAGCCAAGACCAAAGGTCAGCATGTTGATGCGGTCAGGGTTGATCCCCATCGAGGCCGCCATGCCGGGGTTCTGCGTGACTGCGCGCACTTCCAGCCCAAGCCGCGTGCGGTTCAGGATGAACAGCAACAGCAGCAGAAAGGCCAGCGCCATGGCAAAGATCGCCACGCGGATCGACGCGACCGAGACGACATCATTGACCTGAATCGCGCCCGCAAGCCAATCGGGCGAGGTCAGCGGACGCGCCTGTGTGCCAAAGATGTTCTTGGCCAGTTGCTGCAGGGCAATCGAGATACCGAATGTGGCCAGCAGCGTTTCCAACGGGCGCGTATACAGGTGACGGATCACCAGCCGTTCCATCGCGACACCGGCCCCGAACGTGACGGCAAAGGCCAGCGGAAACGCCACGACCAGCGAAGTTGTCAGATTCGGGATCACTGTCTGGACGACATAGCCGGTATAAGCGCCCATCATGATGAATTCGCCATGTGCCATGTTGATGACGCGCATCACGCCAAATGTGATCGCAAGCCCGATTGCTGCCAGAAAGAAGATCGACGCGAGCGAGAGCGCATCCAGGGAAATGCCCAGAAACTGCCACAGCGAAATCGCGGTGCGCGTGCTGTCGAGTGCGTCGCGCGCGGCATCCGTCACAGCGGCATCTGGTTCCAGATAGGCGTCGAAAAAGATGTATTCGGCAACGCGCGCTTCCATGTCAGCCTGTGTGACAAGGGGGGGCACAGTGCCTGCGTCCTGCAATGCGCGGTAAGCGGTGCGGCGCATCTCGTCGGTGTCCAGACGATGCACCGGAATGCCGCCAACCTCGCCAGAAACAGCGTTCAGCCGCAGGGCGTCGCGGATTGCATTGCGGCCCTGCCGGGGCGGAACCAGCCCCGCGTCTGAAAGCGTGGCATAGGCGGCGATCAGATCCATATCCTCGCCCGGCGTCCGGATGCGGGCGACATTGGTATCTTCCGGGATATCGGGCGCGAAATCGGCGCGTGTTTGCAGGATCTGATTGAGTGCGCGCCGTGCCTCGGTGCTGATATCGCCGCGCAATCCCTCGATCGCGTCCACCCGTGTTGCGCTGTCAGTGGCAAAGCGCGCGTTCAGCAGGTCCAGAAGGCGCTCCATTCGCAGGGCGATCCGCGCTTCCTCTTCAGCGGCAAGCGCGCTTTCAAGGGCCGGAATCTGGTCTGCGTCCGGGCTGCGTGCAATGGCGGCCAGTGCGGCCATGCGCCGGTCAGGGTTCGGATTCAGCAACTCGAAGCTGACCAGCGCTGCATTGATTTCGCGCCGGACACCCGCATTGGGGCGGATCTGGTTGACGTCGCGGCTGGAAACGTCACCTGCAACCTCGCCCGTATCAATATCGATCAGGATCAGATTGCGGTCGGCACCATCACGCGCATAGAAAAACAGCCCGTCGTCGGGGCGCTCATGGACCTCGCGTTCGGCCCAGGCTCGCAGAAAATCGACTGTGCCGGGGGCATCCGCGTCGAGCAGTGCCGCCAATACCTGCGGAACAGTCGCGCGCGACGGGCTTGCCACCAGCGGCTGAACGGCTTGCAGCACGTCCTGCAGGGGTGTGTCGGCCTGTGCGGCGAGCGGGGCAGGGCGCAGCATAGCACATATCATCAGGCACGCGACCAGTGTCACGAAGCGGGGCAGGCGCAGCATGGGCAGATGACTTTCTGTGAAAGCGGGGCGCGGGGGCAGGGCCCCCGCGCCCGGACAGATCAGTAATTCGAGGTCAACTGAACACAGGTTTCCGTTGCCGTGTCGAACATCCCGCAACCCAGTTCGCTCCAGTCACTGACAAGCGTTGCGCTTTCCTCAAGGAAGGGCGACCAGGCCTCGCCGGGGACTTCTTCGGTCTGGCTGATGATGTCGAATTGTCCGTCTGCACGGATCTCGCCGATCAGGACGGGTTTCGACAGGTGGTGGTTCACATTCATCACTGCCATCCCGCCGGTCAGGTTGGGGAATTCCTGCCCCCACATGGCTTCGCGCACAGCGTCTACATCGGTTGTGCCCGCGGCCTCGACCGCCTGCACCCACATGTTGAAGCCGATATAATGGGCCTCCATCGGGTCATTGGTCACGCGGTTGGTGTCGCCGATGAACTCATGCCATGCTGCGATGAATTCCTCGTTCGCGGGTGTGTCGGCAGACATGAAGTAATTCCACGCCGCCAGATGGCCGACCAGACGCGACGTGTCGAGGCCCGAAAGCTCTTCCTCGCCGACCGAGAAGGCGACAACCGGGATGTCATCGGCGCTGACGCCCTGTGCGGCCAGTTCCGTGTAGAACCCGATATTCGCGTCGCCATTGATGGTCGAGATCACGCCGACCTGCTTGCCACCCGCGCCAAGGCCGATCACGTCGCCGACGATGGTAGACCAGTCCGAATGGCCAAACGGGGTGTAGTTGACAAAGATATCTTCGGCCGCGATGCCCTTGGACAACAGGTAGGATTCCAGAATGGCGTTTGTGGTGCGGGGGTACACATAGTCGGTGCCCAGCAGTGCGAAGGATTCGACGCCCAGTTCTTCAAGGAAGTAATCGACCGCCGGGATCGCCTGCTGGTTCGGGGCCGCGCCGGTGTAGAACACGTTGCGCGAGCTTTCCTGACCTTCATATTGCACGGGATAGAAGAACAGGCCGTTCAACTCTTCCAGTACCGGCAACAGCGCCTTGCGGCTGACCGAAGTCCAGGCGCCGAAGATCACATCGACCTCGTTGACGGTCAAGAGTTGGCGCGTCAGTTCCGCAAAAAGCGGCCAGTCAGAGGCGGGGTCAACGACGACGGCCTCCAGTTCGCAGCCCAGCACGCCGCCTTTCTTGTTCTGCTCGTCGATCAGCATGAGCATCACATCGCGCAGTGTTGTTTCAGAGATGGCCATGCTGCCCGAGAGCGAGTGCAAAACACCAACCTGGATGGGGCAATCGGCAAGGGCAGGGGTCGCAAGCAGCGCCGTGGCGGCAACTGTGCTCAGCATATGCTTTTTCGTCATAAAGGGCAGGCTCCTCTGGTGATGCCACCCATTCTTGAAGCCAGCGGCTTTCGCGCCTACTTATGAGGGGCAGCAGTCAATCGTTGCACACGTCCGGCGGTCAGCATCTGACAGGATCAAGCCGCCGGGCGTGGTTCTGACGTCTTGTCAGCAACGCGACTATTGCGACGCTCCGTGACCATGGCCAGAGTTCAAGGTGCCAGGTGTTTTCAATCGCCTTTCAGCACGGGGCTGCGCCCAAATTGCAGGCGATCAGCATGGCAGTTGCCCGAGATTTACGCGCTTCGAGTTCTGCGCCGCAGAGAAAAGGGCGAATCCGTTGATGCTATGCGGCACGTCGGGGCCCAGGTCGGGGCCGAACCGGGGCGGGCAACCCCTGCGCTGCTTTGAAGAGTTGCTGCACGCAGACTCTTTCGTCGCCCCAGTCCGCAACATTTCGGACCAGGGCGTCAATGCGGATCTGCAGGTGCCTGTGCGCAGACGGTTCTATTTGGTCAGGATCAACTTGCCGGAGCGCGTGATGCGCAGAATGTAGGTCTGGTCTTCCAGGCGGATATGGGCTGTTGGCCCGCCTTCGGTCAGGGCTTCGGCGACATGGATCGGGATGGCGCCGCACGGGCGAACGGGGGTGGCCGTCTGCGCGGTCTTGTATGGATGATCGTTCATGGCAAACGCGTCGTGCTTGTCGCCTGAAGGGCTCCTGACTGGGACTTCAAGAGGGTGTGCATGTTCATTCCCCTGAAACAGGATTCTCACGGTATGCCGGGCTGAACTGACGGTGGCTAGGCGATGGATTAAAAACTGACAAAATAAGTCGGAATAGTCAACCCATGAAGGAAAGGCTTTTCAAGGACGCCAGTGCACAGAGCATTTTAGCACATAATAGAGATTATGTTAATAAAATGTGCTTTCGATCCAGTCGCAACTGATCCTCAGGCACCGGGTCAGAAACACGGCAACAGAACAGAGAAAGTCGCTCCTTTGCCGGGCGCAGATCGGATAACCAACCGCCCACGATGGCGGCTGAGTATATGCTTCACGATGGCCAGACCCAGACCCGTGCCGCCATCCTCGCGCGAGCGCGCCTTGTCCACACGGTAAAACCGTTCGGTAAGGCGCGGGATATGAACAGCGTCGATCCCGTCACCCTTGTCCCGGACGCAGACGCACAAGACTGCGCCCTCGAATGCGGGGTGTGACGCAAGTTCCCGCGCTTCAATCTCCAGCCGCCCACCGCTGCCGCCGTATTTCAGGCCGTTCTCGATCAGGTTGTGGAACACTTGTGCAAGTTGATCGTAATCGCCCGGTATTTCGGGCAAATCTTTGGGGATATCGCTACAGAGTTCCACTTGCGCGGCGTTGAATTGAGGACGAAGCGCGGCAATTGTGGCGTCCAGAACCATATCGATTGCCACCGGCGTGCGCGGCCGAATCTTTGCAACCGCCTCGACCCGGCCCAATGACAAGAGATCGCTGACCAGTCCGGTCATGCGCCCTGCCTGTTCGGCCATGATGCCCAGAAACTCTGATCGTACTGCCGGGTCGTCACCGGCAGGACCTTGCAAGGTCTCGATAAAGCCAGCAAGCACTGTGAGTGGTGAACGCAGTTCATGGCTGACATTCGCGACAAAGTCGCGCCGCTGGGCTTCGGCGCTTTCAATATCTGAAATATCATCCAGCGACAAAACAATGGTCTTGGAATCGGCCCGACGCGCGACCACGCGCCAGATGATCTCTTGATTGGCGGTGGTTGTGAAAAAACTTGCGCTGTCTTCTGCACGTCCTGCGAGGACACGCTCCAGCATTGCGGCCACGTCAGGCTGACGCAGGTGCGCCCGGATGTGCGCACCCTCTATATACACGCCGAACAAGTCCGTCGCGGCGGGATTGACGCAACTGACGATGCCTTCAGTATCGATCAGGATCACAGGTTGCGGAAATGCCGCTATCAAACCCGCAAGGGCGCTATCCTGCATCGGCGCTTTGTCCAGACTGTTGGGTCGGTTGATCCCCGCAAGTGGTAAAGACTTTTGCGCTCAGGTCAAATGCAGGCGCTGCCGGTGCGCCCAATTCTCAGGCAGAGAGATGTGCAGACGGCACCCGGCGGCAATGATCGCGACATTGGCGCGCATGTTGTTGCCTATGGTGAATGCTGCGTGCAATGCTGACCGCATTACAACCCATGGGGCCAAACCATGCAGCGCGTCACAATCACCCTGACCGAAGAGCTAAGCGCCGAACTCGACGCTTTTGTCGCGGCGCGGCGTTTCGCCAACCGCTCCGAAGCCATACGTGATCTTTTGCGCCTGTCGCTGCGGATTGCCGACGCACCGGTGACCGACGGTTCGGCTATCGGGGTTCTGAGCTATGTTTATGACCACCATACGCGCGATCTGGCCAGCCGTCTGATGCAGCAGCACCATGCGCATCATGCACTCACAATCAGCAGCAGCCATGTGCATCTGGACCATCATACCTGCCTTGAATCTGCGATCCTGCGGGGACCGGCGAATGCATTGCGCGCCTACGCAGACGGGGTGCTGGGACAGCGGGGGGTGCGCCATGGTAACCTGTTCCTGATCCCGGTCGAGGCGCAGATCGACGTCCACGACCATGGTCATGGCCACGAGGCGCACAGCCACCTGCACGTCAAGGAGCGGTTCTGACCGCGCCGTCGTGATCGTGCGACACCCAGTCATGAGGGGTCAGCGAGTGGGGCACTTCCTGCCCGTGGGCGGCCATCAGTTCATGGTTTCCCAGGACCTCGCGCGCAGGTCCGTCAGCGCAGATACGCCCCTGATCGATCAGCACGACACGCGGGCACAGTTCCAGCAGCATCTCAAGGTCGTGGCTGGCGATCAGCAGGGCTTGTTCCATCTGCGACAGCAGTGCGATCAGTCGCCGCCGGCTGCGCAAATCCAGCGCAGAAGAGGGCTCGTCCAGCAGCATCAGTGCAGGCCGCATCACCAATGCGCCCGCGATACAGGCGCGCCGCTTCTCGCCGCCCGAGAGCCTGTGGACGGGGCGCTCTTCCAGCCCGTCAAGCCCACAGGCGCGGATGGCCTGTGCAACGCGGGCTTGAACCTCTGGCTCTGGCAGGCCCAGGTTCCGCGCACCAAAGGCGACATCTTCGGTCAGTGTCGGGCAAAAAAGCTGGTCCTCGGCGTGTTGGAATACCAGCGCCAGATCAGGATGAAAGGCCCCAGGCCGCACGGGCTGGCCAAGCAGGCGAATGGTTCCCGCCATGGGCGGCAGAATACCGGCGATGGCATGGAACAGGCTGCTCTTGCCTGCGCCGTTCGGGCCGACCAGCCCAACTCTCTCGCCATCGGCAATCGTCAGATCCAGTTCGCGCAGGACGGCCCCCTGCCCTGCCCAGCCCACTGAAAGCTGCTTGATCTGCAACAGGCTCACAGGCTGCGATCCAATGCGACCAGCGCCAACGCTACAGCGCCTGTCCCCGCGATTGCAGTCCAGTCGCGCATAGCCAGCGGGGTGGGCAAAGTGCCGTGGCGCATGCCGTAGCCGCGCAACCGCATGGCCGCCCAAAGCCGCTCGGCCCGGATTTGTGCGCGGATCAGGCTGGTCGCAAGCAACAGCGCATGGTCCGGCAGTCCGCGCAGACCCGTTGCCCCGCCCCGAAGCGCGCGCGCCACACGCGCACGCTGCAGTTCCGCCGTCACCTCGTCCAGATACCGCAAGGTCAGCATCGCGAGATCTGCGATCAGCGCGGGCAGACCGAGGGCGCGAAGGGCACCCACCAGTCGAAAGGCCGACACTGGCGCCAGCAGCACCATGACAAGGGTCACGATCACCATCATCCGGCCCGCGATCAGCATGCTGGCGTGTGCGCCTTCTTTCGTGATGCGCAGCGGCCCGGATTGCACCAAGGTTTCCCCAGATGTGATGAACGGCAGCACAATGAGAAACATCAATGCCAGCAGTGCCGCTGGCCTTAGCCGGTATAGCACGGCGCGGCGTTCGGGGGCGCAGACCAGCGCCCCGATCGCCAGCGCCACAGCGATGGGCAGGGCCACAAGATTTTGGAGCGCGGCAATCCCAAAGGCAAGAATAAAGGCCATGACAAGGCGCGCACGCGCTGACAGGCTAGCGGTTGGCAACGCCTCAGCCATGGGGCACCAGAGCAGGCTCGATCCGGCGCAGCACCCGCAAGAGCACCACAACGATCACACCCTCGGCCAGCACAAGCGGAAGATGCGCAAGCAGGAACACCGCCAGCGCCGCCCGTTCTGCGCCTGCATCCAGCGCGGCTGGCATTCCCAGCAGCACAATGCCTGCAAATATCGCCAGCGCCAGCAGCACTGCTCCGCCACCGGCAATCAAAGCGGCCAGATCCGGCCACCGTGCCCCTGCCCCGCGCCAGATCGCAAACCCCACAAGCGCAGGCAGACACAGGATCAGCCCGTTAAGGCCCAGTGTCGTCAGCCCGCCATGCCCAAACAGGACCGCTTGCAGGAACAGCCCCACCAGAATGGCAGGCACGGCAAACCAGCCCAGCATAACGCCCATCAGCCCTGTCAGCATCAGATGTACGCTTGTTGGCGGCACGGGAATGCTGAGGGCCGAGGCGGCAAAGAAAACAGTTGTCAGCATCGCCGCACGCGGCAATTCACCGCGCGGGTCCGGCAAGCGCTTGATGCGCGCAAGCGCAAGACCCGTCAACAGAGCGCTGCCTGCATAGCCCGCCAGCGCCAACTCTAGCGGCACCAGGCCGTCAGGAAGATGCATCCGCCCTGTTCCTGTTCCCCGCGGCCCAAAGTGCCGTGCCAAGCGCACCCCATGCCACCAGCGCGATCATGATTGCGCGCTGCGTCCAGTTTTGCGGACCACCCGCAGACGTGATGACCACAGGGTCCATTGTGCCCATCTCGACATGCGCCATGGCCCCATGCCCCGCCTGGCGCACCTGAACGGACCAGCGCCCCATTTGCGCATCGGGGATGAAATCAAAGCGTCCCTGCAGGTCTGTCAGGCCCTGCCCCCAGACCAGCGCCGGGTTGTCGGGTGCAAAGATGATGACCTGCGCCTGCGCCATCGGTTCGCCCGTCTCATAGAAGGCATGCAGACGGATAGCCTGCGTTGTTTCGGCCTCGATCAGCGCGGCATGTGATAATGCGACATGCGGGGCGCAGAGAACCGCAAGCACACAAGCGGCAACAAGCCTAGAGCAACGTGTCATGGCAATGGCCTTCTCCGACATGGCCAACATGCAGCCCCACTAGCGAGAAGTCATGCGTCCCGCCTGCTGCAAAGGCATCAAATCCCAATGCGTCACGGTTCATTTCATCATCTCCGCCCTTGTCAGCCCGCCCAAACAGATGGTCGAGGTGCAAGGTGATCTCCAGATCCGCCGCGCCGCCCGAAGTTACAAAGCCCTTGCGTTCGTCGCCCATATACTCGCCGCACGCATGCATCACCGCGTCGGTGCTGCGCAAGGTGAAAGCCACTTCCTGACCATCCTTGCGCGCAACGCCTTCGAAAATCAGAGAGAAGCCTTCTGCATCTCCGCGTGTTGCCGGGACCAGTGCCCATGACAGGGCGTTGTAATGCCCTTCCGTCGCCTCGACAGTTGCAAGTGCCACGCGGTCCGCGTCATCCGCATTGACCAGATCCACTGTGAAAGGGCCGGGTATTGACAGCGCTGCGCCCGCAATTTCAGGTCCATCGCCCATGAAAGGGGGATCGGATTGCCACGCTGTGATGTGGTCAAAGGTCGCGAGAATTCGCGTGAATTCCAGCGCCCAACCGTCGCGCGTCAGCTTTGGAGAGTTGAAGCCTTCGGTCGCCAGATCCTCGCCCGAGGCGAACAGGGTCAGGCTTTGTGCGGTCGCGGCGACCGGTGCAATGGCCAAAATGGCCGCGGCTAAAAATGGTCTTGTCATGAAGACTCCGTGCGCGGGTATGACATTAATGAGAGTTTGTCATACCCGCATGCGGCCACGTCAACTCCAGACCGCCAGTTGACGATAAAAATACGAGCCAACCAGCATTCTGCTACATATTGCGGCACTGAGCGCCCAGCATGTCACATGCCTGTAGCATTGAGCGATTATCACCGCGCAGGGTCCCGCAAAAGAAGGCCCCGGAGTGTCAGGTTCAAATGCTTCGGACGGTAGAACCCGTATACTGGTGGAGCTGTGATAAGCACCGGGATTTGCCGCATGCCGAAATCAACACCCAGTCAAGTGCCGCAGAACCCTTGCCGTCGTATGTGCATATCAGCACCAAGAAAAATATGTCTGCTAATCATCTTTGTGACTAAAAACACTCAGATGATCGAAAACACTCATGACTTTGCTTAAAATTTATGCTAGCTGAGAATAAGATAGAATCACTGGGCTCACGGGTTATGGCGGATAGCAAGACGATTTCCTTGACCAGCAAGCGACAGGCGCGTCTGTTGCAGCGCGTGCAGGCCCAGTCTTATGTGGACACGCAGGATCTGCGCTCATATCTGGGCGTGTCAGAGGCGACCGTTCGCCGCGACCTTGTTGATCTGGAAGCGCGCGGTCTGATCCGGCGCACACATGGCGGGGCCTTGCCCGCCGGGCAGATCATACAGGAATATTCCAACGCAGAGAGACTGGTTCAAAACGCTGCTGAGAAGGCCAGAATAGGCAAAGCGGCCGCTGAACTGGTTGCCGAGGGCGATGTTGTCTTCATCGATGCCGGGACGACAACGCTCCAGGTTGCGCGCCATCTGGCGCACCGGAAGGACCTTACATTCGTTACGAACGGAACCGATATCGCGACCTGCCTGAGTGCCGCTGAAGTCGAGCGTCTTTTTGTGATCGGGGGGGAATACTGCGACATCAATCACAGCCTGAGTGGTTCGCTTGCCGCCGAAATGATTGCTCGGTTCAATGTTGACAAGCTGTTCCTGTCGGTTTCGGCAGTCGATCTGAACCGCGCGCAGATCAATGTTGCGACGCCCACTGTTGCTGCAACGCAGCGAGCAATGATCGCAATCGCTCAGAAGGTGATTGTGTTGGCCGACCACTCGAAATTCACCAAAAGCGCGCTTTCGATGATCACCTCCCTTGGGGATGTGGACCTGATCGTGACAGATTCCGGGTCGAGAGAGCAAATCTCTGACCTGCCCGAGACGCTACAACAAAAGTTCATCTTTGCCTGAGGACGTCCAATGCCGATCCTGACTATCCGCGGATTGAACAAATTCTGGGACACGGCGCATGTGGTCCGTGATCTGGAGCTTGAAACCCGAGAAGGCGAGTTCATCGCCCTTCTGGGGCCATCGGGGTGCGGCAAGTCCACGACGCTGCGCCTGATCGCGGGTCTTGAAGAGGCAAGCTCGGGCGAAATCCTGCTTGATGGTCGCGACATTGCGGCGCTTCCATCCGCCAAGCGAGGTATTTCGATGGTGTTTCAGTCATATGCGCTTTTTCCGCATCTGACTGTTGGCGAAAACATTACCTTCGGCCTTTCAGTAAGGGGAGAATCCCGAAAGGTTCAGGCCGAAAAGCTTGCTCGGGTGGCCCCTTTGCTGGGCTTGCAGGCGCTACTGGACCGGCGTCCGTCACAACTCTCTGGTGGGCAACAGCAACGGGTGGCGCTTGGGCGCGCATTGATTGCCGAGTCGCCAATCTGCCTGCTGGACGAGCCACTTTCAAATCTGGATGCGTCCCTTCGGGCTGAAATGCGAAATGAGATCAGATCGCTTCAGCGCAGGTTGGGCATCACGATGATCTTTGTCACACATGACCAGACCGAAGCGATGAGCATGGCTGATCGTGTGGCGCTTTTGCGCGAAGGGCGTATCGAACAGTTCGATACTCCCGAAATGCTGTACTCCCGCCCCGCCAGCACATTTGTTGCAAGGTTCATCGGGGCACCTGCGATGAATGTGATCGAGGCCGCTGTTTTTGACGCCTGCGGCATGAATGTTCCGCGTTCGTCGCTGGTCGGCCTGCGCCCCGAAGACCTCTATCCGGTGGAGCGCGGCTTGCCGGGGCGGGTAGTTCAGATCGAATACTTCGGGGCGGACTCGATCCTCTCCGTAGACTTGGGCGTGACGCAATGTGCGGTTCGCCTGCAGGGTCGTCCCTCAACCGAGATCGGGACGACGCTTCATCTGGGATGGGACGCCGATGCGTTTCATCTTTTTGATGCCGAAACTGGGCTGCGGCAGGACATTACCGTGCCGCAACCCAAATGGACCGAACTCCAACCAGCCTGAGGAAACCATGACCATGACTTTTCTGAAACGGGCGCTGCTGGGCAGCGCCAGTCTGAGCATGCTTGCCCTGTCGCCAGCGATCGCGCAAACCAACATCACCTTCTTTTACCCGGTGCAAGTAGGCGGCCCACTGACGGATGTGATCGACGGTTATGTTGCCGAGTTTCAGGCGCAAAACCCCGATATCGCCGTAGAGGCCATCTTTTCCGGCAATTATACGGAAACCACGACCCGCGCGCTGACTGCCGCGCGCAGCGGCAACCCGCCGACCGTAGCTGTGTTGCTTGCGACCGACATCTACACGCTGATCGACGAAGATGTTGTCCAGCCAATTGACACATTCGTCACGTCGGATGACGATCAGGAATGGCTGGACGGCTTCATGCCAGCCTATCTGGCGTCTGCGCAGGTGGATGGTCATCTGTGGGCGGTTCCATTTCAGCGTTCAACCGCTGTCATGTATTACAACAAGGAAGCCTTCGCTGCAGCGGGCCTTGACCCGGAACAGCCGCCGCGCACCTGGGATGAAATGGTCGAATTCGGCAAGGCGCTGACCGTAAGTGACAGCTCTGGCAATGTGACCCAGTGGGGTCTGGGAATTCCGAGCAGCATGAACGCGGTGCATTGGCTTTTCGGGGCCCTGGTCGCACAGAATGGGGGAATGCTGTCCAGCGAAGACGGCACACACACTTTCTTCGATTCGCCCGAGGTTATCGAAGCGCTGCAGTTCTTTGTCGATCTGAGCACCGAGCATGGCATTCACCCCCCCGGCATCCTGGAATGGGGCACCACGCCCAGTGATTTCATGCAGGGACGTCTGGCCATGGCATGGCACACCACCGGCAACCTGTCGAACATTCGCAACAATGCTCCTTTCGACTTTGGGGTCGCACCTTATCCGGGCAACCCCGAGCCGGCCTCCGTGCTGGGTGGGGGCAATCTCTACATCTTCTCCGGGGCATCCGAAGAACAGCAAGCAGCGGCGTTTGAATTTGTGAAATTCATGACCTCTGCAGAGTTGCTTGCCGATTGGGGTGTGCAAACCGGCTATGTCGCACCGCGCGACGATTCCTGGGAGACGGAAACATTGCGGAACTTTGTGCAGGAAGTGCCACAGGCACAAGTGGCACGCATGCAGATCGCAGACTCTGTGCCGGAAATCTCGACCTTCGAGGCCGCACGGATAAACCAGGTGCTCAACACGGGTATCCAGGCTGCCGTGATTGGCGAGCAAACCCCGGAAGCAGCCATGCAGGCCGCACAGGCCGAGGCTGACCGCATTCTGGCGATCTATCGCGACTGATCTGCAAAACCAAGACTGTGGGGAAAAGAGACATGAAGGTATCACGCAATTTCATCATCAGCATGTTCCTGCTGTTTCCGGCGGCCGTGCTGCTGATTGCCTTCACTTTTTACCCCACAGTCGCAACCCTGATTGACAGTTTCTTCTCGACCCCGCGCGGTCGGAGGCCAGCCGCCTTTGTCGGGCTGGGCAATTTCGAAAGGATGGCGGCGGATCCGGTTTTCCACCGCGCCTTTTTCAATAACCTGATCTATGCGGCGGTCACGATCCCGGTATCGATGGGCCTTGCACTGGCGATGGCGCTTCTGGTCAATTCACGGATCAAGGGGCGGGGGTTTGTCCGGCTTGCCTATTTCACGCCCACGATCCTGCCCATGATCGCGGTAGCCAATATCTGGATGTTCTTTTACGCCCCCGATTATGGCCTGATCGATCAGTTCCTAGGGCTTTTCGGGCTTGGTGGCACGAATTGGCTGGGTCAGTCCGGCACGGCCTTGTGGGCGCTTATCGCCATCACGATCTGGAAGCTGGCCGGGTTTTTCATGATCTTCTATCTTGCGGCGCTGCAACAGATACCGCCATCGCTGCTAGAGGCCGCGACGCTGGAAGGCGCAAATTACCTGCAGCGCCTGCGCCGTGTGGTTTTGCCGCTGCTGATGCCGACGACATTGTTTATCCTGATCAATGCCGTGATCGAGGCTTTTCGACTGGTGGACCATGTCATTGCCCTGACGCGCGGCGGGCCGAACAACTCTACCCAGCTTTTGCTTCACTACATCTATCAGGTTGCGTTCAACTTCTGGGACACGGCGTATGCTGCGGCTCTCAGCGTTGTGTTGCTGTCCATTCTGGCCCTGATCGCCCTGATCCAGTTTGGCTTTCTCGACAAGAGGATTCACTACAGATGAGCGCCAATCGTCCGTCAAACGCCACCCAGATTTCGGTTACCCTGTTTGCCTGGTGCCTTGCGCTGCTATGGGTGCTGCCGCTGCTGTTTGCAATCTGGACTGCGATTCACCCGCCCGTCTATGTGGGCAGTTTCGATCTGTTTGCCCCCCTGACCCTCGAAAATTTCGTGCGCGTCTGGAATGCCGCGCCCTTTGACCGGTATTTTCTGAACACCTTCATTCTGGTGACATTCGTGGTGATCTCGCAATTCGTGATCTGCACGCTTGCGGCCTATGCCTTTGCGGTATTCCCCTTTCGGGGGTCGCAATGGCTGTTCATGGTTGTACTGGTCCAGCTCATGGTCATGCCCGAAGTGCTGCTGGTGCGAAATTATGCTACGATCTCGAAGATGGGGCTGATCGATACGATCCCGGCGATAGCCCTGCCCTATCTGGCGTCCGCTTTCGGGATATTCCTGTTTCGTCAGGCGTTCAAAAGCGTGCCGAAAGAACTGGACGAGGCGGCGCGCATGGAAGGCGCCGGACCTCTCAAGGTGCTCTGGCGCGTCTATGTGCCGCTCTCCAGATCCACCTATCTTGCCTATGGTCTGGTGATGGTGGCCTATCACTGGAATAACTTCCTCTGGCCGCTTGTTGTAACGAACTCAGCAACCACGCGCCCGATCACCGTTGGCCTTCAGGTGTTCTCGACTGTCGAACAGGGCATTGACTGGCCAACGGTCACAGCCGCAACGCTGCTGTCCGTTGCGCCACTGCTTGTCGCATTTCTGATCTTCCAGCGCCAGTTCGTGCAGAGCTTCATGCGCTCGGGCATCCGCTAAGGAACCACTATGCAAATCGCACACATCTCGGACCTTCACATTGTCGCAGACACAGGCCCGGTCGGGCTGGTGCAGCCCGATGCGGTGGCGCGCGCGCGTGCCCTGATCAGGGACTTGTCCGCGTTTCGCCCGAAACTGGATCTGGTGGTCATCACGGGCGACACTGCAAATGATGCGCGCCCGGACGAATATGCAGAACTTGCAGGCCTGCTTGCGGACCTGCCGATTCCCTACATTGTCATCCCCGGCAATCACGATGATCGTCATCTGCTGCGGCAGGTCGCTGGTGAACAGGCCTACGCCGACGCTGACCTGATGTATCACAAACGAGACTGCGGTCAGGCGAGGATCTTCGCGCTCGACACCCTGTCACAAGGGGAAATCGGCGGACGCCTGTTGCCGCCTCAACTGGACTGGCTGGCACAGGAGATTGGAAACCCGTTCGAGGGCCATACTTTCGTTGCCATGCACCATCCGCCCTGCGCACCACGGATGGGACGTCTGGACAAGGCGATCTTGCTCGAAGGTCAGGACGCGCTTCGGTCAATTCTTGATGCGCAGCGGCAGACAGTCACGGTCTTGTGCGGGCATATGCACCGCCCGTTCAGCGCGTTCTTTGGCCGGTCGTTGGTATCGGCTGCAACCAGCACGGCATTCCAGTTCGAGTTGCAGCTTGATGCGCCGCATGAACCACCGACCAGCGCAGCACCATATCACTACGTCATTCACGTTATTGACGCGCAAGGCGGGCATGTGATGCATCGCCAGACGCCAGACCTCTCATAGACCGGGACCACTCATGTT